>JBBQFG010000096.1:0-17869 GCA_038321765.1 Elainellales cyanobacterium
GGCAGTTCGGGATGTCTTCCTTGAGATTCCAGAGAAGAAAATTACTGCGTTTATTGGGCCATCGGGTTGTGGTAAGAGCACTGTTCTGCGCTGCTTTAATCGCTTAAATGACTTGATTCCCAGTGCACGAGTTGAGGGCAAGATCACCTATCGTGGTGTCGATATCTACGACAAAAGTGTAGATGCGACCGAGTTGCGGCGACGGATTGGCATGGTGTTTCAGAAACCTAACCCCTTCCCTAAATCGATTTATGAAAATGTCGCCTATGGTGCCCGAATTAACGGCTACAAGGGCGATATGGATGTGTTGGTCGAGCGCGCACTGCGAGGATCGGCACTATGGGATGAAGTAAAAGACAAGCTAAAAGAAAGCGGCTTGTCGATTTCGGGTGGTCAACAGCAGCGCTTGTGCATTGCTCGGGCGATCGCCATCGAACCTGAAGTGCTGCTGATGGATGAACCCTGCTCAGCCCTAGACCCCATTTCTACCCTGCGGATCGAAGAACTGATGCAGGAGTTGAAGAAGCATTACACCATCATCATCGTGACTCACAACATGCAGCAGGCATCACGGGTCTCCGATATGACGGCGTTTTACAACGCTCAAGCGACCGAAAAGGGCGGCAAAATGGGCTACTTGGTGGAGTATGCTCCTACTCAGACTATTTTTAACAACCCTAGCCAAGTCTCTACCCAAGATTATGTCAGCGGTCGATTTGGTTAATATTTTAGTGAGAGGTTGATTCTTTGCGTGTTTTTTGCGCGCTTGAGAGCGTGAACTGTGCCCGGTATTATCGGGAAACATTCACGTTCTCAATTGGTTTATGCTCAATTAGCTTAAGTAGATGGGCGTAATCATAGCGGTAGCCATGATCAATAGGACGCCTCCCTGTCATTCCCGCGCAGGCGGGAATGACGCTGGCATGTCCTAAGCTTTATGACTATGGCTATAAATATAAAACCTTAAAAGTTTACGCCGCCCGCTGCGCGGGCGGCGCAAACTTTTAGAATCTTGTTTTTATTTGGGTTGAACTACTTATCTATCGACTTGCGGGATTAGATGCCGAAGAGTTGAGTGACCCTGCTTGATGCTGTACCCAATCGGTTCCGAGTTGAATAGTAATATCGGAGCGGATGTTGCCACTGCCTTGCACTAGCACTTCACCTACGCCCAAAATTGCTTGAAGGGCTTTGGCGCTATCAATGTCTCCTCGCTGGGCAATAATGCGCGTCACGCTCAAGGGTTCATTCCAGGGTTCATCCACAAACAGGTTGCGGTACCCCTGTTGTTCTAGCTGCGATCGCACATCTTGAGCGGTGGTTGCATCGCCTGTTGAGTCTTGAATGGCAATTTCAACTGTGCGATCGCCTGCCGCGTATCCCAGGTTTTCCATTCCCGCACCGGATTCCACTTCCGTTTCTATCTCTGTTCCGGCCTCTGAGTCAGTGTGGACAGTAGTTCCTGCCTCGACTGCTAGTTCTGGACGGAAATAGCGGGCTATCAGTCCGTCAATTCGGGCTTGATTGGGTAGCCAGTAACTCGCTTCATAGTCGCCAGACTCACTGAAATCGCCTGGAAGCATCAGCATTTGCAAATTTGCACGCTCTGTCTGCGCTGCAAACCCCACCAGTGCCACCAGTTCTTCGACGCTCAAATTTGTATCGACATTTTCTTGGATTACTGTCAAAATCTGTGGGATTCGAGTTAACGTTGCTGGACTGAGCGTTTGCTCAACCAAGGCTCGCATCAACATTTGTTGACGCTGGACTCGCCCAATATCACCCAGGCGATCGTAGCGAAACCGCAGGAAGTCTAAGGCTTTTTTACCGTCTAGATGCTGTTCACCCTGCTTGAGATCGATGTAAAGGTGCTGGCTTTCATCGGTGTACTTCATGTCTTGGGGAACGTAAACAGTAACGCCGCCTAAGGCATCTACTAATTTTTCTACACCTTGAACATTAATTCGTACATAGCGATCGATAGGCACATCTCCCAGTAGATTAGTCACTGAGGTAGCGGCTAAGGCAGGGCCACCATAGGCATTTGCTTCATTTAACTTGGTGGTGCCCAGTCCTTCAATCCAAGTGCGGGTGTCGCGTGGAATTGAGAGCACCACCAGCTTATAGGTCGTAGGGTCAAACCGCAGCATCAACATAGTGTCTGAGAGGCCATCAAACGAGTTGACGAGGGAGTGGTAGCCCAAGTTTGCCGCTTCGGGTGGGGGATTGTTGACATCTGAACTAAGCACTTTCATGCCCAGTACTAAGATGGTGACGGGGCGCGTCAAGGCAGGTAGCCGGAAGTTGACACCCGTTGAAATATCGCCTTGATCAAATACTTTGGCATCGTTGGGATGCAATCTGCTTTGTAGCAGAGGGGTACTGGCTAGCGACACGGCAAGCAGTGCGCCTCCGGCAGCGGATGCGATCGCCACCGCTGTTAGCCCGACCGCCATCCAAAGAGTATTGGGCTTTTTCCTCAGCAATTTCTTTTTAGAATTAGATGGCGACAGAAAGTTATAGACTTTTGGACTTGCCACAAAGATCCTCAACACACAATGACGTGCCAAGCTGAATAGTAACAGCGTTTTTAAGAATTAGAGTAGAGAATTGCATCAAGCCGGGATTTTTAATTGGGGTTTGTTTGGGCGTAGTTAAACCCTTAGGAAAACTCAGATTCTTCACGTCTGATTTTTATGATGCCGAACTATTTATCCTTGACCAGTTAGTCAAAATCCGGATGAACTGGTTGCCCGAACGTTTTCTCTGGCTCATCTTTTTCTCTGGCTCACCTTCTAGTCATGCTTCAACGATGTTGTTAAGTGCTCTAGATAGTTGGGCACTGTCAAAAGCAAATTCACACAGCTCCCTTCGGCTGCGCTCAGGGAGCTGTGTGAATTTGCTCAGGGAGCTGTGTGAATTTGCTCAGGGAGCTGTCTATTTTGCTCAGGGAGCTGTTGGTTTTCAGGTATGCAGTTGGGTTTTAGCAAGGTTTACGGGAGGCGATCGCCCAGTGCACTAAACCCCGGCAACCGCAGCGGCTTGCGTTGCCATACTCGCAGCATAAGCCACACGTTAATCACAAAATAGCTAGAGGTGATGACGCTACTGGTGATCATCAGCGGCATTGCTAGAGATTCGGCTGACTGTGCGCCTGCGGCCAGCGAAAAATAGCTCACGACCCAGGTGAGCGCTAATCCAACGACCAATCGGCTGGCTGCCCGTTCGCGGCGATCGCCCTGGCGGCGATACAGTGCCCAAATAGCTGGAAATACCCCAATTATGGGTACCAGGTATATAAATAAGCGAATGCGCTTTAGCTCGTAGGGATCGAATGGGTCGCTGTTGGGATTAGGCATGGAGGCAAGACAAGGATTAAGGGATGCAGGATGAATAAACCTCCAGATGGCCTATAAATCAGGATTGACTACCGTTCCCATGAACAGAATGGCACCTGTTTGATTGTCGCAAATTGCATAGAAAAAGGGGCGATCGACAATCATGCGGAAGGGTGGATTAACGGGCATAGAGGTTGTGGTGATGCCGATAGAAGTGGCGGCGGCGGCTTCAGTACCTGCTTCGTTGACATCAATCAAGGTCTTGTGTTTTACGTCGCTAATGTAAACGGAACCGTCGGCAATGAGGTTAGAAAAGTTGGCTTGGTTGGGGTCAAAGGCGATACCCATGCCGAGGGCTTTGAGCGGATCGGTTAACCCGATGCCAAATTCTGTCTTAAAACGGGGCAGTTGAATGGCACCGGGTTGGCGACGAAATTGGGTGAGCCAATTGACCCAGTTGTCAGCCGTTAGGTTGCGCTGGAATGCCTCTAGGCTGGAGGTTTGTTTGGGCAAGAAGACCAACATGCTGAGATGGCGATCGCCATAGGGCAGGTTAATTGCCTGAAACTGGTCGGTTTCAGCATAGAGGTAGCTGCCTGCTTGAGCCATTAGGGGATGAGGTTTCGTGGTGCCATCGGGTAGATGGAAGGGCTGGGGGCGGGTCAAGCTGGGGTCAAAGGGGTTGCTCCAAGTGCCATTGAAATAGATGGCGTTGATCAGAAACATCACGTCATCGGGACTGATTTGGTCGATAATCTGAGGAATTTTGCCCGCCGTATGGCGGCTGACCCAGTCGTTAATTCGACCGACGGCATCGGGGCTGCTAAAGTCTAGACTGGCAACTTCAGCGTCATAAAATTGCTGATTTTGCTGTAAGAAGTTCGGCTGAAATGAAACGCCTTGCCTGTTCCAGAGAGAATTGGCGATCGCCACCGTCACTGTTGGGTCTACTCCCTCCAGGTTTTTCTCTAGCGCTGCATTGGCTTGATTAACGTCTGCAAGACTCATGTCGCCCAGCTCTAATGTATTTGCTATCGCAGTGCGTGTAGTATCGTCCGCGCCGTTGTAAACCATTGAGAGGGCGATCGCCACACTTGATGGCGAAATCAGCACATTTTTGCTTGGCGTTTGGTTAACAATCTCTGAAAATAGCTTGAACCCAAAACGAGTGTTAGCAGTGACTAGACGGGCATCAACGGGTGGCAATGGCACACGAGAATCTCTAGAGTCAGGGAATTCAGATTGAGGCGGAGCAGGCGACTGAGTAACGGGAGTTTGTATCCTAACGGGGGATTCCTCAGCCTGAGATTGGCTAAGAGCACAGCCCAACAGCCCCACGAGCAGCAGACTGCCGACAATACTCACCCCTAACCCATACCACCATTTCATGGTCATACTCCTTAATATTCCCGGTAGTGGTATTGATGTAAGGGTTTTTTGATAGGCGGACGAAGCCCGCCCATCAAAAAACCCTTACCAATTTAGGACTACCACATTCCTACCGATGTTTTGATTTATGGGGCTGATGCCGTTGAGTTCTATAACAGACGCTCAGCCCCTACCGCAGGACTCGCTGCCTTGGCCTTCAGTAGACTGTACGTCAGTCCTGAATCTACAGCTCATTTTTTTGTGCTCCCGCTTTATTAAAGATGACACCTCAGCCGAAAAAGTTCTCATCAGTTGCAATTTTAGTAACTCTATTCACTTGCCTTATAAGTAGGTGGGCTTAATTAAATATAAGTTTCTAAAACCCTGTGCGGTCGGCACAGCGGGCGGCGCAGGGTTTTAGGATTTGGTTTTTATTTAGGTTGAACTACTTAATGCCGTTGGCATAATTAACGGTCTTAAGGAGAACGGGCTGCAAATTTAGCAACTCCGTGCATTAACGTATCGAGAATTAAAGATTACGCTACACTAAAGGCGGCAAGGGCATACGTCTTGTGTCAACTGCAAGGCATGGCCTTGTCGGAAGTGGGTCGGTACCCGCTTTTTTTGTTTCAATTTTTGGGCGTGTCTGGGCGCTCTTTGCCTAAATGGTTCATCCGTTAATTCCGCAAATTATCGAACTGGCTTCACCTGTTGCAACCTCTCTAGAGTTGGAAGTGGTGGGGGCGCTGTTTCACACACACCAAAGCCCGCAAATCCTACGAATCGATATTCGCAATCTCTACCAAGACACTGGGCTAGGAGATTGCGAACGCATGAGTCGTGCGTTAGAAGCCGCGCTAGACGAGGCAAATCTAATTCCTGATCCCTACGTATTGGAGGTATCTAGCCCTGGTATTTCTCGATCGCTCACGACCGATCGAGAATTTATTTCCTTTAAGGGGTTTGCCGTTGTTGTCTCTACCAGCGAACCCTACGAAGGCCAAAAAACGTGGGCAGGAAATTTAGTTCGCCGCGATGAAGAGGCTGTATACCTGAACCAAAAGGGACGGGCGATCGCCATTCCCCGATTACTGGTTAGCCAAGTCCAGTTAGACGAAAAACGATGAATAGGATAAGCCTACTCACCTCAATACCACTGCCTAAAACTTAATAGCTACAGAGGATTCGATTTTATGTCAATGGTTACACTGCCTGGATTGCAAGAGATGATCGACAGCATCAGCCGCGATCGCAACTTACCTAAACACGCGGTTCAAGCGGCTCTAAGCGAGGCATTGCTTAAAGGTTACGAACGCTACCGTCGCACTCACCGCGCTGATGCCTACAACTTCGACGAAGAGTACTTTAACAACTTTGACGTAGAACTCGATGTAGACGACGAAGGGTTCCGAGTTCTCGCTACTAAAACAATTGTCGAAGCAGTAGACAATCCCGATCACCAGATCGGACTCGAAGAAGTGCAAGAAGTGGCTCCCGAAGCTCAGTTAGGAGACACGGTAGTACTGGATGTAACCCCTGAGCAGGGAGAGTTTGGGCGCATGGCGGCGATTCAAACCAAGCAGGTTCTGGCACAAAAACTGCGAGATCAGCAGCGCAAATTGGTGCAAGAAGAATTTCAAGAGCTAGAAGGAACGGTGCTGCAAGCCCGCGTGCAGCGGTTTGAGCGCCAGTCGGTGATCATGATGGTTAACAGCGGCTACAACCAGTCTGAAGTCGAAGCAGAACTACTCAAGCGCGATCAGTTACCGAACGACAACTATCGCGCCAATGCCGTGTTTAGAGTATTGCTCAAGCGAGTTTCAGAAGGTTCTCATCGGGGGCCTCAGCTCTTAGTATCAAGAGCTGATGCTGGACTGGTTGTAGATTTATTTGCCACCGAAGTGCCTGAAATTGAAGATGAAATCGTGCGAATTGTGGCAGTTGCCCGCGAAGCCAACCCCCCATCTCGTTCGGTAGGGCCTCGTACCAAGATTGCGGTCGATACCCAAGAGCGGGATGTTGACCCCGTTGGAGCCTGTATTGGCGCACGTGGCTCGCGCATTCAAGCCGTGGTGAACGAACTGCGCGGCGAGAAAATTGATGTGATTCGCTGGTCGCCTGACCCAGCCGCTTACGTTGCCAACGCCCTCAGCCCTGCGAAGGTAGATGAGGTACGTTTGGTTAACCCCGACGAGCGGCAGGCTCATGTTTTAGTACCCGATGATCAACTAAGTCTGGCGATCGGCAAAGAAGGACAAAATGTGCGGCTTGCCGCTCGGCTCACAGGTTGGAAAATTGATATCAAAGACTCCGCCAAATACGACTACGAAGCCGAAAATCGTAAAATTGCCGAATTAGCTGAAGAACGGCGATTGGCACAAGCGGCAGCGGCAGCAGAAGAGGCAGAGTATGACGAGGATGAATACGACGACGATGAATATGACGAAGAGGAAAAAGCTCCCGTTGCCGAATCTGCTGACCTCGAACCCGCTGCTCTAGAGCCTGTTGACATAGAATCCTATGTGCCACCAGACGAGTCAGACGATGAATCCGATTCGGCAGATGGCTTTGGGATTGAAAACAGTGATGCTCTCAAGCGCCCAGAGTAAATTCTCGAATCATGTTTCAGTTATGGTGCTCATGGCCTGAAAAGTACGCATGACATGCCTTTCAGGTCATGAGCAACACGTTTAGAATATTACTGACTATCGGTCATGTAATGTCAAATTCTGTAACTGTAGCGATCGCCCAGTGCGTCAGGTCGCGTTTATCCTAACCGTTGAGTCAACGGTTAAGTGGATGGGCGTAATTAAATATATGGCGGTAGCCATGATCAAAAGGACGCCTCCCTGTCATTCCCGCGCAGGCGGGAATCCATCTGCTCGATAGGTGCCAGCGTCATTCCCGCGCACGCGGGAATGACGCTGGCATGTCCTAAGCTTTATGACTATGGCTATAAAACCCTAAAAGTCTGCGCCGCCCGCTGCGCGGGCGGCGCAGACTTTTAGAATCTTGTTTTTATTTAGGTTGAACTACTGATCAAAATCGGGGTAGTTGGTTTCCTCTCAGGAAGCCAACTACCCCGATTTTAATTTGGGACGCTAAGGATCAGAGCGCACCTTGGCTGAGTAATGGATCGAGGTGTCCTTCGCGATCGAGTGTGTACAGGTCGTTGCAGCCACCAATGTGTTGACTGTTGATGAAAATTTGGGGAACCGATCGCCCTCCATTGGCACGTTCTGCCATTTTGATGCGAGCGGCTCCATCGCCATCAATTTTATATTCCGTAAACGTCACCCCTTTCCACCACAACAGCAGCTTGGCGCGAATACAATACGGGCATGTTTGCCAGGTATAAATTTCAACCTGGGCGTTCACAGGTTGAGGACGACGGCCAAATAGGGAAAACAGGGAATTCAAGACGTTAAGCATGGTGTAGGACAGAGAAAGTAGTCAGACGTTACTAACTGGTCTGTCTAAATTCTAGTTTAAGCTTCTCTGCTAACAGGTGAGTAGTTCAACCTAAATAAAAACCAAAACCTAAAACCCTACGCCGCCCGCGCAGCGGGCGGCGTAGGGTTTTAGGATCTTATATTTACTTAAGCCCACCTACTTAGTGATTAACAGGTAGCAATTTCCGCACTTTGGGCACCCTTTCGTCTGCTTTAAGATGAGTACTAAGTAGACGGGCGTAATTAAGCATAAAACCTTAAAAGTCTGCGCCGCCCGCGCAGCGGGCAGCGCAGACTTTTAGAATCTTGCTTTTATTGAAGTTGAACTACTTATCACATCTCAGGCGATCGCGGCAGTAAGGTTACACCATGGGATTTTTCGACTCTGAAATCGTCCAACACGAAGCCAAACAGTTGTTTGAAGACTATCAATCGCTGACCCAGCTAGGCTCTAGCTATGGAAAATTTGACCGGGAAGGCAAGAAGCTTTTTATTGAGCAGATGGAAGAAATGATGGCGCGCTACCGCATTTTTATGAAGCGGTTTGAGCTATCAGAAGATTTCATGGCTCAAATGTCGATGGAGCAACTTAAAACCCAGTTGGGGCAGTTTGGCGTTACGCCTCAGCAGATGTTTGAGCAAATGAACTACACGCTAGAACGCAT
Organism: Elainellales cyanobacterium; assembly: GCA_038321765.1. Lineage (GTDB taxonomy): Bacteria > Cyanobacteriota > Cyanobacteriia > Elainellales > Elainellaceae > CASBQJ01. Next base: position 8,824 of record JBBQFG010000096.1, read on the forward strand.
GAAAGCCGAGTTGGAACAGCAAACTTAGATCCTACTAAGGCCGGACAAATGCAGACGGGGGTGAAAATGACTCAACCGGAACTCCATCTAGCGCACGCAGCATAAAATTGCGCCAGATAGGTGCAACAAACTTACCCCCGGTCACGCCTTGCCCCACAGGAGAGTAATCATCATTGCCAACCCAGACGGCGACCGAAAGTTGAGGCACATATCCTGCGAACCAGATATCTCGCTCAGAGGACGTTGTACCCGTCTTGCCAGCAGCAGGACGGCCAATATTCGCGCCCTTAGCGGTTCCATTTGTAATCACCCCTTGCAAGACATCGTTCAACGCTGCTACCGCCCAAGGGTCTAAAACCAATTGAGGGGAAGGGGTGTTATCGAGTAATACTTGTCCAGAACTGTTAGTCACTCGGACAATAAACGTTGTGTCTGATTGCCAGCCTCCACTGGCAAATGTCGCATAGGCGCTTGCCATTTCTAGCGGGGTAAGGTCTACAGACCCTAACGGCAGTGATACGACCGGCTCAATTGGACTCTTGATGCCCAGCGTGCGACAAATCTCGATTACCCGGTTGATGCCTACATCTTGCCCCAATTTGACAGCCGGGATATTGCGGGATTGCTCTAGAGCAGCACGAATGGTCATCGTACCGTAGAAGCCACCTCCATAGTTTTGAGGAGAGTAGGTTTCGTACCCGTCGGGGTAGCTAACGGGCGTATCAGCAATGGTGGAGTCGGGCGACACTTTTCCCGACGCAAAGGCTGCATAGTAGACAAATGGCTTGAAGGCAGAACCGGGCTGCCGCAGGGCTTGGATAGCGCGGTTGTACTGACTTTGTTCATAATCCACGCTGCCTACCATTGCTTTGACAAAATGAGTGCGCGGATCGACCGCAACTAGAGCCATTTGGTCAGCCCGAACGCCCTGCCGCAGCAAGCGACTATGCCCGGTTTTGACCACTTGCTCGGCAACGGCTTGCAGGTCTAAATCAAACGTTGTCTGAACGCGCATTCCACCTTTCAGCGATGCATCTTTGCCGAAGCGCTGCTCTAGCTCTTGTACTACAGCCCCCGTCACATGAGGAGAACGGCTAGCTTTGAAGGACGTGATGTCTCCTAACTGAATCGGTTGATTTTTAGCTTCTGTTGCTTCGGCAGCGGTAATCCACTGAAGCGCTACCATGCGGTTTAGTACTGTGGCCTGCCGCCGTTTTGCCAGTTGATAATCTACAAAGGGGCTGTAGTTTTCGGGGGCTTGGATTAGTCCAGCCATCATGGCAGACTCTCCCAATGTCAAGGCGGAAGCAGGTTTGCCAAAGTAACTCTGGGCAGCCGTTTGTACTCCATAGGTGTTGTGCCCCCAGTAGACCTGATTCAGGTACATTTCTAAGATCTGGGTCTTGGTAAAAATTTGCTCTAAACGCAGCGCTAGAACGGCTTCTGCAATTTTGCGACTCAGCGATCGCTCCGGGGTGAGAAATAAGTTTTTGACTAACTGCATCGTGACCGTAGAACCCCCTTCTACGGTCTGACCTTGTTCCAAATTACTCAGCAGCGCCCGACCCACACTCGTAGGGTTAATGCCGTGGTGCGAAAAGAAATAGCTATCTTCAATAGCCAACACGGCTCGCTTGAGGTTTGGAGAGACTTCGTCTAGATCTACGACTTCACGGTTGAATTCGTCGTGAATGCTATCGAGCAACGTCCCCTTAATGTCATAGATATAGGTCGTCTCGGCAGGGATATAGTTTCGCAGGACTCGGACATCAGGCAAGTTTCGAAAGCTTACCGCTAAGCCAACTAGCCCACCTGCAATGACCGAGCTGGTCAACATGGTTATGCCCAACAGCGTGCCCGCCGTCACCTTGCCTACCGACTGCACAAATTGAAAAATGGGTGCTACGTCGCTAATGGGTGTTGATGTTTGAGTAGGCGGCTGGCCAGAACTCTTGCCTCGGTTGGGAGGAAGAGGCTTTTTGCCCTGGTTTTTTTTATGTCTGGCGGTGTTAGACGACACGGCGGCTAGAATTCCTTAAAATTTTAAAGTCCGATGGTCTGATGAGCTAAAACCAACGACCGGGTATTTTTCAATGGGTGATTGATGCCAAGACCCAGAAACGATAGGACTATCTGATATCAACTGTTTATGAGGATGCAATCTAGATTCAGAATAACGAGTAGAGCATAGATAATAGCGTTAAACCTATAGTCGCTCACGCTAACCTAGACGTTGTTTACCAGATTTTGTTTGCCAGAACGGATCTCTTGCATTAATAATTCCTCGGCTAGCCGGAAAGCTATTTACGGTCGTAAAAAACACTCGCACAACCAGAAGGCTACTGTGTTTAGAGGTGAGATTTTTCTAGCGTCTTTTGCAGAAACTCCCTACAAATGTTGCTTAGTTTGCGACTATAGTAACTTGGCAACATCACCACTTGGTGTACTTTTAAGTAAATTTTGGATGGGCTAGACATTTAGCAGCTATGGTTTCGGCGCATTCCTCTCCCTCTTCTTCCCGTCTTCCCTGGCTATATCGAGGCATCAGCGAAATTTTCCCTGACCAGCGGGGGGCTACCGATCCAGACGAAAACCTAGCGCAGCGGTTGCAAACGAGCGATCGCCCCCTCCGAATTAAGTTTGGCATCGACCCGACTGGAACCGACATTCACCTGGGACACAGCACGGTTTACCGCAAGCTGCGCGCCTTTCAAGATGCTGGGCACACAGCGATTTTGCTGATTGGCGATTTTACCGCTCAAATTGGCGACCCCACGGGCAAATCGGATGTGCGTAAACAGCTCACGGCTGAGCAGGTTGCTCAGAATGCCAACTCTTATATCGATCAATTGCGGCCACTGTTAGACTTCGATACGCCTGGTCGGTTAGAGATTCGCTATAACTCCGAATGGCTGTCTAAGCTGGACTTAAGCCAAATTTTGAACCTGCTAAGCACTATGACCGTTGGGCAAATGCTGGCAAAAGAAGGGTTTGACGAGCGCTACACCAAGGAAAGCCCAATTTTCTTGCACGAATTTCTCTACCCGCTGATGCAGGGCTACGACTCTGTAGCGCTAGAGGCAGATGTTGAACTGGGCGGCACCGATCAGAAGTTTAATCTGGCGGTAGGGCGCGATTTGCAGCGCCATTTTGGCCAGCGTCCCCAGTTTGGGCTGCTGATGCCGATTTTGTTAGGCACCGACGGGGTGCAAAAAATGTCTAAATCGCTCAACAATTACGTGGCGCTGTCTGAAGACCCGCTGACCATGTACTCCAAACTAGAAAAAATTCCCGATGCGGCGATCGCCTCCTACTTCGAGCTATTAACCGATCTATCGTTGGACAGCCTGCCCGAAAACCCACGCGATCTCCAAAAGCTGCTAGCTCTCGAAATCGTTACCCAATACCACGGAAAAACTGCTGCACTAGAAGCCCAAAAAGCGGCTCTCACTCTAGTACAGGGCGATGCCAAACAAGCGGAAGCCGTGCCTAAATTTTCTCTGTCAGGCATTCAGTTTCCGGCTAAACTCTCGTATATTTTGAGCGCTAGCGGCCTCTGTAACGGCAGTAGTGAAGGCCGCCGACAGATTCAAGGCGGTGCGGTGCGGTTAGATGGCGATCGCCTCGACGACCCCAATCACAGCGTCGAAACCCCCGCCGAACTGGAGGGCAAAGTCCTACAAGCAGGCAAAAGCAAATTTGTTCGCCTTATCCCCTAATCCTCTGTCCCGCTTTCCCCATGCCGCTCTCCGACCGCATCATTGTTCCCCTTGATGTTTCTACCCAAGCCGAGGCGATCGCCCTACTCGATCAACTGCCCCAGGTCACCTTCTGGAAAGTAGGGCTAGAACTGTTCGTCAGTACAGGTGCAGGTATTCTGAAGCTGTTGAAAGATCGGCAAAAGCGGATTTTTCTGGATCTAAAATTTCACGATATTCCTAATACGATGGCCGGAGCCTGCCGTGTCGCTGGGCGTTATGGTGTAGACCTGCTCACGGTTCATGCTACGGCTGGACAGGCTGCCCTGATTGCCGCCAATGCCGCTGCCCAAGCGGGTGCCATCGAAACTAGTAACCCACCGCCTAACCTGATCGCTATCACCCTACTCACCAGCATTTCATCACGGGCATTGGCCTTTGAACTCAAAATTCCGTTAGAGCTGCCCGATTATGCGCTGCAAATGGCCTTGCTGGCTCAAACTAGCGGGCTAGCCGGAGCTGTCTGTTCGCCCCAAGAGGCCGCTCAACTGCGCCAAACCTGTGGCGACCCGTTTTTGTTGGTGTGTCCGGGTGTACGTCCGGTCTGGGCTGAGACTGGAGACCAAAGCCGAACGATGACCCCGGCAGCAGCTCTGCGCGCTGGAGCTAGCTACTTAGTCATTGGACGACCCATTACAGCCGCCGTTGACCCCGTGGCGGCATTTGAGCGAATTTGTGAGGAATTAGAGCAAGGGAATTAGCGGATGTGGAATGTTTTGCTGGTCGGCTTCAGCCTGATGCAATCTGATATGGCGCATTTAAGCTCTGCTGTAGATCTAACGTCCAGAGCCAAAGTCGTGGCGGCAGAAAGAGCTACGTCTGAGCGATCGCCCCTCCTGCGAACGGCTCTCTCCCGCGCTTTTCGCCCCTGTCCCGATACCCTAGACGCGCTGATCCCTGGCCTGTTGCGCGACTTGCCCAGCTATTCCAATCGAGTCATTCAGCGATCGCGCGATCGCAATCGAGAGGTGGATATTTCCCCCAGCTATGTGCTGTTGGCAGGGCAGTCTGACCAAGAACCGCTGCCGTTGGGAAATGGAGACTACAGCCCTGTTACTCCGTCAGATAACGTCCAGCAGGTATTTTTTACCACGTTAGAACGGCGGTATGGGGTCAGCGGCTTCGTTCAGCTTCAAGGCTACTACTGGATGATTTTGGTGCGATCGCCCGATGCTTGGCAGGTGGTTAACCTGCGCTCTAGCCTGGGAGATTACCCCAGTCGTCGTCCCCCCTCGCCGCCTCGCGATAGCAACAATGGCGTTGTCGCCCAGTCGGTACGATTATGGCTGCGCGATTGTCAGGCTGGTGCGTTGAGGCATGAGCCGCTTCCCGATTTATCAGACTAAATTCACCAGACTAAAATGTGGTCATCAAGCCAGTTGGCGGGTTGAAATCCGCACGACCATCAGCGTCATTCCCGCGCAGGCGGGAATCCACCCCCGCACCTATCGAGCAGATGGATTCCCGCCTGCGCGGGAATGACAGGGAGGCGTCCTATTGATCATGGCTACCGCTATAGGTAGGTGGGCTTAATTAAATATAAGATTCTAAAACCCTGTGCCGCCCGCACAGCGGGCGGCGCAGGGTTTTAGAATTTGGTTTTTATTTAGGTTGAACTACTTATTAAGGATTTGTAGATGGGAAAGCGAAGCCTGCTATCTACAAATCCTTGCCTGTTTAGCAGGGCCATTTCAATTTCAATCCGTTCCGATTGATCACAAAGCATTTAAGGCTGTTATAAATCAGTAGGAAGAAAGTAACTAAATCAAAAATTTGAGGATGAGGGAACGTCATATTATAGCTGTCGCAACAAAGGTTAGGACACTGGGATCAAAGGGGGTGTGGGGGCTTTGCCCCCAGCCAGGGGTTCCACCCCTGCACCCCGTCCTAACCAATCCGTCTATGGCTATATCTTCTGAGCTAACTGGATAACTCACTGATCAATCTGGGCATTCTAAAAGCTGGATTGAGCTGAGTTCCCTCTCAGCATTGGGCGCAGTGCGCCAGACCGTGATGGAAAACAGGCGTTGCTAATCTTGTGTGTGAATTTATTTTGAGAAGCGTGCAGAATATGTCTGCCAGAATAAATTGACACCCCGCTTATGCAACGCTAAAAACAAGTTGTTGCGTGTGAGGATAAACCAGATGAAAGCGTTACATTGCCCACCAATGAGAGGATTCAGAGGATTTAGCACCCTGCTGCTGTTGGGAGCTGCCTCTAACCTGGTGCTAACTGCTGCTACGGCTGCCCATGCTCAAGAAGCGGAATTGAGGTTAGCTGCACCCCCTAGTATCCAAGCTGCGCCGTCCCAACCCGATGCTGTAACGGACATGGTTGAACTCGCTAGCACTCCAGCAGCGGTGGCGCTTCAGTCTGGGGCGATCGCTGGTGAGGCGATCGCGGCTGAAAGTCCGGAAAATCAAGCAATTGAGCCGCAGCCGTCTACCCGCGCAGACGATTTGCAGCCAGCAAGTCAACCAGTTCAGGCTGTCGCACCTGCTGCCAATTTCACGCTCGGCCAGCCAGAGAATAGCTTGACCTCCTTGGACGCTGAAACGCTAGCTCAGGTGCCAACTCTGGTTAGCCCTGAGGGAGATCAACCCGATCGCTTTTTCTTCAGCACCGTGACTGGGTTATCTGATCCGACTGCTCTGCAAAGTTCCATGCGCCGTCGTGCTGTGCGTACCCCTATTAAATCCACAGGCATCGCGATCGTTGCTAGTGCCCGACAGCGATTGGGGGGCACTAGCTCTGTCAACTTGGCTGTAGAAGCTGGGGAACATATCCTCGGATTTGATTTGGGTTACACCACCACCCGCGACCCAGGTGACGGGGGGTTTGGGGTCAACTTCTTCAACCAGCGGTCGTGGTTTCCCGCGTTTCGAGGAGGCGATCGCGACGTAGATTTGCCCAACGGCGACACCCCTTGGCTGCACCGCTTAGGAGGTGGGGTAGAAGTCTTTTTGCCTTTAGGAGACGAGATTGAATCGGCGCTGGGTGTAACCTATCAGCGAGTGTCGGTGCGAGACGACTTCTTTTCTAACGACATTTTTTCAGAAGATGAAGACGGCAATGCCTTGACGCTGGATGGCAGCGGTATCGACGACTTGGTAACAGTTAACTTTGCCGTAGCCGCCGATCGCCGCAATGATGGAGCCTACTCCACTGAGGGATCAATTCTCCGCTTTGGTGCAGATCAGGGGTTCTTAATCGACACCAGCGATGCGTTTACCCGGCTGTCTGCCAGCTACATTTCTTACATTCCTTTAAACCTATTTGGCTTTAATGAGGGCCCACGTACTCTAGTTTTCTTGGTACAAGGTGGCACTATGTTTGGGGATGTGCCGCCCTATGAAGCCTTCAACATTGGCGGCGACAACTCCGTACGAGGCTTTGCAGGGGGTGGCATTGGTACAGGTACAAGCTTTTTGCAAACCACGCTAGAGTATCGCTTCCCAGTTGCCAGTCTCAACCTTTTTTCTCAAGATATTGATCTGAGAGGAGCACTCTTTGTAGATTACGGCACCGACTTTGGCAGCGGCGACGAGGTGATTGGCGAACCCGCGATCGCGCGTGACAAACCCGGCGATGGCTTCGGCTTTGGTGCGGGGTTACAGGCACGCCTTCCCATTGGGTTTGGCAGGGTAGAGTTTGCCTTTACCGACAACGGTGATAGCCGGGTGATTGTAACGCTTGGGGATCGGTTCTAATTTTATGGGTCTTGGTTAGGGCTTACGCATCTCACACGAAAAACCAAGAAGGTTAGATGATGTTGCAGGCGCGGCGCGCTTGCAACATCATTTAACTGCGTAAGTCCTATTGGTGTAAACGTTAATGGAGAGTGCAATATCCATTACCCCTTAAGTTCATCCAACTTCGCCTTGACGGTTTGAATGTCTTGCCACATGAGCCACTTGGGGCTACCTTTTTCGCGGGACTGATTTCGTAGTAGATAGGCAGGGTGAAAGATAGGCATATAGAGCCGTCCTGCTTTTTCGACCCATTCGCCCCGCACTTTAGTAATGCCCTGCTTGATGCCGAGCAAGTTTCGCATGGCGATCGCCCCGGTTAGCAGAATAATTTTGGGATCGACCAAACGAATTTGCTCCAGCAAATACCCCATACACGCATCTGCTTCAGCATTGCTAGGATTACGGTTATCAGGGGGACGACACTTAACGATGTTACAAATAAACACATCCGTCTCCACAAGCCCGACGGAGGCCAAAATTTTATCTAATAGCTGTCCCGACTTACCCACAAAGGGTAGCCCTGTCTCGTCTTCAGTTTGCCCAGGCCCCTCTCCCACCAGCATGATGGATGCATTCACATTGCCTCGTCCAATTACAGCGTTGGTGCGCGTTGCGCCTAACTCACACCGATAGCATTGGTTACAGTGCAGCTTTATTTCATCCATTGACGAGTAGATGCCAACAGGAATTGGAATTTTGGCGCTAGTGGGGATCAAGTCAGAGTCAACGGTAGCGGTGGAGGGAGGAGCCACATCCGCAATGCTAAACAGGTCAATTTGGTCGTCGCTTGCCATGATGCACGAAAGACTGAAGGACTATTGAGAACGAGCGTTGCTTGAATCGGCGATCCCTGGAAAAGAGGTAGTGGTATTGATGTAAGGATTTTTTGATGGGCTGACGAAGTCAGCCCATCAAAAAATCCTTACTAATTTAGGACTACCGGAAAAGAAAACGGCGCGAATTGAAGACTACTCCTCAGTTTAAGACTAATTTTTGGGTTGCCGACACAGCGAGCCAGCAGAACAGGTTTAGACTGTGAACATAGCGCCTGAGCAGCAAGTTACCATAACTCTCTGTAGCTCATGGCATTGAAGAACTTCTGGGAATTGCCTCCGAGCAGAAATTTGCTGGTCTGCACTGGCGAACTGCCATGATCAAGGAATCCCACCACATGCTGCTGGAGGGGACAATGGTTCGACCACCGCTATTTCGCGATCGCCATGAGGCAGGCCAACAGCTTGCCCAAGCAATAATAACGGAGCTGGACACACTCACGGCCAGCCAGCGCTTGGCGTTGCCTGTGATCTACGCCTTACCCAGGGGTGGAATTCCTGTCGCAGAACCTGTGGCGCAACTATTGCGGTGCCCCTTAGACGTAATGGTAGCCAAAAAAATTACGCGGCTAGATAACCCTGAATTGGCCATTGGAGCCGTGACAGCCGACGGACAGATCATCCGCTCTCGCAACGAAAGCTTGGCGGGACGAGACCCAAGAGTGTGGCGGATGGCGGTAGAACGTGCCCAGCAAAAGGCTA
>JBBQFG010000097.1:0-17833 GCA_038321765.1 Elainellales cyanobacterium
CCCCCCCCCCCCCCCCCCCCCCACTTCCAAAAAAAGATTAGGTTTTATTTTGTACGCAATCCTATGTCAATTCAAAATTTCCCACTTACTTCTATCCAAAAAGTTAGAAAATATATCCGAGGTTCTCTCTTACTGACTGCATCGGCAAAGTCTGCGAGTGCTGTCGCGCTCACCGACGATATCCCCGAGCCAGAGTCTATTGATGAACTGAGTGGTATTTTTACGTTTGGTGCACCTTCTCCACCAGACACGTCTGTCTCAAATAGTGTGGAGAAATGGGTTGTTAGTACTGTTAATCCAGCAGCACCATTGCTTAAGCTGCCGGGGTTAAAGCTAAAGCCAGGTTTTCGGCTGGTCAGTTATCTTTATCACACCGCAGAAGGCGGGGTAGGGGTGGTGTGGGCGGTGCCTGAAGCCCTTGGCACAATGGTTCAGTTAGAGGTAAGTCTTAAGGGCAGCAACAGTATGGCCAGTGTTCCTAAACCTGCGGGAGCCTTGGGACATTTTATGGAAGCCATTGAGGGCGATCGCTCTCCTGTCTCTTTTATGATTGCTTCTCTGTTACGACGCGAACTTCAAGAGTTTGGGTCACTGGGCGATCGCCATAACTGGAACCAGCACGACCTAATTGCCGATGTTCCTCCTAATTTGTCTTGGCAGTGGCGCGCCGACCCTCCCAAGAATTTCTTGCCAAAAGTTCGTATCTCTCCCGATGGTCAGGCTGCTGTAGAGTTCTTTACCTGCCGCCACACGGTTCCAACGACCCTTTATCGCCATGTAGATCGCTATCCGGTTCACCAATACCGAGGAGATAGCCTTGACAAGTCAGTAGCGGTTGCCCGCTCAGAATAGCTCCGTTCGTTATCGTGCTAGATCGAGAACCATTGCTACTCAGATAGTCCAGACTTGTAAGGATTTTTAGAGGGGCGGGCTTCGCCCGCCCCTCTAAAAATCCTTACCTAGGTACCGTTACCGCTGCTCAAATTGGCAAATGGTTTCCCATACTCGCTCCAATAAATTAGCATCGTCAGCATCAAACCAGTGAATGGTGGGATCAGCCCGAAACCAAGTTCGTTGGCGTTTGGCAAATTGTCGAGTGTGGAGAATAGTGAGGGCGATCGCCTCCTCTAACGTGCTCTGCCCTGCCAGGTATTGCCCAATTTCCTGATAGCCCAGGGTGCTCAAAAGAGGCAAGTCTGACCCATATCGCTGGCAAAGGTACTCTACCTCTTCCACAAACCCATCTGCAATCATTTGGTTTGTTCGGGTCTGAATGCGTTGTGTCAACCGATCGGTCGATGTATTTTCCGCTTGACAATCCAACCCAATTTGTAAGATCGGATAATTGGGCGGCTTTTCACCCTGCTGTATCGAAATGGGTTGACCCGTAACGTAATATACCTCTAGCGCCCGCAGAGTACGCACCTGATCGTTAGGATGAATTTTATGAGCCGATGCCGCATCCACCTGTTTTAAAAAGGCATAACACAAAGATTGCCCCAAGGACGTGAGCTGCGATCGCAAATCGGGCTGAGGCTCTACTTGAGGAATTTTTAACCCGCGCACCACCGAGCGAATGTAAAGACCCGTCCCGCCAACCAAAAGAGGAATTGGCAAACGGGCATCACCCACAGGGGCAGCTTCTGGGGACTGACAGACACTCTGCGCGGTCTGCTCCTGTAGGGTCGCAATAATGGCCTGAGCCTGCTGCTGGTACTCGGCTAGGGTTAGCGTTACAGTAGGGTCGCAGATGTCTATTAATTTGTGGGGAACTTGGCGCTGTTCGTCTAATGTGGGTTTTGCTGTTCCGATATTAAACTCTCGATACACTTGACGAGAATCCGCACTAAGAATCACTCCCGGCAACCGTTTCGCTAGATTTAGCGCCAAACCCGATTTACCAGTTGCCGTGGCACCACAAATAACCACTAAAATAGGAGACGAAGGTTTTAGTACAGAAGTATTACTTTTCAAAGGGTTCAAATCAACAGGGCGAGAGTTTAGACCTCAAATTTTAGAGGCAAAATCTGCTCAATCCAACCCCTCTACAAACTTCTCTTGAAAAGCCTCTAGAAGGTCTTAAGACCCTTTTGTGCTATAATTTTGATAAAATTTGACTTTGCTGGAGTCAAGGAAGGCTTCAGACCAATCCTGGGAGCGTTTCATTCATGACGACCAACTATGATGCCGAACAGATTCAGGTTCTAGAAGGCTTGGAGGCAGTTCGCAAACGTCCGGGGATGTATATTGGCACCACAGGCCCGCGAGGATTGCATCACCTCGTATATGAGGTAGTAGACAACTCAGTTGACGAGGCGCTGGCTGGATATTGCAAAAATATTCAAGTTTCTCTCAACGCCGATGGGTCTGTTACCGTTACGGATGACGGGCGGGGTATCCCTACCGACACTCACTCCCGCACGGGTAAATCGGCGTTAGAAACCGTGCTTACTATTCTCCACGCTGGAGGGAAGTTTGGGCAAGGGGGCTACAAGGTTTCCGGTGGTCTCCACGGGGTCGGGATCTCGGTAGTTAATGCTCTGTCGGAATGGGTAGAAGTAACCGTTTGGCGTGAGAAAAAAGCCCATCGGATGCGGTTTGAACGCGGAAAAACGGCGCGGGAAATGAGTGCCGAACCGATTAAAGACGACCGGACGGGCACGTCAGTCAGCTTTAAACCAGATACTCAAATTTTCTCGACGGGCATTGAGTTTGACTATGCTACGCTAGCGGGTCGCCTGAAAGAATTGGCGTATCTCAACGCTGGCGTAGAGATGACCTTCACAGATAATCGCCTAGAGCTACTAAAGAGCGATACTCCTCGCGTGGAAATCTATCACTACGCTGGAGGAATCAAAGAATACATCGCTTACATGAACCACGATAAGCAACCCCTACACGAAGAGGTAATCTACGTGCGGGGTGAGCGCAATAACGTGGAAATTGAGGTGGCGCTTCAGTGGTGTGTGGATGCCTATACCGATAACCTACTGGGCTTTGCCAATAACATTCGCACGATTGATGGCGGCACCCACTTAGAGGGGCTTAAGGCGGTATTGACTCGTACCATGAACGCGATCGCCCGTAAGCGCAACAAGCTAAAAGAGGGCGAGTCTAATCTGGCGGGTGAAAACGTGCGAGAAGGGCTAACGGGCGTTATTTCCGTTAAAGTGCCTGACCCAGAATTTGAGGGGCAAACCAAAACTAAACTCGGCAATACCGAGGTGCGGGGCATTGTCGATTCGCTTGTGGGTGAAGTGCTAACGGAATATTTGGAATTTCGTCCTGGTGTAGCAGATGCCATTTTAGAGAAAGCGATTCAGGCGTTTAATGCCGCAGAAGCTGCTCGCCGTGCCAGAGAACTGGTACGCCGCAAGTCGGTCTTAGAATCGTCTACGCTGCCCGGAAAGCTGGCTGACTGTAGTTCGCGCGACCCCAGTGAGTCAGAAATTTACATTGTGGAAGGTGACTCTGCAGGCGGTAGTGCTAAGCAGGGCCGCGATCGCCGCTTTCAGGCGATTCTGCCGCTGCGGGGCAAAATCCTCAACATTGAGAAAACAGACGATGCCAAAATCTACAAAAATACCGAAATCCAGGCACTGATCACTGCCTTAGGTTTAGGAATCAAGGGCGAAGAGTTTGATGCATCCCAGTTGCGCTACCACCGCATCATCATCATGACCGATGCCGACGTAGACGGTGCCCACATTCGGACACTGCTCTTGACCTTCTTCTATCGGTACCAACGCTTGATGGTAGACCAGGGCTACGTGTACATTGCCTGTCCTCCCCTTTATAAGCTGGAGCGAGGTCGGCAACACTTTTACTGCTATAGCGATCGCGAACGCGACCAGATTATTGCAGGCTTCCCGGAAAACGCCAAGGTCGAAATCCAGCGGTTCAAGGGATTGGGGGAAATGATGCCCCAACAGCTTTGGGAGACTACGATGAATCCCGAAAGCCGTACTTTGAAACGGGTAGAAATTGAAGACGCAGCTGAGGCCGATCGCATCTTTACCGTGCTGATGGGCGATCGCGTCGCCCCCCGACGTGAGTTTATCGAAACCTACGGGCCACGGCTCAACCTCAAGGATCTGGACATTTAAGCGGCTCTCAACGAGTAGCAGGCGATCGAGAAATATCAGCCCGTTTTTTGAGAAACACGTCTAAGCTTTAAAGGCCGTTTGTAGGGTGATTCTCCTGCGTTTTGCCCAGGAAAATCCCTCTCACACGTAGTTTTTTAGACGCGTTTCTCATCAAATAGGCTGATTTTGTTCACAGTAGGCTGTTGTTTAAGTAGAAATAACGGTAGCTTAATTAAGATATCTATCTCATTGTTAAGCATCCCGTAACTCTTGTATCGTCTTATGTAATCTTCGATTTCATCCGCAAGAGGATGGGTATGGTGTATAAAACCATAAAGAAAACATTAAGGAGTCGCTTATGAGTCCTCTGCTATTACGGCAACTCTGGTCAACCGTGGAAGATACACAGTCCAGTGTTTTGCTCAACTTAGACGATTCCAGCCTGATTCAGCGATTGCTTGGCCAGTTCAAGGCAGAGCGCGCACTCAACTCTACTGAAGTTGACTTACTTGGCGACTACATTCGCATCCGACTTCCCCTTATTCGCGATTTAGCTCAAGGCCGCTAACGTTAATTCTGCCGCTTCTGGCTTTAGAGGTAGGTGCCTAATTGCCTAATAGCGTTTCGTTTTTCAAAGGGTTCGTGCTTCTGTATCGCACAGTTCTCATACAATCTTGTGAGGGCGTCTAGTGTATTTGAAGGTCTATACGCTGTTATTCCTGAAAGTTTTCGTCCCTCCACATCAGCAATGCTGTCGTGTTTATGATGGACAGCTCAGTTCATCATTGAATGAACTGAACATATCGCTTCAACCCTCTGATGAGGTGGGTTCAACGTTCATAGCCCAGTCAGGTAGCAACGTGTTTTAAGCCTGACTACCGAAACTTTAAATTTTCGAGTTTTTTGTTCTTGAGTGCTTATCCGAGTAGTAAATCGTTGAGACCAGATTTTCATTGAGTTTAAGCAACCGCGCTTCGTACCGTAGCTTAAACCCATTTGCTGCATTTGATTTCAAGGATTTTGAAATAATCAGATAAACTTTCCATCAGAAACGGCAGACCCGTCAGCATCTAATTTACCGGGTTAAATCCAACAATTTTGCGCTTGCAAACTTAGGTGGAGAGGTTCGCACATAGATGGGAACCCTCTCCACCCAAGCTTTCTGTAAATCTTCCTGCGGCTAACTTACAGCAGATTCATGGTTACCCATTAAAGCTTGTGTTGTTGGACGATATTGCGATCGCAGAATACTCCTAACATCATCCAACGCTCTTGATTTTTTATTTAGCAGATATTTAAGACTGACCTCACGTCTAAAAGTTGGAAATTGCGGGTTCAAATACCGTTAAAACTGAGTAAAGAGGATGCAGGGCTAACACAATTGACCCACGGTAACAGCGCCTCAAAAAGTGTATTTCTTAATACAAAAAGAAATGTCAAAGCAGTAGACTCTTAAAAAAGCCTAGGTCGTTGACGATAAAGGAACATTCCTCTTAGTTGAGACCATTGGCCGAGTCTGCATGTGAGTTTTAGAGTAGGGCGATCGCCACTCTAAAATCCCCCAGCGGAGACTTCCGCATATAAGGGTTAGGGTCACACCCAACGCACTAGCGGTCTACGCAGGTCTTCATGGTTCGACTGTTTGCGAAGGCAGGATGGTGTTGTGATTGGTTGCACATTCTGTTATCTGATTCAGTTAAGTTCTGTTTTTTGAGAAGCGAGTGAACATAACTATGCGTAAATGGGGTTCTATGCTGCTGGCGGCCACGCTGTCTGTAGCGACGTTATCCGCTTGTACCACCTCGGCACCAACGGACACTGCCGCATCTCCTGCGGCATCGGGAGAATCCCCAGCCGCCACAGGAGGTGCAAGTCGTTTAGACACAATTATTCAACGCGGTACGCTTATCTGTGGCGTTGAGGGAACTATCACGGGCTTTAGCTTTGTGGATTCCAGCGGTAAGTATTCGGGTCTAGACGTAGATGTTTGCCGAGCCGTTGCGGCGGCTGTGTTTAATACAGCCGATGACATTGACAGCAAAATTGAATATCGCAACCTTGACTCTACGGCACGTTTCCCTGCTCTAGCAGGCGGTGAAGTCGATATGCTCTCGCGCAACACAACGTGGACATCTAGCCGAGATGCAACTGGTGGCAACGGGTTTGACTTTGCGCCTACTACTTTCTACGACGGTCAGGGTGTGCTAGTCAGCAAAGCTAGTGGCATTACAGACATGAAAGGAATGGACGGTAAATCGGTCTGTGTGGAAACGGGCACCACCACTGAGTTAAACCTGGCAAGCCGTACTAAAGAACTGGGCATCACCGTTAGCGAAGTCAAATTCCAGGACTCGAACGCCGCTATTGCTGCCTTACAGGAAGGTCGTTGCGAGGCATTTACCTCCGATCGCTCTCAGCTTGCGGCCAAGCGCATTGCTTTGCCTACACCTGATGACTTTGTTCTGATTGAGGCAGTGCTGTCTAAGGAACCCTTAGGGCCTGTAACGGTCAACAACGATTCTAAATGGTCAGACGTAGTCAAGTGGACTATGTATGGCTTGATCCAAGCAGAGGAGTTTGGCATCACTCAAGCGAACGTAGAGGAAAAGCTGAAAGATCCCAGTCCAGACATCCAGCTATTCTTGGGTGTGCAGGGTGAACTTGGAACACAGTTTGGCCTCGCCAATGACTACATGGTTAACGTGATTAAGGCTGTAGGAAACTACGGTGAAGTTTATGAGCGCAATGTAGGTGAAGGCTCTGCTCTGAAAATTGGTCGGGGTTCTAACGAACTCTGGACTGAGGGCGGTCTGATGTATTCTCCTCCATTCCGCTAAACGCTTGGATTGTTGCTGAGAATTGTCACCTCTAGGTATTTCTCACCCCTGAAACTGCTTTTTCAAGATGCGCTGAATGCAGTTTGGAAAAGCAGTTTTTTACTAAAGGGAGTCATACCCTGGTTGAGGAGATGATTTAAGCGAACGTTCTTCTGTATTAAAGTCTCATCTATAGCTATGGCCGTTGTGAACGCTATAGCCGTTGTGAATAGGGCACTTTCGTGAAGGCGTAGCGTACGTCCGCGAAGATGTCATCTGTCTTACCCCATTAGCATCCTTATCTGCCGTGACGTTACCTGGCAATAGCAGCGAAAAGATTCCTATTTGGCGAGACGCGCGATTTTGGCGAGTTGCCCTTCAGGTTGGGTTACTTGTGGTTTTGGCGATCGCTGTGTCTTGGCTAGGCGGCAACTATATCCGACAAGGAAAGCAACTTAATTTTGGCTTCCTGTGGAATCAGGCAGGATTCAACATTGGTGAAACGCTAGTTCCCTACCAGACGAACGATCTTTACTGGTGGGCGCTATTTGTTGGTTTTCTCAACACACTCCGAATGGTTTTGGTGGGTTTAGTGTTAACCACAATATTCGGAGTAATTGCAGGGGTAGCGAGTTTTTCTAGCAACTGGTTGGTGCAAAAGATTAGCCAGGTCTACGTTGAAGTAGTTCGTAATACCCCGTTGCTGCTACAGCTTTTTTTCTGGTACTTTGTCGTCTTTTTTAGTTTTTCTACAGGCGCAAACGTAACAAATGTGCTGGGAACATTTGCAATCAGTAAAAAGGGGATAGTTATTCCCTGGCCTAGTGGAACGCCAACATCTTGGTTAGCCGTTGCAGCATTGATCGTGGGCGCGATCGCTGCAGTGTTGGTATGGAACTGGCGTATCAAGCTAATGGGCGAACAAGGCGCATCGGGAAGACCCCAGTTTAATGCGCTAATTGTGCTGGGTATCTTGGGATTGCTGATCTTTTTGTTTGGCTTAGGCTGGCAGTTCCCTGTAATCGACGACGCAGGAACCAACGTTGAAGGCGGCTTACGAATGTCTTTGGAATATGCCGCAATGCTTGTGGCGCTGGCGTTTTACACAGGTGCTTTTATCGCAGAAATTGTTCGCGCTGGTATCCAATCCGTTTCAAAAGGGCAGTGGGAAGCTGCCCGAGCATTGGGAATACAGCCCGGTCCTTCTATGCGGCTAGTAGTTTTACCCCAAGCGCTGCGCGTGATTATTCCTTCGCTCAACAGTCAGTACATCAACCTCACCAAAAACTCTAGCTTGGCATTGGCGATCGGTTACCCCGATCTTTTTTCTACCTCTCAAACGATCCTCAACCAAACCGGACGAGCCGTAGAGGTCATTCTGATTATCTTGCTCATCTATCTTTCGGTTGACCTAATTATCTCTATTGTTATGAACCAACTCAACCAACTCGTTCAGTTAAAAGAGAGGTAGAAAGCAAGGATGAAGAGCAGAGAATGAATTTAAATCTGTCCTCGTCTGCTCAGCCAAATTCTTAGCTCCTAGCGTCTTCGTCCCTCGTCCCTCGTCTCCCCGATCCATGACTACTACTTCACCCCCGTCTTCTAGTACCCGACCCGATATCGCTCAGATTGGGGCGATCGCCTGGGTTCGTAAGAACCTATTCAGCGGCTGGTTTAATAGTTTACTGACCCTTGTGTTGGGGTCACTTTTGATTAGATCTCTGGTTAGCTTCGTTGGTTGGGCCACCACAACGGCTCAGTGGAAGGTCATTCCAGAGAACCTGCCGCTCTTCTTTGTCGGGCAGTTCCCGCGCGATCAGTACTGGCGTCTTTGGATCTTGGTGTGGATGATTTCAGCCTTAGCAGGGCTAACCTGGGGCACCTTTTGTCGCGACGTGCCTCACCTCTTTAGCCGGGCAGTGCTGATCTGGATAGGAATCTTAGCGGTAATTTTTGTTCTCACTCCAACTCCAGTACCGTATCGGATGTTGCTACTTGCAACCCTTGGGCTGGTTCTAATGGGTGCATGGGTGGGGCGATACCTGAGTCAGTCGGTGTTTAGTTTTGATGCAGGATTGGCGATCGCTTGGGGAGTATCATTTTTCGCCATGCTGTGGCTCATGGCAGGCGGGTTTGGGCTGAAGCCAGTGTCCACAAACTCGTGGGGCGGTTTAGTGCTTACTCTGTTCATGTCTGTCGTTAGCATTGTTCTATCTTTTCCGTTAGGTGTAGCGCTCGCACTGGGACGACAGAGTACGTTACCCGCAGTGCGCTGGCTTTCTACACCTTCTATTGAGGGCATTCGAGGCATCCCGCTGATTGCGATATTGTTTACTGGTTTCGTCCTGCTGCCCTTTTTCTTGCCGCCCAATGTGCGGCTGAATTTGGTGTTACGAGCTATTTTCGGCTTGACGATGTTCAGTGCTGCCTACCTGGCAGAAAATGTTAGAGGGGGCCTACAGTCCATCCCACGCGGCCAATCAGAAGCATCCAGTGCCCTTGGATTAAGCACTCCCCTGACTTTGGGATTGATTGTCTTGCCTCAATCGTTAAAGGTTGCTATTCCGTCAATTGTGGGTCAGTTCATTAGCCTGGTGCAAGACACTACACTGGTCTCTGTCATTGGGTTGTCTGAACTACTGCGAATTGGCCGCTCGGTCTTAGCAAACCCTCTATACGTTGGGCGCTACGCCGAAGTGTATTTGTTCATTGGTGTCATTTTTTGGGTAATTTGCTACGCCATGTCTATGGGCAGCCGTAAGTTAGAAGAACGGCTTAAGACAACTAACTAGCCAACGTAGCAAATCGTACTGAATTCGCCTCCCATTGAGCTAGTACAATGCGGAAAACCAGTACCGTTTTAGACTTCTCCACGCCTCAAACCGATAGGACTAGACCACAATGACGCAGACTCAAACAGATTCCTACAGCAACGGTCGGGTTGATTCTGAGCCAATGATTATTGCTGAGAACGTTGAAAAATGGTACGACAATAATTTTCATGTGCTGCGGGGAGTAAGCCTGACGGTTCAAAAAGGCGAAGTGGTTGTGGTAATGGGGCCTTCAGGATCTGGGAAATCTACCTTTATTCGCACCTTTAACGCGTTAGAAAGTTACCAAAAAGGTCGAATCGTGATTGATGGAATTCATCTTTCTAATGACTTGAAAAACATTGACACCGTTCGGCGTGAAGTGGGAATGGTGTTCCAACAGTTCAATCTATTCCCGCACTTGACGGTACAGCAGAACGTAATGCTAGCTCCTATTTGGGTGCGCCGCTGGACGAAGGCTCGCGCGGAAGAAAAGGCACTACAACTATTAGAACGAGTCGGGATTTTAGAGCAGGCAAAGAAGTTTCCTGGGCAGTTGTCGGGTGGACAGCAGCAGCGGGTGGCGATCGCCCGCGCCCTGGCAATGGAACCCCGCATCATGCTATTCGATGAACCAACGTCTGCCCTCGACCCAGAAATGGTGCGGGAAGTACTGGACGTGATGCGTACACTGGCAAGCTCTGGTATGACGATGGTGTGTGTCACCCATGAAGTTGGGTTTGCCCGTGAGGTGGCCGACCGAGTGGTGTTGATGGCAGATGGCCTATTGGTAGAAGAAGCCACACCCGAAGAGTTTTTCAACAATCCTAAAGAAGAGCGCAGCCAGAAGTTCTTATCCCAGATTCTCTAGAGCTTGTTTTAAAAACATTTTTTTAATGAATCAGAGTATTTCACGGCGAGCGTTTTTGAAAACGGCAGGGTTGACGGCGATCGCCACCGCCCTACCGATTGCCCTCATTTCTAGCCGGACGCTGGCGCAAACAAGTCAGCCCCTCCTCATTCGGAATTCGCGCAGCTATCAGTTCAAGCTGGGTAACTTTTGTCTGACTACTGTCAGCGATAGTGTGTTGCAGCCACCTGCTGCATTATTTGCCGGAAACCCCTCTTGCAGAACAGTTAAACTCAGTTCTGCAAGAGGGGTTTCAGTCAGAAACATTGACAGTGGACTGTAACATTCTGCTGGTTGAAACGGGCAGCAACACCGTGCTGATCGACAGCGGCAACGGCGGCTTTTCAGGAGTAACTGCCGGAAAGTTGGTCGAAAATCTGGCCGCGCTGCAAATTACCCCAGCGCAGATCGACACCATCGTCATTACTCACGCCCACGCCGATCACGTCGGTGGCTTAACGGGGGAAGCAAACTCACTCACCTTTCCCAACGCCCGCTACTACGTTGCCAATGCCGAGTGGAATTTTTGGACTGCCCAAAACGTCGCGTTTCCCACCAATTTCCGGGGTGGCGCAGAAATGGCGCAGAGCTTTACCAGCGCGGCACAGCAGCAGTTGGGGGCAATTCGCGATCGCGTCACTCGCTTTGAGGTAAACCGCGAAATTATTCCTGCTTTTACTGCCCTTCCCACCCCTGGACATACTCCTGGACACGTTGCTATTCGCATTCAGGCGGGCGACGCGGCGCTCATTCACACGGCTGATGTTGTACATACCCACATCAATCTTTGGAATCCTGATTGGCAACCGATTTTTGATGCAGATCCTGTGATGGCGGCAGAAACTCGACAAAATACTCTGGCCAAAATTGCGGGCGATCGCTCCCTCGTGTTTGCGTATCACTTCCCCTTTCCCGGTGTCGGATACATTCGTCCTCGCATCGGCGGCGGTTTTGAATGGGAACCCGTGCAGTGGCGATTTGATGCTGAGGATTTGGAGAATGCAGCAGGTCTTCGGCAAGGTCGATCGAGGTTGTAGGGATCGCCGATAGCGTGGAACCCATAGAAAAGCAGACGGCTTGATTCCTGTGTGATGTGCGTAGGTTCTCGTGAGATGAGAATTGCTAGATAGCCGTGGGTAGTCTCCTAAAAGTGATTGACCCATGTTATTGTGGAATTGACCTGGATCCATGCGATTACAACGCCCAAACTTTGTCAGGACCGGAAGGTAGCAGCAATACGGGATGCTTGTAGTAGGCGTGGTCTCCGGGTCTCTTTTTTTTAAATTGAAGTACAACGTTATTTTATTGGTAGTCCTAAACTTGTAAGGATTGTTTGATGGGCGGGCGAATCCCGCCCATCAAACAATCCTTACATCAATACCACTACCCAAAATCTAGCCAACAAAATCTAGAAAGATAAAAGCACATCCCGTTTTGCAGGATGTGCTTTTATTTTTAGCCTGGGTTTTTAAGAACGTTATTGGTACTGAATCCCAGGCTGTTCTCCAGATCAAGACCAAAGGGGAGCGATCGCCCCCTCTAGTCTTACAGCGCTTTGCGCTTCGTTAAGTGTGGGTTATTTTTTAGAAGCCGCGCTCCGCGCGGCTTCTAAAAAATAACTGTGGCTTACGCGATTGCAAATTGCTGTATCTCTACCTACGGCTGCTCTAAACGAGACTGAGAAGAGATTGAGCCGAAGAATAGCAGGTCGCCACCTGGGTTAGGCCAAGGTGCAGGCCAAGGTGCCGTAAGTGGCGACTGCTACAGCAACAGAAACTACGACTGAATCGCAAAGTCACTGGCAGCTAGCGCTGGGGCACCTGTGAGCGTTGCAAATAAGCTTCCAGATCCTAATCCAGATGCTCCTTTGTTTTCGTTGTAGAACAGGTTGCCGCTGGCCGAGTTGTAAACAATCAGGGCGCTGCTTCTGGCGGCATCTCCATTGCTGCTAACCACTGCAAACTCGCTGGCAATACTGAATCCAGCACCTACCTGACTCTTGAGGGCTTTGAAGGTGTCGTTATTGAGCACGATCGTATCCTCTCCACTGACAAAATCTGCGATCGCGTCTCTGCCCACATCTGATGACCTAAACCGCTTACCTGTGTCATAGACAAAGGAATCGCTACCCGCTCCACCAACCAGTAAGTCATCGCCACTGCCGCCGATCAGTTCGTCGTCACCCAAACCACCCCGAATGATGTCATCACCGCTGCGACCATTGATGCGATCGTCACCACCTTGACCGTTGATCACATCGTCAGAGCCACCAAAACCCTCAATGTCGTTGTCCAAGTCATTCAGGAAGGTGACAGAGTTGCGATTGAAAATGCGGCTGAGGTTCGAGTCGGCATCAAGCACATCAAAACTATCTTGAATCCGCGATTGACCGTTGAACAGAATGTTACCAATCGTTGCTCTAGCACCCGTTCGCGGCGGCGCGTTGTCTAGGCTGTCTAGGGCAACGTCAGTTAGCACAACTTTAGTATCCGCAGCGCCTTCAAATGTAACTTCCACGTTGTTCCCGACTTGAGTCAGCAGCAAATTCTGGGCAGTGAATTTGGCACCGCTAAACTTGAGGGTATCAAGTTCAGCCAGAATGGCTGCTGAAGGTTTAACTCCGCGTCCGATGCCACCAAACTCATCAATGGCTGTCGTTTCGCCCTGGCTAATCGCGAAGGTGTTTTGGTTGCCACCGCCCTGAAGAGATGTGACATTAACACCCGCCAACCCAGCTCGTGGGTCGAGGTTGAGCGGTTGCTCTAGTTGCAGCAAGATGATCTCGTTATTGTCGATCGCCGGAGGTCTGCCCAGTGAAAATGGGTAGTTGTTATCATTGGCGACCAGGATAGTGTTTGCGTCAATTACCAGCACGTTTTCAATAGTCTGGAACGGCATCTTAAAGGTGCTGTTGCCATCGTTATTGAGATCGTTAGGATCTTGGATGTTGAGCAGGTCGGCAACTTCCTCTTTGGCGACAAACCCGTTGGCATCTCGCTTAGAGAAATCGACCTTAAACACCTTCTTGAACTGGGCTGCATCGGCTTGATTCTCATCTCGCTCAATCACGAGATACTCGTTGTTGTTGACAACGGTGAAATCGCCGATCGCGTGGGCTGGATTTTCTAGCTTGTAGTAACCCACTAACCCTTCATATTGCTGGGTTGCCAGGTCAAACTCATAGATTCGCAGTGCCCCAGCCGGATCGCCAACGACGGTGCCTTCTAGCATAGGATAGAGCGTCGTTTTGCCGGGGTTGATCGCTAGACCCTCAAAGCCCTTAGAACGATTTAGGTTAGACACCGCAGGAGGAGTGATGAAGGTGCTGCGAGCATCTTCTCCAGTGCCAGGAAAGTCGGTAAAGAAGCCATCGACACCCAGCTCAATTAGCTGCTTGTACTCAGCGATCGGGTCGCCATTGTAATCGGCTGGCAGAAAGAAGCTTTCGTTACGCAGCGTGTAGGGGTGAACCAGCAGTCCGGCGGTGTGGGCATCTTGTACCAAGGTGGTGGGGCTACCAAGAACGCGATCGCCATCGCTAATTGCACCGTCGCCGTTTAGGTCATCGGGTGCGCCATCGCCGTTGCTGTCAACGGTAGATAGGGGCACAATCCGCTGCTTGTTGGGGCCAATCCCTGCTGCATAGGTGGCAATTTCTGCCAGCCCTGCCACTGTAGACAGGTCAGTGTAGGTGCGTAGATCGCCACCTGCCACAAAGTCAAAGGGTTGCCCGGAGCTGCCAAACAATTGCACCAGGGGAATATCAATGCCAGCGGCGGGCATCAACGTTGCATTCAACGCCTTCAGGTTGGCAACCTCAAACGATTGAATAAAGACCCGCGTTGGGTCGGTAAATCCCTGGGCAACCAGCGTGTTAACCAGCAGTTGGCTTGTGTTGTAGCCCTGAGCCGTAAAGAAGGTGGGGTGTTTCGTTTCGGGATAAATGCCAATTTTGCGTCCGGTTTCTGCTTCGACTTGCTGCACGAGGTCGATCACTTCATCCAGGGTGGGAACTTTCAGCCCATCGTTGTCAAATGCAGTGCCTCGCAGGGCAGGCAGGCGCTCGATCGCATTAACAGTTTTGATTTCTGCCAGGGTAAAGTCTTCGGCAAACCAGCCCGTTACCGAGCGACCGTCTAAAATTTTGGTTGCTTTGCGATCGGCAAATTCAGGGCGGAGGTAGATGTCGGTGCTGGTATCGGTGGTGTTGAGTGAACCATTGGCATTCAGGACGGCCAGCATTGGCTCGTGACGGGCAATCAAGATACCGTCTTTGGTGACAACCAGGTCGGGTTCAATAAAGTCGGCACCATCGGCGATCGCTTTTTTGTAGGCCGCTAGCGTGTGTTCAGGTCGCTCACCGCTGGCTCCTCGGTGACCAATCACAATGGGCGCTTTGCCATCTAGCGTGTTGAATTCTGTTGTTGCCAACACATCGGGGTTTTGGGGCGATCGCACCACAGGACTTGTAATTTGATCTCGCACCAAATCGCCCGTGCCTGGAAAATCGGTAAAGTAACCATCGACGCCCAAATTGATGAACTGTTCAAATTCCTTAGCGGGGTTGCCCTTGTAGTCCGATGCCAGGAAGCGAGCCTCATTGCGGAATGTGTAAGGATGCACGAGCAATCCAGCATCGTGAGCATCTTGAATCAGCGTGGTTGGTGCGGTCGTCACTTTGTCCGCATCGTTGAACACGCCATCGCCGTTCAAATCATCGGCCAGACCATCCGCGTTTGCATCCACGTCCTTGACGGAAACAATCATCCGCTTCCAGGGACCGATGCCGTCGGCGTAAGTGGCAACTTCCTCTAATCCTTCAGGGGTGCGAAGGTCGGCATAGGTGCGCGAGTCACCCCCCAAAACGAAATCGTATGGGCTGATTTCAATCAGAGAGCCATCAGGATTCACATCAAACGCGTCATAGAGTTGCACCAGTGGAATGTCTGTCTTCTGGTTCAACTCCTTCAGGTTGGCAACTTCAAACGACTGGATAAAGACGCGGCTGGGGTCAGTAAAGCCTGTTGCCTGTAGCGTGCTCAGCAGGGGTTCTTCGAGCGACAAACCGAGATTGTCGTGAAAGGTAGGGTGTTTGGTTTCGGGGTAGATGCCGACCTTGCGCCCAGTGTCCTTCTCAACCTGCTTCACCAGTTCGATTACTTCCTGAAAGGTGGGAATTTCAAACACACCGTTGAATGCCTGGGTGCGGAAGCTCTGCGGCATGATGGCTCGCAAAGTCTTAATCTCTGCCAGGGTAAAGTCAGACGCAAAATAGTCTTCGACCTCTACGCCATCCAAGATTTTCTTGGTTTTGCGATCGGCAAATTCAGGTCGGCTAGCCACATCGGTTGTGCCCCCTAACATTGGCTCGTGGCGGGCAATCAACACGCCGTCTTTGGTCGAAACCAGGTCAGGCTCAATGAAATCAGCCCCGCGCTCGATCGCCAGTTTATACGATTCCAAGGTGTGCTCTGGCAATTCACCGCTGGCTCCCCGGTGCCCAATTACGATAGGTGCTTTGCCGCCCAGAGTGTTGAGGTTGACTGGGTTTGGCGTGGCAATCGGAGCATCCAAGAGCTTCCCGGTTGCGTCAAAGTGGAGCAAAAAGGGGCCAAATTCTTCCCCCACCCAAATTGTGCCATCCGCTGCAATGACGAAGGATTCTACGTCAAAATCAGCACCCGTTAATAGGCGATCGCCTGTTGCTTCATTGGTAATTTCAAACGGAATCTTGTGATCTGGGTCGCGCAGTTGAATGAAACTTTCCCGCGCAACGCTGCCGTTGCCCGTTGCTTCAGCACCCTCAAAACTAGGGTCTACTCGATGAATCCGCAGGAGATAGTCGGCACTATTGTTTTTGGCTCCAAAACCGTTTTCAGAGAGGAACCAAAAGCTATCTCCATCAGCGAACTGAACGCCGCTAAAACCCTGTACAGGCTGTCCTGGAAAAGGACCACTGCGACCATTCGCAGAGATACCATTTCCAGCGGGGGGACCTTCAGCAAAAGTGTCTGCTGGGAGCGATGCAAAGCCTTTAAGCGTTGTGTCAGCCATAATTCTCTGAAGTAGTGAATGGAACGAGTTGAGATTTCCTCACGCCCCCTCTTCTGTCATCAAGCGGACTAAATCGGTGCAGCAGGGTTCCAGACAGGCAATTTATTTTTTTGGAAGGCTCGCAGTGCTCACTTTTCAAAAAAATAAACGACATACTTGAAACCCAAACACCGTTGCTTATGGCCATCACTACCAACCGTTAGGACAGAGGTATGGGAGCAGCACTCCCGTGCAGAAGTGGAACCCCTGAACCCCGTCCTCCAACTAGAGCAATACGGCTGGCATATCCGTTGTGACAGCGGTAGACGTGAGGACGTTTGACAAGCGGTCTAATACGTAGAGCGAGATCCTTGCAAGGGTTGACGGGGGGCTATCACGAACCAACCCTCGTCTCCTACCTTTGAAAGGTGGGAGAGCTACATGTAATTTGCGTTACATGTCGGCAGTGATATTACTTATCTGCACACCAAATCGCGCTGCTTAGCTAGCAACGCTTTGAAGGAGATAAAGAAGTTGGCTGTGAAATTTACGTCAGTAGATCAACCACACTTTCATACATCACTCTTCACAAATCCCACAGAAAATTTAAGGCGTGTCTAACGGACTATTAAAATACTGGTGGTTATACTAATTAGCCGATGATGCGGGATAGGGCTGATATAACAGCCAAGCAGAGGTCTATGCATCGTTGGTTGGCTGTAAGCCTTTGGCGGAGTAAAGCTCTAGGGGTGCCGCCGACTCGTGGGAGAGTGTAAGGGATTGTCAGAGATGTCGCAGACATTTATGTACTTATGGAATGAGAATTAAATAACTCCGCCATTCTTCTGTAGGGCCGAACGGCCGTTCGCCCCTACCAGCAATCAAATTCCCGATCTTATTAAATCCATAATCCTTAGCGATGATCTGTTATTCACTTAGCGATGATCTGTAGGATGACTCTCTTCGCTTCTTACCTGAGAGTGGCCAATCTATAGAACTCATTTGACATCTTTCCAGTGATCGCGAATATTCTGTAGAGGCGAAGCATTTGCATCAATATTCTGGCAACGCAGCGTCAATTCGAGTGCAAATGCTTCGCCCCTACTGCCCAAAAATCGCCCTAAACCTCAATTCTAATTAGATGTCAAATGGGTTCTATAGCTACGCTACCGGGTTAGG
>JBBQFG010000098.1:0-17631 GCA_038321765.1 Elainellales cyanobacterium
ATACGCCTGTTAATTGATGGGCAAGGCAGTCTGACAAACACATCTGTCGCCATTAACGTTAGGACATTTCAAAGTCTGGAATCAACAAGGGGCTTAAGCCCCTTGTCCTGACCTTAAAAAAAAAGGCTGAAAAATCACACATTCTGATCTTCCAGCCTTTTTTTGTAAAGCTCAGAGGATTGTTGCTGTCCATCGGGCAGCAACACCTGGTTGACTGACAAATCTCTTGAACACCTGCTACACCGCCAGGAAATCAATTTCCTGGCTCATCGCTAAAGTCCTCTAAAGAGGACTAAATCAGGATCTGAGTCTATTTCAATAGACTTTCACCATTAGCCCAAAATTTATTTTAGGGCGGGTTGACAACGGAGCAATGAGACTTTCAGGGCTTTTGTCAGTCCATCGGGCGGCAACACAGTCCTCAGAATTTGAGCTACCTACCGATCGACTGAACCCATAATGATGTCGATGCTGCCTAAGATCGCAATCAAATCGGCAACCTTAACGCCCTTAATAATGTGAGGCAGAATTTGCAGGTTATTGAAATCTGCCGCCCGAATCTTGAATCGCCAGGGGAACACGTTATCGTCGCCAATGGCGTAGATCCCCAGTTCACCCTTGCCGCTCTCCACGCGCACGTAGTTTTCACCTTTGGGGATCTTGAACGTCGGTGCAATTTTCTTACCAATAAATTGATAATCAAAATTGCTCCACTCCGATTTAGGCCCCGCCGTCATCCGCTGCGCCTCCAGGTTCTCAAACGCGCCACCGGGTAGCCCTTTCAAAGCCTGCCGAATAATGCTGGTCGATTCGCGCATTTCTCGAATCCGCACCAGGTAACGAGCCAAGCAGTCACCAGCGGTTTCCCACTGTATATCCCAATCAAAGTCGTCGTAGCATTCGTAGTGGTCTACTTTACGCAAATCCCACTTAACCCCAGAGCCGCGCAGCATTGGCCCTGATAGACCCCAGTTGATCGCCTCTTCGCGCCCAATGGTACCAATGCCCTCAATCCGGCGGCGGAAAATTGGGTTGTTGGTGATCAGCTTTTCGTATTCGTCTACTTTAGGCAAAAAGTAATCGCAAAAATCTTCGCACTTCTCAGTCCAGCCGTAGGGCAAATCAGCCGCTACACCCCCAATGCGCCAGTAGTTGTTGTTGACCATGCGGTAGCCCGTTGCAGCTTCCCACAGGTCATAGATTAACTCCCGCTCGCGGAAGATATAGAAAAAGGGCGTTTGGGCACCTACGTCTGCCAAAAATGGCCCAAGCCATAGCAGGTGGTTAGCAATGCGGTTCAGCTCTAGCATGATGACGCGAATGTAGCTAGCGCGCTTGGGCACTGGCACGTCCGCTAGCTTCTCGATCGCATTCACAACGACCGCTTCGTTAAACATGCCAGCAGCGTAGTCCCAACGACTAACGTAAGGAATATACATCACTGGTGTGCGGCTCTCGGCAATTTTTTCCATGCCTCGGTGCAGGTAGCCAATCACCGGCTCACAATCAATGACATCTTCCCCATCTAGTGTGACAATTAGCCGCAACACCCCATGCATGGAAGGATGGTGGGGACCCATGTTTAGCACCATGGGTTCGGTCTTGGTTTCGAGCATTGCCATACGTGGCGTCTCTCCTCAGATAGCGATCGGCAGGTGGAATTGGCGATTGTGGCGTTAGTTAACCCCTTAATGAAACTACTTCGACCAGGTCGCTGTTGGCAAGTAGGGGCAAACTAACGTTTAATGCAGTGTCTCTCTGACTATTATTATATGGGGCATGACTTATATGGGGCATAACCCAAAGCCTTTGCCTTCCAAATGTCCAAATTCCATAGAAAAGTTTGCACAGTGTTATAAGTTGTGAGTGGTGAGGTAGAAAAGCGCTGCTCAGAACCACTACCAAGACAATTAGGGCGAAAGGATAGTGTGATGGTGCTACGAGTTTTGAGAATTACCAAAGATACGGTGTTTAAGCTACGTCCTGAACCCCTGAGCCTGCTGGCATCTCAGGAACGGCGCGCGGTTGCCGCTGGTACCTCTTACGAGATCGTGTCCTATGCGTACGCTGATATCAACGGGTCATTTAATGGGCACATCAAATTTGCCCTCAAAAATCAATCCCTCAATGGGTTTAACACCTGGTTTGTTCCCAGTTCACACGCTCAAGTCGAGTTTGATAGCGTTGTGGTCTATCCCCAAGAGGATCAGGAGACGCTGCCCATTCTTTGGATTAACCAAGACACCGCCTTAAAGCGCCGCCCGCTCGACTCCAGTGGGTTGGCTGCCTCAGAGCTATCCCCTGTTAAACGGGGAACGAGCTTTAAGCTGCACTCCTATGCTTTTGCCGATAGCCAGGGGGATTTTAACGACCATATTAAATTTGCGATCTACAGCCAAGACGATTTTATTAATGGGTTTAGTACCTGGTTTGTCTACGATCGCCATGCCTTTGTAGAATTCGATGGAGAGGTGGTGTATCCTCCCGAAGATCAGAACGTTTTCGTGTTGCGAGTGCTTGAAGATACGGTGTTCAAACGCCGTCCCGTGCAAGCCTCAGCGCTGCCACCAGCCGATATGGCCTCTGTTTCTAGAGGTACCCTTCTCAAGCTTGATTCCTATGCCTATGCGGATGCTCAAGGCAGCTTTAATGGCCATATTAAACTGGCAATTAAGTATGTCAAAGACAATGTGAGTGGCTACAATACCTGGTACGTCTACGATCGCCACGCCAGGGTCGAGCAAGATAACGTAGTTGTCTATCCTTCGCCTAAACCTACTCCGCCCACACCTCCAACTTCGCCAGTCTATACGGGTAGAGCCTTTAGACTTCCTGGCAATACGTCAACCTTTTACACGGATCAGCCGATTATTCCCGGCGGTAGTTTTACTTGGGGCGAGGCAACTAAAAATGCCACCCGCATTCCCGAAACCGCTGATATTGTCCAGAATATTCTCGCGCTCGCTCGGCAGCTACAGCGCGCCCGTAATCAAATTGGTAGACCGTTTACCATTAATTCCTGGTACCGTCCTCCTGCTGCCAATGCGGCTGTGGGGGGTGCTTCCAGAAGTCAACACTTGTATGGCAGAGCTGTCGATGTGCGGGTGTCTGGACTCAGCGGTCGCCAAGTGGCTAACGCGGTAATGCTGTGGTGGGACGGTGGCGTTGGAATTTACAGCAACATTCCTGGCATTGTGCATCTGGATGTTGGGCCTAAGCGGACGT
Source organism: Elainellales cyanobacterium (assembly GCA_038321765.1). GTDB lineage: Bacteria > Cyanobacteriota > Cyanobacteriia > Elainellales > Elainellaceae > CASBQJ01. The sequence continues at coordinate 3,226 of JBBQFG010000098.1, forward strand.
GGGGATTTTAAGAAATGAGTTTTGAGTTTTGAATTTTGATTAGGCCGTCAACTCAAAACTCAAAACTCAAAGCCTATTCAACTAGCCCGCGTAGGATTTAAGCAACCAGCCAATAATGATCCCCAGCCCGCCAAAGCGAACGGCTTGCCAGAAAATTTCGCGTAGACCTTGCCAGGAAAATAGCTGGCTTTCTAGGGCGATTTCTAATTCATCGAGCTGCGTTTGGAGCCGTTTCAGTTCAGCTCTTAGGGATTTAGTTCGGGTTTGTTGATATTGCCGCTGGGTTTGATGCAATTGCTCTTTTAAGGATTGCTGGCGATCTTGATCGGCGCAGATTTGGGTGTAGCGAGCTTGTAGAGCCTGGAGCGATCGCTCCACTTCTGCCAAAGCTTGTTCAAAGTCGGGTTCAGGAGGAGAAGCAGCCATCGGCAGGTTATAGAAAGTCAGAATAAAGTATAAGTAATTACCTTACCGTCAGCTTGTTAGCCATGCCAACTCCTTCTCAACCTCAGCCCCTGATTGCCGAATCCTTAGTTTCGCCTGAAACGCAAGCACTGGCTCAATTTAGCGATCTAGAACTAGCACAAGCTTTGGTAGAACGATTGGCGATCGCGCCCACAGACTGGCATCGCTTGAAAGGCAACCGCAAGGCACGATCGGCAGAACAGGCGGCGATCGCTCTACTATATCTGCTAAAAAAACAGCCCGACGAGGCGCTCCCCCGATTTCAACAAGCCACAGGCTGGCTCGATCACTCGATCTCTGCTCCGCCCTGCCCCACTCACAGCTAGTCCTTAGGATGGCGAATTGAATAAAAACCCAAAGTTATTTTTTGAAAGAGAGGCTCCGCCTCTCTTTCAAAAAATAAAGATCTGGTTTTATTTAATCCACAATCCTTAGCGGACTACAGTGTATACACAATGCGCTTTCCCTACCCTGCAATGCGTAGCATCCACAGCAACCCTTAATCCTCACCAATGCGGCCTTGCGGAGGGGGTGTAGGGGACGGGCTTCGCCCTCTGCTGGGGGTTTGGGGGCAGCCCCAAGGCTGTTAGCTCAGAACCGAACTCTCTAATGCCGTTTCAGACCAAGAATGAGAGGCGCGCTGAGCGCGCCTCTCATTCTTGGATTCACCCTAAAAGCTAGCCACTGCACGCCTAAGCTTCGATCACGACACGCAAATTACCCCGCTTTTTAACCACGCGACAGGCCGTAGTGCTGCCTACACGCTCAAATTCTAGATCTAGCAGCGTGCTCCCTACCCGCAGGTTTTGCAGCGACAGGTGGTTAATACATTCGGGTAGCGCTGGGTCAATGATGCGTAAATGGTTGCCAGGAGCATCGGGCACCAAGTTGAGCATCATTTGCACCAGTTGGAAGAGGCTACCCGTCGCCCAAGCCTGGGGAGAGCAAGCAACGGGATATTGCACCGGGCCGCCATCTTTAAAGCGCTCATAGCCGCAAAACAGCTCTGGTGGACGGTAATAAGGTTGCAGGAGAGTCATATCCAGCAATCCTCCAGCGACTTCTAGTGCCGCGTCTGCCAGCCCCAGAGAGCGCAGACCCATTGCAATGATCCCATTGTCGTGAGGCCATACCGACCCAACGTGATATCCCATGGGATTGTAGGCCGGTGAGCCGCTGCTCAGGGTGCGGATGCCCCATCCATTAAACATATCTGGCGCTTGTAGCCGTTCGGCTACGCTCCGGGCTTTGTCGGGTTGCAGAATACCCAAACTGAGACAATGCCCTGGGTTGGATGAAATACTGTCAACCGGGTTACCCTCGCCATCTAGAGCCAGTGCACAATAGTCCAGATCGTCAATCCAGAAATCGCGGTTGAAACGCACTTGCAGATCGTGGGCTTCGTCGCGCCAGCGGTCTGCTAAGTCAAGCCGTTTTCGCATTTGAGCAATTTCACTCAGGCGAACTTTTGCGGCATAGACGTAGGCTTGCACCTCGCAGAGTGCGATCGCCCCCTGGGCTAATTTGCCCTCGCGATCGACAATGCAGTCTCCAGAATCTTTCCAACCCTGGTTAACTAACCCTCGATTTGAACGGCAGTTATAGCGGAGGTAGCCTGTTTCTCGGCAGTTTACATCGATCCACTCCATCGCGGCTAGCGCATGGTTCCACAGGCGATCGAGGGTTTCTCGGTCATGAGTCCAGGCGTAGTATTCGGTATAGAGCAGCAGCCACAGCGGCGTTGCATCCACCGTTCCATAGTAAGGAGTGTGGGGAATTTCCTGACAGCGTGCCATCTCTCCGACTCGCAGTTCATGCAAAATCTTACCGGGCGCTTCGTCGCGCCAGTCGTCGTTGGTTTTACCCTGATAGTGGGCTAAGACCAGCAAGGTTTCACGGGCGATCGCCGGGTCTAAGATCAGCGTTTGCATGGCTGCAATGATGGAATCACGGCCAAACAGTGTGGAAAACCACGGTACACCAGCCGATAGCACTTTGCCCTGGTCAAACGATTGCCGCAACAGGTAAATATCTTGCTCTGCCTGATCCAGAATTTGGTTGATCCCTTTGTTGTCGGTGCGAATGTGAGCTACGGAAGAGCACCACTCATCTTCTTCTAATAGCTCTGCGGCTTTAGCCTGCATTAAGGTGCTAGGGGCGCTGACGGTCGAAGCGGGGTGCCCGTTGATCATCATTTGCAGTCGGTAGGCTAAGAGCTGTGTTTCGTGAGACTGCAATTCTAAGTACCAGACAGCGGTATAGCCTTTCAAGAAATCTGGCTGACGCTGCAAAAATTGCACCCGTGACTCCATCAGAGCGCCATCTAAGCCTTGATAGGCCATCGTAAATTCCAGCGGGGCGGTCGCAGGCAAAGGAGTCAGCGGATCTAGGCTGTTGGTCAACGGGGTGTCATCATCCGAGTCGGCAGACGGTTCAGCAGATTCAGGGGGCAATAGCCGCAGCAGTTGTCCGCGTTGATCGCGACTAAATCCACGGATCTCAAACAAGTCTAAAAAATCGGCGTCAAAACTGAGGCTTAATTCAAACCGCACGGGAACGGTGCCGTAGTTGGTTATGGTTAACTCTTCAAACAGCCCCCCATTCAAGACCAGCTCACGCTGAATGGCAATGGTTTCAGCCGGGATGCGGTCGTCAATTCGAGGATTTGCACAAATGGCGGACAAGGCGAAGCCTTTATTGGCGGTACTGGTAAGCAAGAGAGGCGATCGCCCTTCTAGTTGCAGCTCTAAGCGGCTGAGAAACCGCGTATCTCGACAAAATAGCCCCAAGCTAGCTTTGGCATTTTCTTCAGAGCTACCCGAAATGTTGCCGAGGGTGTCGGTAATCAGAAATAGATCGTCATCTTTGAGGGTGAGGGTAGGTTGATGGCGATCGCTACTGACACTGGCCCATTGAGGCAGAGGAGATTGCTCCGCGGGAATAAATGGTTTACCATCTAGCTGGAGAATGTTTGGCATGTTAGACGTGTCCTTGAATTTCCTGAATATTCTAATGTGTGGCAGTACCAGGAGTATGCCCTTTTAGTCATGTCTACAAGACCTACACGATTGGGTGATATTTACGGGTACAGAGAGTGCCCGTAAATATCATTCAACTCTCTGGCAGTTCCTTTAATGTGCGTCACAGTCCTGCACCTACCTGCTCCTAAGCTGGTAAGTAGTTCAACCTACATAAAAACCAAATCCTAAACCCTGCGCCGCCCGCACAGCGGGCGGCGCAGGGTTTAGGATCTTATATTTAATTAAGCCTATCTACTTATTGCTAGAAGGGGACTTGAAACATCCGTTTTTCAGGCACAGCGCCCAAAAGCCAATCTTGCACAAGAAGGGTTTAACTAGCTTTTAAACCTGCGGACAAGTAGGTGGGCGTAATTAAACATAAAATAAACATAAAACCCCAAAAGTCTGCTCCGCCCGCGCAGCGGACGGCGCAGACTTCTAGAATCTTGTTTTTATTTAGGTTGAACTACTTACATCCTAGAACTTTAACCGACGTGATGGCTGATAGTTTTTGTAAGGGGATGGTAGTACCGACCTTTCACAAAAAGCCGTTGGAGTGTCATCTGACAATACGCCGAATTAACTCTGATTCAGATAAGGGGTTGAAGCCCTTTGTTTAGCGTGGCTCTACCAGAAAACTGGCAAGTCAAGGGACATGTAGCGGTAGCCATGATCAATAGGACGCCTCCCTGTCATTCCCGCGCAGGCGGGAATCCATCTGCTCGATAGGTGCCAGCGTCATTCCCGCGCAGGCGGGAATGACGCTGGCATGTCCTAAGCTTTATGACTATGGCTATAAATAAAAACAAGATTCTACAAAGTCTGCGCCGCCCGCGCAGCGGGCGGCGCAGGGTTTTAGGGTTTTATGCTTAATTACGCCCGCCTGCTTATTTGGAACTAATCCAGGAAAGTTACGTCGAAAGCAGCATTCACTAAATATTGTAAATACTCTGAAATAGGGTTATTGCGATATTTTGTGCTTATTCCCTGTATACATCTAAATCTCAATCTCTCAGCCATTACGAATATGTATCCATCGATACTATCTAAGTCACTTCAACCGTATGAGTAAAGTGGCCGTTTTCTAAGCCGCTTAACGCCCACTCAACTGTCGACAGTTTTTATAATATAGCTGTCGCCACAAAGGTTAGGGCATTGGGATCAAAGGGGGTGTGGGGGCTTTGCCCCCAGCCAGGGGTTCCACCCCTGCACCCCGTCCTAACCAATCCGTCTATGGCTATAAGTAGTCAAACTCCAGCCAACCCCTGACACAGTATGGGTGTTAGGTTTTAGGCTCTCACAACGTTCTAATCAAGTTTGAAGCTCTTATAGTTGAAGCTCTTATAGTTAATGTAAGCCCACTCATTGATAGGGGCAGGTCTAGCAACTCATGGGGTAGCGTAAGGCGCTACGGTTCAATCTAGGGTGTTTTACTGAACCGCTAAGATTGAGCTAGCCTAGATTCGCGCCTCAGCCGATTACCTAGCCACGGCTGCCGAACTCGACCCGGAGTATCAATGCTTCTCCGCCATGTGCTCCTACTAGTCACGTTTATTACACTTGTCGGGGCTACCTTCAGTTTGCCAGAGGGGTTAGCCGAGACTTCCACGTTGGAACCTACAGCGAACGGTGGAACAAAGCGTCTTAAGGTCGGGGGTGTGCTAGCTCAGCGATCGCTCTCAGATCCCTCAGATCCATCAAATCCCTTAGATCCATCAAATCCCTCAAATTCCTCAAACCCCTCAAATTCCACTACCACCCAGCCTGACCTCACCGACCTTGTCTCCTCGTCTGCCGCGCCAGACAATGCCTCTACACCCAGACCTAGCGCGAAGACTGACCCAGAGAGACGCAATCTAGACCCGTTAACCTTGGGCAGTAAAGGAGACTCGGTACGAGAATTACAGGCTGTCTTAAAACGGCTGGGGTATTACTATGGCTCTGTCAACGGGGTTTTAGGAAAAGATACTCAAACAGCCCTTAACCGATTTCAAAAAGAGGCTGGCTTACTGGAGACAGAAGAGGTAGATAAGGCAACGTTAGAAAACTTGAAACAAGCTGAACGCTCTTTGGCCTCACAAAAGCGAATTGTGAGGATTCCAGACGGCGAGGGTGACGGGGTGCCGCCTGGGGACCCGCAAGTAGGTGCAACGGCTGAGTTCCCAGGTGACTCTACGCTTTTAGCTCCAACTTCTACGTCCCCTCAGAGTCAAGGGGTAGACGAAATTGGCTGGATGGGCTGGGTGATGGGTTCTGTAGCAGGATTGGCGATCGCTGGAGGCCTTGTCTATGGGCTGTATCGGTCAGGTAACCAACTGGCCGCGCAAGACGCAGATCCTAGCCTATGGGGCATGGATACAAGCAAGATTTTTGAAGAGGGGCTAGAAGAACCAGCAGACACACAGCTATTAGAAACACAGTCATTAGAAACACAGCCATCCGAGGCAGCGGCATTAAACTCAGAACTAGTCCCACCCTCGCCGCTCCCAGGTAGCTTGAATGCTCCAGATAGTTTGAATGGAAGATGGGAAAATGGAGCTGGAGAGGGCAACAGGGATGGGTTGGGGGATGCGCCTGTGTGGTTGACATCTGATTCTGATCTACCGTCATTTTCAGACACTCAATCAGAATCTTGCCAGTCGGAGCCAATACAGGGGGCTAGTTCGTTGGAGTCAGTTCCGACTGGTGCCGTTCAGTCCAAGCCGCTTCAATCTGAGATGGTTTCTGAAGTAGTCCAGTCTGGAACAATGTCTGGAACAATGTCTGGAACAATGTCTGGAGTAGGTCAATCCGAACCAGTTCAGTTGGGGTTGCTACCTTCAGACAGATCTCAGCCATCCGTTGAGCCGACTTCTCATAGTTCCACCTCCTCAAGTACCTTAGATGCTCTGGCTCTTGAATCGGCTGAACCTAATGCCCTGAGCGAGACAACGCGGATACCGAAACTTAGCCTGGTGGATCGGCTGATCAACGATTTACAGCATACAGACCCAGTTAAGCGTCGAGGCGCAATCTGGGAGCTAGGTCAAGAGGGCGACTCTAGAGCCGTGCAGCCACTGGTCGATTTGATGCTGGAAGCTGATTCTCAGCAGCGTACGTTGATTTTGGCGGCGATCGCCGAAATCAGCATCCGTACTCTGAAACCCTTGAAGCGGGCGCTGCTAACCTCGCTGCAAGACGAAAACTCAGACGTTCGTAAAAACGCCATCCGCGATACAACGCGCGTCTACGACATGATGGCTCAACTTAGCCAATTATTGAGCCATGCGGTCAATGACTCCGATCCGGAGGTGCAAGATACGGCGCACTGGGCACTGGCACAGCTCAGCCGACTTCGCCCTAATCTAAGCGATAGTGGTTCAACTTCACCGGAACACGATCGCGATCAGGAGCGATAGAAGCTATTCCTTTTGTGGCGTTGCGAGTTGTGGCGTTGTGAATTGTGACGTTGCGAAGGAGTCCTGAATCAATCCGCAACGCCACTTTCAGGGTTCCTCAGCCGGGTTATTGCACTGGGGCAGTCCACCAGACTAGGGCATAGGGCTGAGTTTTTTCGTTGACGCGATCGCGATACACCACCCGAAGTTTGTAGCGCCCTGACTCGGCTACTGGATGAAACAGGTGCTCCACGCTATCGGCTTGGCTCACAGACGACCAAACGGCATCGTCTACATCGTCGTCGTCTGCTTGCATCAGGTAAATATCCAGGTTGTTCAACCCCTTGTCTTCAAAGGTTTCTCCCACGTCATACAGCCCATTCTGGTTGGCATCGTCGAGTTCTACGATGCGGTTCCAGGCCAGCGTGGCAGAAACGTAGCTGCCTGCTTGAAGGGGTTGCTGAATCACGTAGTCTTGGTATCGGGGCGTATCGTTGGTTGTTCCCACGGTGCTGTAGTCCCACCCAATGGCAGGAACCGCCGCCGCCGAACTCCACTGTCCAGGGCTAAACTGCAAAATGGCTCGGTAGGCATTCAAATGTCCCGTGCCCATGCTGGCATTAAGCGGAATCGCTGGCTCAGCATAGGCATCAGACCGAAGCCAGTCAACGTTGCGCTGATCGACCACCGTTCGAGTCATGCCCAAGAGTTGCCCATTGCCTGTGTCTTGAACTTTGTCTGCCGAGTTCATCAAGATGGCTTTGAGCACCTCATGGCGGCGAGCCGTGGTACTCCAATTGGGTCGGTTTTCGCGGATTTGGCGATCGCCATACTCTTGAACCAACGCCACCGTCGCAGTGACGTGGGGCGCAGCAAAACTAGTACCTGTCCCAGTCGGGTTACTGGCAGTACCATCGGGTTCAATAGTTGGAATGCTAGTGCCAGGAGCCATCAGGCTAATCGATCGGCGCGGCCCCACATTGCTCTCTGGCTCTGCCGCGCGATTGTAAATCGGGGGCGGCTCACTGCCTAAGTCAAACGAGCTAACCTTACGAAATACCCCATTCACCTCGCTGGAATTGGCGATCGTCATACCGTTAAAATTATCGGTAGGAATTGGAATTCCACCCTGGCCTTGGTTGCCAGCAATCACATACAGCACGTTGTGTTGATTAGCAGACCAGTCAATACACTGAGTCAACAGCGCGTTCCCGTCTAAGACTGGGTTGGGTCGAGGGTCTTGCGACAGCGACTCGCCAAAGCTAAAGTTAATGGCACGCACATCATCACCATTTTGCAGGGCTACCGTTTGTGATGCCAGACATTCTTGAGCTTGCCCCCCCCGGCCTTCAAACCCAGTCGCCGCTGAATATAGCCGTGCGTCAGGAGCTACCCCTTTCAAAAATTTATCGTCGCTGATCATAATGCTGGCTACATTGGCTGCATGGGGATCGATATAGTCGTTGGGGCTAGCTAGTCCATCTCGGTAAAATAACCGTCCGACATTTACAACAAAATTTTCTACAGCAACTTTGTCTAAGCCAAACTGCGCCGGACGACCAATCTCGACCTGGCCAATCGCAATTTTGCGACCCGTCAAATTGTAAGGCGGTGCCTGAAGTCGGCGGGCATCAATGCCACCGTCTTCCATGGAGTTGACCAATGCTAGAACGGGAGCGCTTGCTAAAGAGAGCAACGTACCACCCACTAACCATCCCAGCCGCTTTGCTTGGTGGCGCTGAACCATGAATTTCTCTCCACAACCTGTAAGTTATTACCGCATTGATAGTGGTATTGATGTAAGGATTTTTTGATGGGCGGGCTTCGCCCATCAAAAAATCCTTACCAATTTAGGACTACCACCGCATTTAGTCAAATGCTGTAAGGATATGGCCTCATACCTTCCACTGTTGTATCGTGCTTTTGGCCGATTTGACCTGAGTTGAAGCGAGGGGATATTCTAGCTTGACTAAAAGAACTGAATGGCGATCGCCTCTCCGCAATCAAGCCTTCAAGTTTTATCTAAAGTTTTGGCGAATCTAGCAGACTGGGATCAAGCGGTGTGGTGACATTTTGTTAAACTTAATACCAAGCAGCGTCCCAGGAGAACCCATCGCTATGACCCAAACCTCGCCCAGCAAGCCCATTGTGATTGCTCCATCCATCCTATCAGCAGATTTCAGTCGCCTGGGTGAGGAAATTTCTGCGATAGACAAGGCCGGAGCCGACTGGATTCATGTGGATGTGATGGATGGCCGCTTCGTACCCAACATCACTATTGGCCCTCTGATTGTCGATGCCATTCGCCCCTATACTCAAAAGCCACTGGATGTCCACTTGATGATTGTGGAGCCGGAGAAATACGTAGCAGATTTTGCGAAAGCGGGTGCAGATCACATCTACGTCCATGCTGAACACAATGCGTCTCCCCATCTGCACCGCACGCTGGGTCAAATCAAGGAACTGGGAAAAAAGGCTGGAGTGGTACTAAATCCTGGCAGCCCGCTAGAGCTGATTGAGTATGTGCTGGAACTCTGCGACTTGGTGCTGATTATGAGCGTCAACCCTGGATTTGGGGGTCAGAGTTTTATCCCTGGCATGGTGCCCAAAATTCGCCAACTGCGTCAAATGTGCGATGAGCGTGGTCTAGACCCCTGGATTGAGGTAGACGGTGGGTTAAAGATCAATAACACCTGGCAGGTACTAGAAGCGGGTGCAACGGCTATCGTGGCTGGGTCGGCGGTGTTCAACGCTCCCGACTATGCCGAGGCGATCGCTGGTATTCGCAACAGCAAACGTCCCGAACCCGCCCTGGCTACTGCATAGTAAGTAAGTCTGAATTCTAAAAAACCTCATTAAACAGGAGCGCATCCCCAACGGGATGCGCTCCTGTTTAATGGAAATATTACCTGAGCGGGTTAGCGAACCTGGCTTTGAGCTTGCTGCAATAGCTGGGCGGCTAGCGTTGCCCAGCGGCTGTTGCCCTGAGAACTGTACAGGGTTTGGGCATATTGCAAGACGCGCTGTGCTTCAGCGTAGTTGCTTTGGCGCAAGAAGATCAATCCCGCGCCGTAGTAGGCGTTGGCGTAGTTTGGGTTTACTTCGGCAGAGCGCCGAAACGCCTGTAACGCCCGGTTAAGATCGCCCTGCTGCATCAGCGTTGAGCCAAGACTGTAGTGAGCTTCGGTGTAGCGAGGGTTGATGGCGATCGCCCGTTCAAACGAGCGAATGGCCTCCGTTCCTTGTCCCTGCTCTTCATAAATTAGACCCAGGTGGTAAGACGGTTCAGCCGCGCTAGGGCTGAGCCGAGCTGCCTGCTGGAGGGCGGCGATCGCTTGAGATGGATTGCCCTGTCGCCGCCGCACCAACCCCAAGTTGTAGTGGGCAATACCCAGATTGGGATCTAGCTGAGCAGCACGCTGCAAATATTGCCCTGCCAAATCTAAATTGCTGCCTTCTAACAGCGCTGCCCCCAAATTGGCAAACGCCAGTGCAAAACTCGGATCGGCCTGCGTCGCCCGATAAAAAGCCGTAGCCGATGCCTGGAGATCGCCCTTTTGCCGCAGTGCCAAGCCCAAATTGTAGTAAGCCGGAGCCAGTCGCGGGTTGGCTTGGGTAGACTGCTGAAACGCGGCGATCGCTGCATCTAACTGGCCATCTTGAATCAGTTGAATGCCCCGGTTCATCTCGGTTACACCTGCTTCAACCGGGCTGCCTTCACGCGGAATGGTAATCTGAGCCAGCCCCGGCATGGGGCTACCCAGCAACAGGGCGAGTCCAAGCAAAACACTAAAGCGGCGGGTTGAAACAAGCATAGGACAAGGCAATTAAATGTTAGAAGTGTGAAATGTTAGAAGTGTGAAATGTTAGACGTGTGACTGGTTGGACTTTAAGCGATGTTGCTGAACATTAAATCTCCTGCGTGAATCGTTTTCCGGCTTCGCCAGAAAACGATTCACGCCCTCAAAAAAGCATTCATGCAGGAGGTCTATTGATTTTCTGGCGCGAAGTTCAGAAGAATCAACGCTTAGCGATACTTTGTAAATTTTACCTGTACGATCGCCTGCCATACACCTCCTGCAACAGCCCGGGTCGAACATCCTCACCGAGAATGAGCGATCGCATGAGGCCAAACTGCCACTCGTAAAGCAAGGTGTTGGCCTCAGTCGCCAGCACATAGAGCTGATGAATTTGGTCAATCGTCGCCGCTGCTGTGTCGCTCTGGCTGAGCCAGGTGGCTAGCGGATGCTCCCAGGCTTGGAGAAATTGAGTGACGCGATCGCGATCGCTCTGGTTCACAGACTGTGCTCCCGCCGAGGTAGCAGACGAGATGCCTGCTGGAATACTGGATGAGTTGCTATACAGTTCTTCATCTGACGGGATGCGATCTAGCCGTAATGCTTCTGCTCGAAACGTTGTCCACTGTGGCGCTAACAATGGCGGCAACAGGGATAATGCGTACTTTTTTTTGGATTTTAGGACAACGCTACCCACTTCAAGACTGTCGCCGTTGCTCAACCAGAAATCATACAGTGCGCGAAAGAACGGCTGACTCACCTCCCGCGCCACCACTGCACCTAGCCGTAAGCCCGCCGCAGAATAGTCTGTAATTTCGGCGGTGTAGGTTTCAGAACGAATTTGGTAATAGGTCTGATCGGCACTGCACAAGTCGGTTTGGCTGCGCGGATTCAAACGGAACCACACCGGATCACCCAGGTACCCCTTCAAGCTCTGTTTCAGTGATTCTGGGTCAATCGGCGGGGCGTTCTGGCTCAACTGCGTCTGCAATGCGCCAATGTGGGTTTCTTGCTGTTGAATCGCCACTTCACGCTGCTGTAAACTGGCCTGTAGCGCCTGAAACTGCTGCTGTTGCTCGGCTGAAAGTTGACTAAGCTGCTGATCCAGCAGCTCAAGCTGTTGGGTCAAGGTATCAATTTGCTGGTCTTTTTCAACAATTAGACGATCTTTTTTTTTGAGCAGGTCAGATTTTTCCGCTATTTCTAGTGCATTGAGCGCCGCTCGAATCAGGTTGAAATAGTAGGGCTGCGACACATCTACCCGCTGCGCGTCCTCACGGCTTTGTCCCAACCAGCCCCAGGCTTGCTGAGGCTGCACGGCCAGCAAGTGCCCTTCAGGATTGTGAATGTGCAGTTCTCGCTCATCCTGCACCATTGTGATGCGACAGAGATATTTACGTTTGTTGAAATAGAACTCGACTCCAGGCGGGCTATCAGACAAATCCGCATCATCTTCCAAATCCGATTCTACCGATCGCCCCTCGATTGCAGGAGAAGTACGGAGTCCAGACAGCAGACCATCCGGATCTACCGTTAGACTTTCCGGGGAGCGATCGCCCTCTGGCTGCTCTAGCGTTGGCAACTCTAGAGCCTCCCCTAACTGCAATTGCTGCCCAGCGTCCTGTTCGATTAGAGGCAACGAATTGGCAGCCTCAGCAGACTTGGAGGGATCAGAGGGAGACTCAGGCGATCGCACGCCCACTAGCTCTAACTCCACATTCCGCTCGCCGTTCCATTCGTTTAACCGCAGCCGATAGGCAATATCCACCCGACTTGGCAGCGGATGATATTCGCCCCAGCGCCACGCGATCGCCTTAATGGTGCCGGGATAGCCATCATCTGCCAGAGTGAGCTTGAGATGAGACTGGTCGCGCCCGATGGTACGTTGTTCGACTATTCGGACATTGGGTGTCCAAAACACAGGGTCAGCATTTTCGATGCCGCAGGGATGAAGCTGATCAATTTGCTTAAACAGCTCCAGATTAATCTGGCTAAAATTCGCCTGGGCATCAATGCTGACCAGAGGTTTCAGATACTGCGGTTGCAGGTGCATATTGGCAAAAATGCGGAGACGCGATCGCATCTCATCCAGATGCTCTGCCTTTAGGGAAAAGCCACCCGCCGCTCGGTGTCCGCCAAATTTTTCCATCAGGTCATTGCAGCACTGCAACGCCTCAAACACATTGAATTCTGGAATGCCCCGCGCCGAACCTCGCACCTGCTGCCGCGTTTCATCTTCATAGGTGGCAATAAACACGGGCACCCCGTAGCGCTCAACCAGCCGCGAGGCAACGATTCCAATAACCCCGTGATGCCAATCGGGATGCACCACCAGCAGCACGCGATCATTCAGCACATCAAACGAGCTTTGCTCTACCCAGGCGATCGCCTCCTGCTCAATCAGCTCGCACAGCCGCTGGCGCAGTTGATTAACCTCCTCACACTTTTCTGCTAGCTCCAGCGCCCGCCCTGGATCATCCGTTGTCAGCAGCTCAATCACAATTTGCGGATCGGCAATGCGCCCCACGGCATTAATTCGAGGCCCCAAGCGAAACCCGATCGCCTCCGGTTTGAGCGCCTCTTGCCCGTTATTTAATCCCGCCACCTGAATGAGCGCCTGCACCCCTGCCAATTGAGACTGAGGCAACAGCTTTAGCCCGCGCCTTACCCAGCGCCGATTTACGCCCGTTAGCGGCGCGAGGTCAGCAATGGTGCCCAGCGTAAACAACTCCAGCAGTGAACCCGTCAACTCTTGCATCTGGTTCATCGCCTGCGCCAGACAGACCGCCAGGATATACGCCACCCCCACCCCCGCCACCCCTCGATAGGGCGACGCTTCATCAATCAGCTTGGGGTTCAAAATGGCATGAGCTGGCGGCAGTTTGGGCGGAATGTCGTGATGATCCGTCACAATTACCGTCATGCCCAAGCCCCGTGCAAAATCAATCGGCCCATAGGCCGCAATGCCATTGTCTACCGTCAAAATCAGCCGCACCCCGCGCTGGTGAAACTCTTCCACAATCCGATGGTTAATTCCATACCCTTCCTGCATTCGACTTGGGATGGCATACTCCACCCGCCCGCCTAAATAGCGCAGCGATCGCCACAGCAACGCCGTACTGGTCATCCCATCCGCATCGTAATCGCCACAGATGGCAATCCGCTGCTGTTTGGCGATCGCCGTCCCCAGTAGTTCCACCGCGATCGCCAAATCTGGAAACTCCTCCAGCGGCGACGGCAACACCTGCAACTCTGGATCAAGAAACACCCGTGCCCGCTCTGGAGTCCCCATCTCTCGATTAATCAACACCTGCGCCAGCGCCGGATCTAACCCCGTCACCTCCGCCAACCGCGCTGCCCGCTTTGGTTCCGCCAGCGCAATCTGCCACCGCTGATTCGGCAAACGGCGAGAGCGATGAGTCGGGCGATCAGGCGGGGAACTGGGCATGGGAAAGGAGAAGGGATGAGGGATTAAATTGGAGTTCAGAGGTCGAAAGCTGGAGTTCGCAGGTCGAAAGTTGGAGTTCGGAAGTCGAAAGTTGGAGTTCAGAGCTTAAACCAGAAGCTTGAAGCTTTAGTGGCGTTGCTGGATTACACTACGAATTGCAAAATCTGCCCTCACCGTTCGGCTGAGCGCTCACGTCGAAGCCCTAGCCCTCTCCCAGAAGGAGAGGGAACATGAATTCTAGCTCCCTTCTCCTTGGGGAGAAGGGTTGGGGATGAGGGAATCATATTTGGATTCAGCAA
>JBBQFG010000099.1:0-17469 GCA_038321765.1 Elainellales cyanobacterium
ACCCTAATGAAATTATGCGGATTTTGGTGCGATCGCTTCGGGTGATGGGGTAAGTAGACGTTTAAGCCGCGTCAGATCTTTGGCTTTTTGCAGCAGGTCGAAGATCTGAACTGGTTCTGAAATAGTCTAAAGGGCGATCGCCTTGCAACATAAAGTGGCTCAATCATTAAACTGAGGGGCGATCGCCCCTCAGTTTAATGATTGAAAAAAATCACTCATCCCCAATTAACCGAATTGCCAGCAGAATCTCTGCCAACGTGCGCTGCATGGCGTAATACCAGCCGACTTTGCCATCTAAAATGCCACCTTTGAGAATGAGGCAGTAGAGCAGAATTACAACAGGAGCGAGGACGGTTTGTTTACGCAGGCGATCGCCCCAACTCAATTCGCGAACGGGTGTTTTGCGTAACTTTTGTACTTCCAATACCATGTATCGATCTTGTGCCCCCAGCCAGCGGCTCAGGGGCTTGCGATCGTCGTGATAGATAGAACCAGAGAGGGCGCAGACGGTGCCGTCAATCCGGACGCGTTGGGTGTGACCATCGTTGTAATACGCGGCATAGATGCGGCGATAGAGCACCTGGCGCGGTGGCAGTAGAGTGCCTCGCAGAGGTTTGCCAAAGACGCAGTATTTAAAGCGTGCGCTGTAGCCATTGACGCGATCGCCATTCCCCCTGATATCGTTTGGCGCATGATCTGGAACATGATCTGATACATGGTCTGAAGCATGATTTGGGACATGAGTTGGCGCATGATCTGGCAGTGTCTTGATTTCTGCCACTAGTTCGTCCGACAGCACGTAATCGGCATCTAGCGACAGCACCCAGTCAGATGCAATCTTGCTCAATCCAAAGTTCCACTGTTCCGCAAACGAATCGAACGGGCGTTGAAACAGCTTAATTTGTGGATAGTGTTGCAAAATGTCCAGGGTGGCATCAGTGCTGTAGCTGTCGATCACAACAATAGTGGTGGCCCAGGTTAGTTGCGCCAGGGTGCGATCGAGGTTAGGCGCTTCGTTGTAGGTGAGGATCAGGGGGGTAATGGTTTCTAGCTGCATGATTTGCTCTGCACAAGCTGACTTAAACTGCCATTGCTGCTCAAAATTGCGGTGTAAAGCTCAATCAGTTGGGTAGCAATGCGATCCCAGGTGTAGTGGGTTAAGACAAATTGACGGGCGCGATCGCCCATCGCCCGTGCTGCTGGGGGATTGTCTAAACAGGCTATGAGAGCGGCGGCGATCGCCTCGGCTTCAATGTCCACAACATGGGCAGCTTGGGCGACGATCGCCTCCGGAAAATTGCACCCGGTAGTAATGACGCAAGGCAACCCCACGGCCATCCCTTCCAAAACTGATAAACTCAACCCTTCCGAATAGGACGGGGCAACGTAGACCTGACTGGCCTCCAGCGCCGCCTGTTTCAGTTCGCCCGTTAACATTCCCGTAAAGGTGACGCGATCGCGGCAGTTGGCCGCCACAAACCACTGTTCGACGGTGGGGCTAAAACCGATGTTGTCTGGCCCCGCTATCACCAGATGGGCGTTGGGATAGTGGACATGGACATTAGCAAAGGCACGCGCCAGTAAATCTAGCCCTTTTTTGGGATCAATCCGCCCTAAAAACAGAATCAGCGATCGCCCTCGTGTCTCTGGAAAGGCAGCGTAAAAGAGCTGGGGGTATTGCATCATCGGGGAATGATTTGGATGAGAGGGGCACTGTGCGTCCTTCTCGTCCAAATCATTCCTACAATCAGCAACGCCGAGTTGGGACTTGGGCGATCGCCCGGGCTGATGGGGAATGCCATTGGGTACAATCACCTGGGGCGAGGGTAATTTTAGCGATTGGATATTGGCGAGTTCAGCCCTTGACAGCAGTTGTATGGCGCTGGCATGGCACAGTGCAGGGCGTTCTAGTAGGTCGTAATACAGCCGTTTCTTCCAGGCTTTATACGACAGTGTCCAGGGTTCCAACATGCCATGGGGGCTCATGACGTAGGGCACTCGGTGCCAGCGACAGATCCAATGCGCCATCAGCACGGGAATCGAAAACACTGCGATCGTGTGAACCAGGTTGTAATCGGGGACGTGTTGCACTAGCCAGCGGGCGAGAGACGCGCTAATTTTGTAGTCGCCCCAGTGCCAATGGGGAAAATATTGGACGCGATGGGTATCCATCTCAACCCAAGTGTGGAGCGGCACGTCGAGATCGGCTGCGCCGTTGGCGTTGGTGGTGACGATGTCAATCTGCACGCCCTGACGACCCAAGGCATGGGCTAGCTCAATCGCAACGGTTGAAGGCCCGCCGTAGACTGCACCGAGGGCTGGAATCACAAGCAGAATGTTCATGGCACGTTGTGAGGGTGGGAAATGGGTGGGCGATCGCGCATGTCGTTTACCCCGCTCTTAGAGACACGGGCGATCGCATACTCCACCGCTGCCAAACAGCCCTGAGCAAAGCCATCAGGCGAGAACTGTTGGATGTGCTGGAATGCTGCCCGTCCCAGTTGGCGCAGGGGCAGCGCTCCGGTACTGGCTTGGTGCAGCAGCGCTACTAAAGCCGATTGATTCGTCGGGTCGAAGCCCAACCCGGTTACACCCTCCACCACCACATCTGCATAGCAACCGCAGCGATTTGAAACCAGCACAGGCAACCTTGCCGCCATCGCCTCATTCACCACTAGCCCCCACTGCTCGTGCAGACTGGCATGAACGAAGCATTCAGCATGAGCTAGATAGGGCAACAGCTCGGCCTGTTGCAGAAAGCCAGGTAGATGCACCGAGTCGGTTAAACCCAACTGAGCGATCTGTCGCTCCAATTGGGGACGCAATTCGCCATCGCCACAGAGCACTAAATCCCACGCGGCTCCAGCGACAGAGCGGTAAGCAGCGTAGGCCGATAGGAGAAACGGCAAATTTTTTTTAGGAATAAAGCGGTTGATCGCTAGAAAATAAGGTCGTGCTACAGGTCGGGACAATGACGCAATCTGTTCCGGATCGAAGGTCGCGTTGCCCACGCTGTTGTAGCCTGTAAAGATGGCGGCTGGGGGAAATCCTAGCTCTGCCAAATACTGCTTTTGGGGCTGTCCGCCTACTAATGCCGCATCGTAACCGCTAATCAATCCACGTTTTAGGGTTTCGCGCCAGCGCTGCCGGGGTGCGTCCTGCGCTGTTGTTTCTGACATCAGCACAGTGGGCGTGTGGTGCCACAGACTCCACGCTAAGGCTGCTAGCATCGTGGGTCTGCCGTAGCCAGCGATCGCCACAGCATCGGGCTGAAGCTGCGTTAGGGTTGCCCACAGTCGCTGAACTATATGGCTGAAGGAGGTGTGTTCTAATGGGTTGGCACTGAGAGATATCACCAGAAAGGGACTGCCAGACAAACTGGTTTTCCAGGCATAGTCGGCTTCAGAGCGGGCGAGTTCTAGGGCGGTCATGCGCCATCCTCGTTCTTGACAGGCTGTGTGCAGCCGATGTAAGCGAGCTAGGTGATAAGGCCCCAAATTAGTAAAGAGCACAACAATATGGGTCATGGCGCATTCCGCTTAGGGGGTGAGGACGGGAAGGTGGGCGATCGCCGCTTACCAATGGCTTCTAGCAAGAGCACCAGCCCATAGCCAAACACAATGGGGAACAAGACCAGCAGCGTAATATCTCGACCCAGGTTAAACGTGACGCCCAGCGCCGCCAAAAACAGACACAGACGCAGCGATGACTGGCTTTGCACCCACAGTCGAGACAAAAATGCCGTCCACAGCGCTAGTAGAAAGGCAGGAGCGATCGCCCCGAAAAAAGGGCCAAAATTGACAATGCCCTGTCCCAGAAACCCCGTCGAGATGGTGGCAAATACGCCAATATCGCTAGAGCCGCCGCCAAATCCTCGTAGCAGCGCATAGTCAATCCCAATCAGAGGTTTACCTGGCCACAGCACACGGGGAATCACATTGGCCAGTTCAGCCAGATAGCGATCGCCATAGCTGAGTTGCAGCAGTCCTTCCTGGTAAAACGTGTTGACGTAGCACAGCTCTTCTAGCATGTTTAAGCCCAGGTGCTTTTGCTCCACTAGTGGCGCACCACCGATGGATGATCCATCAAACAGCGCCCCAAAGCCGACATTTCGATACGCAATAATCAGCGTTAGCGCCTGATTTAGCAGCAGAAATAACGACGCGGTTAGCAGCAGCTTGACCCACCATTTGTGTCGCGAAAATAAGGCGTAGCTAAAATACGCTGGAAACACCACGGCTAATAGCTGGTTGCGTGCGCCCAGCAGAATGTAATACGGCAATACGACCAGGAAAATCAGCCCGTTGAACCATTTGGCAGAGGGCTTGGTTTGTAGCGGCAGCAACGTGCCAAAGAATGAGCAGACTAGCAGGTAGGTATAGCTAGCAGCGGAGACGATAAACCCGGTCGGCCCTGCCCCGGCGGCAGCAGCTCGTTCCCACATTTGCCCTCCGGCTCGTGAAGCGACTGGAAACAGAGCAGCGAGGAGGTTACCATTGGTGCGGCTGGTGCCGTACGCCAATAACACTGCCCAAAGAAAGGCCAGCACCGTCAGTAGGCGAGCGGGGTCAAAGGCAAATAGATTCTCACTGGGGCGAACACTGCGGATTAAACGGTTAGATAGGGGCGGTAGTAAAAGCCGAAAACACCCCAAGAACAGCATGATCTGGAGGTAACAATTTTCTAAAACTTCTTGAGAAAACGCTTGTACGTTTTCTGGGGTGTAGACTAGCTCGACAAAATACCAAACAAATGTGGTGCCATAGACGGCTAGGGCAGGAATGCTCCACGCCCGTTTTTTATAGGTGGCGATCGCCTCAATGACCAGCCCCACCAGCAGGGCTAGGGCAATTCCATAAAACGGCAAAATCACAACGAGCGGGTGAACTACGGTCTCGAACTGCGTCACAATCTAAAAAAATCCTCAAAAACTCAAAATTATCTATAAGGCGGTAGTCCTAAATTTGTTAGGTAGATCCCCGAAAGCCCTCACCCTAGCCCTCTCCCGAGGGGAGATGGAACCGGAAGGGTAGATCAACTCCCCTCGCCCTCTGGGAGAGGGGTTGGGGGTGAGGGCTATAGACTTTTGGCAATCAACCAGCCTCCCTCCTAATTCCTCCCTCCTCCCTCCTCCCTCCTCACCGTGCCACCATGGCCTCAAGCCGATTTTGCAAACGCAGTAAACTGAACGTAGACAGATCAACCGACTGTTCAGAGAACCTTGAGAGCATTGCAGGCTGGTCAATACAGTTCTGCAATGCAGTGGCGATCGCCGCTGCGGTCACAGGTTGTAAAATCACCCCATTTACTTGATCTTTCACAACTTCCCCACAATATCGGGATGTAATGATTGGCAGTCGCCACGCTTGTGCCTCTAGCTGGGTTAGGCCAAAGCCATCGGAGAGGGTGGGGAACAAAAAAACATCGGCGGTTTGATAAAACAGGTCTACGGCATGGCGGGGCACAGAGCCAAACCAGCGCAGGTTAGGCAGCGCGGCAAGTTTGGCATCTTGAATTTGCTGAGAACCGACGATCCAAAACTCAATCGGCTGATCCACTAACTGCTCCGCCGCTTGTAGCAGGGCGGCAATTCCTTTTCGCACCACAAATTGCCCTAAGAACAAGACTCGCAGGGGGCGATCGCCCGAAAACTGAGCGGGATACGTCCGCTGAAACCCAGTCGCTTGAGGCGGGGGGGTATAGGCCAGGGGAACTACCTGGATTTTTGCTGCGGCCACACCGACCTGCTGAAGCGCTTGGGCAGACCAAGTAGAATTGACCACGATGTAATCGGCAAGACCACATTCCTCGTGCCAATCGTACCAGTAAGCAGACGGGGCGCGTTGATCGGCCATGCCTAAATCAGCATAGGTCTTAGCCTGAGCAATAAATTCTTGATGAACCTTGCTCTCTTCCATCCAACCCGGATCAATTTGCCCCAATACCGTTGTCCAGCCCTGGCATTTGGCGTATCGAAGGATGTCCCGCGCCGCGTAGCTATAGGCAAATAGCACGGGGGGCGCAGGCAGTCTGGCTAGCGCAGCCCGGAGAGATATTAGCGTTTGAATCGTTTGGTGTTGAAACCATTGATTGCGGCGAATGGTGCGTTGCCAATTTGCAGTATTTTGAGCAGTATTTTGAGCAGTATTTTGAATAGTTTGTTGTACTTCAAAGCCCAGCGCCGCCGCCGTCCAGGCGTATACGGGAGCATCTGTTAAGGCCGGATGAGTGCGATCGCGCAGTCTAGCCAAAACAGGTGCCGAAAACCAGTTCAGAGGAGAGTGGGGCGGCACCCACGCATCCGTAATCAAGGCGGCAAGCTGATGATGTTGATGCAATGCAACAGGAATTGCATAGTGCTCTCGTGCACCCAGTTGACAACAAATCCACATCAGGCCGAGATGGGCAGCGCCATCAGTTGGTGATATAAATCCAGGGGTAAGGCTTGGCGCTGTGACCAGTGGTTGATGCCGTGCTGCATTCCCGCCATTAGCCCCCGCAGGTGAGTCAGCGGCAATTTGGTCTGCCACGATAAACGGGTGTAACTGGCGATCGCCCGTGCCAATTCAAACGGTAGAAATGGCATAGGCGTATGCAGCATGTGGTTGATGACGCGATTGCGAGGGCCATAGAATCCCATGCGGTGATAGTCGCGAGCTTCTGGACTAACCCAGTGGTGGACGCGGCAGGCCGGGAAGGCGTGTACCTCGTACCCTGCCGCCCAGATGCGGGCGCATAGCTCAGATTCTTCCCCCTGATGAATAAAATCGTGGCGATATCCACCCAGTTTTACGAATAGCTCTTTGCGAATGAGATGCGCGCAGCCAACATAGGTCAAACAGCGATAGGGAGCGGTGTTGGGCACAGGGGAGGGGGTTAAGCTGTCCACCAAGGGAAACGCCAATGCGGCTACTGTCGGATGGGCGTTGAGATAGGCAATGGCGCGATCGGGACCCTCGGCATCCACAAAACACGAATCGTCGTCTAGGCTAAAAATTAAATCAAACGGAGCCTGAGCATTGCTGTGATTGCGGTTGACGATGTAACCCATACGCTGAGCGTTAGAAACCACCTGCGCCCGTTGCCGAATAGTGTGCCAATACTCGGCTGAAACAGCGTCGCTGGCATCGTCATGAATCCACAGAGGCAGGTTTTTCCAACTGGGCTGAGCTGTTAATAAAGAGAACAGTTTCTGTAAATCCTGTTCTCGATTACGGGTGGTGATGACAATTCCGGCGTTCATGAAATTAAGATCGTGGTGTTCATGGGATAGTCCTAAACTTGTAATGATTTTTTGAAGCGTGGACAAAGCCCGCGCTTCAAAAAATCATTACCTCAATACTCCTGCCATTTAGGCTGAACCTGCGGCAGGGGTTGTCAACGGAGTGGTTGCGATCGCTACATCGGTACGGCACTTAATCACGCGGGCGGGGTTGCCAACGGCGATCGCCCCTTCTGGCAAATCTTTAGTCACAACGCTACCTGCACCCACAATCACATCGTTGCCAATGGTGACACCCTTGAGTACCACCACGTTTGCCCCTAGCCAGACACGATCGCCCAATTGCGTAGGAACTGCCACCATCGGCTGCGAGAGCGGCGGCAACCCAATTGCTTGCCCGTGGTCGTGATCGGTCAAATAGCACCCCGGCCCAATCGCACAGTGTTGACCAATGCGGAGGGACAATGTTGCATCAAGGAACGTGTGACGATTGATGTAGGTATGAGCGCCGATATAGATTTTTGGACAAATTTTAGTATGGATTTTGGCATGAGATTCCGATGCTCCACTGCATAGTAAAGTGACACCGCGATCAATAGCGCAGTGATGCTCAATTTCAATCTCTGCAAAGTTGCGGGGAATCTCAATCTGCCGCAGCCAAATATAGCCGTGCAGCTTTACGCCCAGTGCACGGTAATACAGATTACGCCATCGGCTTTTTAGCCCTTCCACAGATTGCAACATCTCTGGTTAATTAATCCGCAATCCTGAATTGACACAATTGATATTGATTGAAGGTGCAGCGCATCCGCAACCAACATCAACTGATATTGCACAATTCATTCATTCGGAATGTGCTGCGTGCCGTCCGGAATTACTGGAGAGTAAATGCTGCTAGTGATCGCCGCAATTCCTTGCAGTTTGCCCCAGAGCATGGCGGGGAGCGATCGCCAGCCTGTCAGCGACACCAGCGATGCGGCGATGCCAAATAGCTGTAGCAATGCCAGTTTGCCGTAGTCTTGCCACCGTTGCCGCTGCAACACCTGCGTCATCACATAGTGGCGGTTGACTAATTCCATCTTGGCTAGCACTGCCACATTATTTTTGTGTTCGCCGGGTTGGCTATCGTGATAAATTCGAGCCGTACGGGCATTTGCCAGGTGCCACCGTTTGCCCACCGTTAGCGACAGCGTCACATCTTCCAGTAAAGAGTATCCCGTGAAGTGAGCCAAAAAGGGAGGATGGGGCAACACCTCTCGTCGATAGAGAGTGCATGTCGAATTCAGCCAGTCCGTTGGTACCACATCGGGTAAGTCGGGACAGTCTTCGGGCAGCAGGTTTAACCCTGGCCCAATACACCGTCCGGCATAGCTGGTTTCTGTCTGACCATGCAGCACGCGAAACAGCAACCGACTAATCCGCCCCGGCGGCAAATACCGTTGATTGGTAATCATGGCATTGATGCCGCCTAGTGCCGAGTCACACCGCAACCCTTCCCAAAGACGGCTTAGACACTCTGGCTCAAACCAAATATCGTCGTCGCAGAACAGAATATAGGGCTGGGTGGCAGCGGCAACGGCCTGATTGCGCTGAACTGCTGCGCCGACTGCGATCGCCCGACTGTAGCAGATTTGTGTTGCCAGTCCAGCAATGGAACTTTGGCAAAGCTGCTGGGTTTGGTCGTCGGTTGACGCATCAACGACCACCAGTTCTACCGGCTGTGCCGACTGAGCCGCGAGGCTGTGCAACATCCGCAATAGAGGCTGGGGGCGATCGCGTGTCGGCACAATGGCAGAAATGGGGAGCAGAGTCGGCATAGAGGAGTAACTTAGGCGCTAATTGAGAACTGAGTGCCTGCTAGAGCTGGAATGCCCTGCAATCGGGCAAAGTAGCCACCGCTGCCAAAGCCTGCGATCGCTCCATCGGGGTTGTATAGCGGTAGCCATGATCAATAGGACGCCTCCCTGTCATTCCCGCGCAGGCGGGAATCCATCTGCTCGATAGGTGCCAGCGTCATTCCCGCGCAGTCGGGAATGACGCTGGCATGTCCTAAGCTTTATGACTATGGCTGTAGTAGAGCTTGCCGCTGCCGCTGCTGTAAACCACGGTGGCAAACTGGCTACTATTCAGCGCGGTCGAGATGTTTTGGCTAGCAAAAACCGCGAACACAGAGCGAGAAAGCTGAATTTGATCGCCTTCCGCTGTATTAAAGTCATTCAGGGTGTCGATGCCCAGATCCGCAAAGGTTGCGACTCCCGAAAAGGCAAAGCGATCGCTCTCCTAATTCCCAGCCTAATTCCCAGCCTAATTCTCAGCCTAATTCTCAGCCTAATTCTCAGCCCAATGCTCAGGAAGGCGCGATCGCTATGTGGCTCGTTGGATGATGCCAAACACAACATGGTGATGTACCGTGACACCTGCCGGATTTTGAGCATCCCAATAGCGAATTAATTGCTTCATTTGTGGCAGCGACAATCGCGTCTGGGTTTGGCTATGAGAGGCTCCGATCGCCTTTAGAGATTTGAAGAAATCCGCAGCGCTGGTAAACGTTGTAGGCAGCATTTCGGTGTACCAGGTGGCCGTGAAGTGCTCAGAAGCAAGCGGCTGCATGAGGCGAGCTGCTTGGGGCAGCGGATGAGCGGTATAGGGTAAGTTAAGCGCTTGGCAGGCGTGTCTCCATTCTGGAAAACTATCGCGGGTGGGTACCGAAACTAACAGCACCCCACCGGGCTGTAACAGATTTAACCAGCGGTGAATCGTCTCAACGGGCTGCTTAAACCACTGAATCGCAAACCCGCTGATGATCATGGCATAGCTAGGCATGGCATAGCGGGGCATGGCATCCTGAGACCTGCCATCCTGACTGGCATCCTGACTGGCATCCTGACTGGCATCCTGAGACGGAATCGCAGTCAGCAGTTCACCATCCAGTTGTTGAAATGACAGCAGCGATCGCTGTGAGGTGGGAACCTGTACATGGGTTTGGCAAAACTCCAGCATTGCTGCCGAAAGGTCGGTAATTGTTAGCGATCGCCCTTCAAAACGCTGAATCAATTGCTGCGTAATGAAGCCAGTCCCACAACCAACTTCCAAAATTGAGCCATCGGGCAGATGGGTTAACCAGGGTTCTGCCAGGTTTAACAAATGGGCCGCACTCTGTTTCTGTAGCGTTGCCTGAGCATGGTACGCAACGGCAGCGTGTCCAAAGTTATCAGCAATTTTTTGTTTGTCGAGATCCGTCACAGCAGTGGTTATGAAGTCGGCACACCTTGAAGCAGCAGAGCAAGCGATCGCCAGCTATCCTCTAAATGGGTCATCGGTAGGGCATGACCCGCTGCTGGCAGCTCCACATAGTCGCTGGTTGGGAGGGCTTGACACAGCTCTTGAGCGCAGTTGGGGGGCGTGATGCGATCGCTGGCACCGTGGATAATCAAGATCTTAGACCGATTTTTTAGGGAATTCACGTCTAAGCAAGCGGTATCGAGGGCGCGCAAATCCTGTAACAGTAAGCCAGTATTCAACAAGTCAGTATTCAACAAGCCAGTATTCAACAAGCCAGTATTCAACAAGCCAGTATTCAACAAGTCAGTATTCAACGAAGCGCCTTTTTCCTGCCTGATCTCTTTCCACATCTCTACATCTTTCCACATCTCTACAGCGTCTCCCTTCCAGGCCAACGGGTGATAGCAGGTTGCCCAAAAGGTTTCTAACACCATTTGGGGACTGTGCTCAAACTGCCGAATCATCTGCTGAAGTGTTAGTTGTGAGCGTCGTCTAGCAGTGGGTTGGCTAGGGTGAAACGACTGAAAGCCACTGAGAATGACGATGAGATCAGCCTGGTGCAAGTGTTCCTGCGGACACAAATGCAGCCCATAGGAGTGAGTCAAAATGAGCTTATATGCACTGGATGGGCTGAATGCTGGCGAAACCGATTTGCCAAAATAGCCGCGATCAAAGCAGCGTAGGACGATACCCTGGCGATCGCACGCAGTTTTCCAAAATTGCCAACAGGTATGGTCAAACCCCCAACCGTGATAGGCGATCGCCTCAGCTATTTGATTCATTGGACTGACTCATTGGGCGCTGGTTAACTGACAAATCTCTTGAACACCTGCTGCACCGCCAGGAAATCAATTTCCTGGCTCATCACTAAAGTCCTCTAAAGAGGACTAGATCAGGGTCTTAGTCCATTGAAATGGACTTTCACGATTAGCCCAAAATTTATTTTAGGGCGGGTTGACAACGGAGCAATGAGACTTTCAGGGCTTTTGTCAGTCAATCAGCATTGGGCGACTCATGAGAACTGTTACTAACAGCGCGAATAGCACGAATCAAATAGTCTAAATCATCAGCGCTGTGCTGACTAGACAACGCCAGTCGTAAGCGCGAGGTTCCTGCTGCCACCGTGGGCGGGCGAATGGCAGTAGCCAGAATGCCATGCTCTTCCAAGCCTTGCGAGAGCTGAAGGGTAGCCGCCTCTGTACCCACCATCACCGGGATAATGTGAGACGAGGATGCACCCGGATCGTAGCCCAGCGCCCGCAGTTGGGCGCGCAGCAGATCGGCATGGTCAGTCAGCGTTTGCCGTTCTGCCGATAGAGTAGGAATTAGACTCAGGGCAGCGGCGATCGCCCCTACGACTCCCGGCGGCAGGGCAGTCGTGTAAATAAAGCCGGGGCAAGTGTTGATCAAATACTCTCGGACAGACTGAGAGCAGGCTACAAATGCGCCAAAGGCACCAAACGCTTTGCCGAAGGTGCCAACGATTACATCTACTCCGTCTCGGTGTGCAGCTAAACCCATGCCATGTCTGCCCAACACCCCCAAAGCATGGGCATCATCTAAATACAAAATCGCGTTGTACTGATTTGCCAGCGGAATCAATCTGTCCAAGTCGGTGCGATCGCCGTCCATACTAAAAACCGTTTCGGTCACAATGAGAATGCGGCTGTAGTCTTTTTCGACGTGTTTTTGGAGCAGACGATGGAGGTGTTCCAAGTCGTTGTGGGCATAGCGAACAAACCGTGCCCCGCTGGCTAAGATGCCTTGCAGCAGACTGTTGTGAATGAGGCGATCGCACAACACCAGCGAGTGTCGATCAAGCAAAGCCGGAAGAATCGTTGAATTAGCCTGGAATCCAGAACTAAATAGCAATGCCGCTTCTTGTCCACAGGCTACAGCCAGTTGTGTTTCCAGTTGAGTATGAATGTCGTAGGTGCCGACAACGAGCCGCGAGGCGGTTGCACTCGTGCCATAGCGACCTGTGTACTCCTGCGCGGCGGCAACCAGGGCAGGGTGTTTTGACAGCCCCAGATAGTCATTAGAGCTAAACGAGAGCAATCGCCGCCCCTGCCGCCACACATGCACCGCATCGTCTGGCAGCAGCGAGTGGAGCGATCGCGATCGCTCCACTCGCTGCCACTCTGCCTGCGCCTGCGCCACGAACTGAAACTTATTAACACCCATCGTTACCGCCATTCCCAATTATGTAGGCTTACGCAGTTGAATAGACCTAGTGCGTGAATCGTTTCCTGGCGAAGCCAGGAAACGATTCACGCCCTCAAAAAAGCATTCATGCAGGGGTCAACCGGGGCGATCGCCTGACTAAATTGCATAGTTGCTAAATTGCATAGTCATGCACATCTATTACTCATCTATTCGGCACTAGGTTTCCATTACCATCGGGGGGAGCTAGCGCCGTTGTGCAGCCATAGTCATATAGGGCTTGAGACACAGGGGCTACCAGGGCTGTGGGGAGGTCACTGGGCAAGGTAGGCGGCGAGGACAATGCAACAACACGTCTACTACCGTGACCATCCATTAGGCTCATAAACATCACTGGATACGCCTCGCCAACGGCATAATTTGCGACGGCTGTCGCTGAACCGACAGAACGCACTTGACTGCTACGCAGGTGCCCATCTTCCACCGTGGCAACAGAAAACGTGAGAATCTGCTCACTAATCATGTCTTTGCCGTATTCTCCTGTAGCCTCATTGAAAATGTAGAGGCTCCATTCTGGCTTAAACTCCAACACGCACACTTGCCCTGGAGCACTCGAAGGAAAAATGCTGACAGAATAGGGATAGCCTTCACCGTCATGCCACGATCCTAAAAAGGTAGCCACATCCACATTGACTGTACTCCACGCGTTCCGATAATTGTGGAGAGCATCTGACAGGGGCGGTGGGGCTGGCAGTTTAGAGAGACCCGCCAATCCAAACCAGGTGTCAATCCCCTGGGTTAGTTCAGCTTGCAAGGCTTCAATTTCAGCGTCAGAAAGGACGGGCAGCAGTACAGCCGCACTGGGTAAAAAAATCTCTTCCCCGTTCATTCCTGATTCTAGAATTTGGGTCGGGGCTGGGGTTGACGAGGCTGGAGGCGAGGACTCTGCACCGGGAGCCGATTCGTAAGAGACTGCCTGAGAACCGAGGGAGAGTAAACCAAGAGTAACTGCGACCAATAACCAATTTACTTGAACGTTCATAGAAAAGTAGGTGGCGTAATTAAACATAAACCCCAAAACCCTGCGCCGCCAGCGCAACGGGCGGCGCAGGGTTTTGGGGTTTGGTTTTTAGGTAGGTTGAACTACTTGGACGTGCTTGAAGAACCAAGCCTTTAAGGTTGAAATCATTAAAGGTTGAAATCATTATCTCTCAAACTCGATCAAGGGACTGGTGTGGCTCTGGTGGCAGTTCAATTTGAATGCGATCGCCAGGTTTAATCTCGCCACCCCTTGCAACGATACCCATAACACCCGATTTGCGGATTAGCTTACCGTGTTCGTCACGATCTAACACTGCTGCCATCAGTCCTGTTTGGAATTGATCTAACTGGGCACAAGGATTTCGCAGACCTGTCAATTCCACCACGGCCTGATTGCCTAGATGTAGCCGTGTACCTGTCGGTAAGGCGAGTAGATTAATTCCTCGTGTTGTAACGTTTTCACCCATCTGCCCTGCTGACACAGCAAAACCAGCAGCCTGCAACTCATCATGCAGTTCAGCATGGATTAAGTGAACCTGGCGTAAATTAGGCTGGGTTGGATCAACAGCTACTCGCGATCGATGCTGAACCGTCTTGCCCAGATGTGAATCACCTTCGACACCCAAACCTGTTAGAAGCTGAATACTTTCCTGATTTAATTTCGTAAAGGTGTGGGTTGCACTGCGGCTAACGGCTATCACAACACTACTCATCTCCACTACCTCACTGTCTCTAAATCACAAACCTCATTCTAAACCTGCCCCTACCCATGTTCCTGCGATCGCTTGATTTTGAATACAAACAGCCTTGAAACTACAGCCACCCGTAAACAAAGCCAGCTAACAGTGAAGTTGTGCTGCCCTAAATAACCTCGACTCAGCACCAGATGCTTTCGTCCCTCCGCTGCTGTGCAGTGTTAGCCCTCAACAAACACCTCACCGCTCAACACGCTCAAGTTCTTCACGAACAACTCTGCGTAGGGTTTCTTCTAAAGGCTCACGGCTTTGCTGAATATGCTGATGCAAAGCTTGATTAATCAAGGTTTGGTAGTTCCCTCCGCCTGCAATATGGGCTTGTTCACGAAACCACGCTAAAACCTCATCATCTAACCGAATTGTGATGCGAGTTTTTCCGGGTGGAGTAGGGTCGATCATGCCTCGCTTACCTTGGCTAAAGTCATATTCTGCTTCCATGACTACTCTTCCTCATACTGCTGTTGTTCGTGCCGAGTTGCTTTGCGAGCAGAAATGAGCCGAATCTCATCGTCTCGCAGTGTGTAAACAACTACCAAAACTCTGCCAAATGCATCAACGCCGATTGTGACAAATCGTTCTTTATCAAACCGTTCGTCTGGAATAGTAATTGCCAGATCGTCTGAGAAAATGGACACTGCATCAGCAAAGTCAATCCCATGCTTGCGAAGATTAGCTACTGCCTTGTCCCTATTCCATTGATAAACCATCTCAATTATAGTATGCACATCTGTACATACTGTCAGGAGCAGACTCTAGTCGCGTCCGTTTGCTCTGCAATTACTACAAACTACTGTCTCGCTTAGAAAGGCTTGGAGACAACACTCAACTGAACTGTAGTAAGAGCTTTCTGCGATCGCTCCCACATACATCTTGGGACTCTGTACTCTAATTCACCCCTACTAATCTCTCAACTGAACTGTAGCGGAAGCTTTCTGCGATCGCTCCCACGCACCTTCTGGGACGTTTCACTTGAACTCGTACCTAACAACCACTCAAACTGCAAGCGAGTACTGCAAGCGGGTTGTTAGCTTGCGGTAAAGGTATAAAATCATTCGCCTCTTAAAAGGTAGCAAAGTCAGCCTAGAAGATGCTGATGGCTCAGTCTGCATGAATTGGGCTGCAAGTTGAGGAAGTTGGGGTTCCCCAAAAAAACTATTGCCTAACCCTCAGTGTAAAAGCTTCAATGGGATTAAGAATTCTTCTAGTAAAAAGTGTGGCATTGCTGATTTAAAGTATGAAATTTTTTGAGAGGGGCGCGGCGCGCCCCTCTCAAAAAATTTCATATCCGGATTAAGCAACGCCAAAAGTGTATAGCCCTAGTATTGGAGTTTGCCCCATGACTGACCCTATATCGTTAACTGCTGGTGCGATCGCCACCGTTGCTTTCCAAAAGTTCATTGAGTCTAGTGCAGGTGAGCTAGGCAAGAAATATACGGTGGAGGCGATCGCCAAAATGGAAAGCCTGCTCAAGCGGATCTGGACAAAGCTGCGCGGCAAGCCTCGGATTGAGGAGGTCAAAACATCGATTGAGAAAACCCACAAAATCGCGCCGGAACAGATTAACCAGATCGCTGCCTATTTGCAGGTGGCAATGGATGATGATCCCCACTTTGCCGCAGAGCTTCAGGCGTTGGCTCAAGAAATTAACGCCGGAAAGCTGCAAGATAACAGCAACATGGTGCAAAACGTGACGGGCGACAACAATATGAATGTCCAGGCAAAAGCAGAGCAAGGGGGAAAGCAGTGGATTGCGGAAAAGCAGTACTTTGGTGCCTCTGAGTTAGATTAGGGTTTACCAGATCCCCGACTTTTTCAAAAAGTCGGGGATCTCTTAAAAAGTTTGGGATCTCAAGACCTGGTGATTGCTCTTATGGATGTTAACGCTCAGGCAAAGGACGGTGGAAAGCAATGGATCGGGGAGGAACAACACTTCCATATCTATCCCCCAACTCCTAAAGAAATCGTTGGCATCCCCCACAATCTCCCCTATAGCGGAATTGCCCAATTTGTCGGGCGCGATGTCGATCTGAAGGAGTTGCATAAACAGGTAGCGAAGGAAACGGAGGTGGCCATTTCTGCCGTTGCTGGCATGGGTGGCATTGGCAAGACAGAACTCGCCCTGCAATATGCCCTCCAACAGCTAGAGTCAAACGAGTTTCCCGGCGGTGTGTGTTGGCTGCGATCGCGCCAGGATGTGGGCTTGCAAATTGTTTCTTTTGCCAGAGCCAGCTTGGGGTTAGTGATGCCAGAGGGGCTGGAATTGGCGGAACAGGTGGCGTTTTGTTGGCGGCATTGGCCAGCTAAACCGACATTGCTGGTGTTGGATGATGTGCAGGACTATGAGGACGTTAAACCGTTCTTACCGCCGCCCCGATCGCAGTTCAAAATCTTGCTGACATCCCGATCGCGCTTTGGCAGCCCGGTAAAAAATTACGACATCCAGGTGTTGAGCGCAGAAGCATCGTTGGCTTTGTTGCGGTCATTGGTCGCCGATGGCCGCATTGACCAAGATGTAACCGGAGCCAAGCAAGTCTGTGAATGGTTGGGCTATTTGCCATTGGGGTTGGAGTTAGTGGGGCGGTATCTGGCGGAGGATCAAGACGTAACGCTGGCCGTGTTGTGGACGCGATTGCAGCAAAAACGACTAGAGGCGCAAGCGCTTCAGGAACCTTACCCCGGCATGACCGCACCGTTAAGTGTGGCGGCAGCGTTTGAGTTGAGCTGGGAGAGGCTGAATGAGTCGGCACAACGAGTTGCCAAGCTGCTGAGTCTATTTGCGCTGGCCGAGATTCCGTGGGGGCTGGTGCAGCAGTGTTTGCCAGAGTGGGATGAGGAAGCCCTGGCAACCGTGCGAAACCAGCAGCTCTTGAACCTGCATTTGCTGACCCGGACGGATGCAGGACTGTATCAACTGCATCAACTGCTGCGAGAGTTTTTTGCGGCCAAGCTCGCCACTCAAGAACGGCAGACGCTGAAAACGGCAGTGGCGACAACAATGATTGCCGT
>JBBQFG010000100.1:0-17463 GCA_038321765.1 Elainellales cyanobacterium
GAGGCGTGCTAACCCCACAGCAGCTTAGCTTCGCGGATGTTGCTATCAACTGCATCGGGATCAATCCCTAGCTGGGGTTGAGCAAGTTTCTCATGGCATCCTGCTTACTCAACTTTGCAAACCAATTAGTCCAATCTAGAGGACGCAGGTATCGTCGCCAATCTCCATCACAATCAGTCGCTGATTGATTGGATTAACAAGCAGCCGTTAAGCACCCCCATTACCTGTCTGGACGATGGTCATGACGGCGTTTGGAACATGATTGCGGCAATTTCTACCGCCGAGCAACGGCGGGAAATCCTCGACTGGTATCATCTGAGAGAAAATCTGCAAAAAGTCGGGGGGTCACTCAAACGCCTGCGCCAAGCTGAAGCCTATTTGTGGGCAGGACAGGTCGATGAAACCATCGCCCTATTCGTCGATATGAAACCGAAACAGGCGCATAACTTCTGTCGCTATCTCGAAAAACATCGCCACCGCATCATCAACTATGGGTATTATAGCTGTCGCCACAAAGGTTAGGACACTGGGATCAAAGGGGGTGTGGGGGCTTTGCCCCCAGCCAGGGGTTCCACCCCTGCACCCCGTCCTAACCAATCCGTCTATGGCTATACCAGGCGGAAGGCATCTGCTCCATTGGATCGGGGGCGGTTGAATCCGCAATTAAGCAAATTGACCGTCGAGTGCAAATATCCGGCGCTCAGTGGAAGGCGGAAAATGTGCCTCAAGTCCTAGCTCACCGGGCTGCCTACCTCAATGGATTATTCTCTCTAAAAGGATGACATGCTCCCATCACTATGTACCTAAAATCACAACCGATCACTTTTAAAACATCCTCTAAGAAGTCGGAGGTCTACACTTAGACAATTTTCATGGCTTTACCAATGTAGTTAATGGACGTGTCGTCGTTAATACTGACGTTAATTTCCCCTGTTTTCTTATAGGCCAAGTACGTTTTTAAGTTCAGTCGCAAGGCATCTCCAAACAAATCAAACCCTTTAATTTCTACCTGGCCAAATCCTGTTTGGTTGAGCCATGCAGTCAATTCCTGCGGCGTGATAAATTTATTCCAATCGTGAACCCCTTTTTGGATTTCACCTAAGAAATTTTCCATTAGCCAAATCATCACAAACTTAGATTTTAAGTTGCGATTGATCGTGTCAAAAAAGAACAATCCATTGGGTTTCAAAATTCTGAATACTTCCGCTAGCACCTGCTGCACATCGGCTACATGCTCCAACACATCGACACACACTACCAGATCAAACGTGTTGTCTGCGTAGGGCATTTGTTCGCCTACGCCACAGCGGTAGTCAATGTTAAACCCACTGGCGATCGCATGTTTTTGCGCGGCATCAATGCATTTTTGGGATTGATCAAGTCCCGAAACGACTACATCGCGAGCGGCCATAAATTCGCACGAAAAACCGCCACCGCACCCCACATCCAGCGCCTTCAATCCTTGCCAGTTGGAAACATACCGATCAAAAAACTCAAACCTGGGTTTGTTGAGATGGTGGAGGGCATAAATCTTGGCATCTTGATCCCACCAATTTGCGGCATTGACATCATAAAACTCTAAATCGTTTTTCTTCATGGTAGATAATTAGGAACAGAGGCTCAAACTGCGTAGGGGGACGTAATTAGGGAGTAGCTAAATTAGGGAGTAGCTAAAACAGGCTGAAATGAGCAAATTTTTCGGGTTAAAGGCTCTGCCTATAGCCATTTTCAGTCGAATAGGCCACAGTTGTCTTTGGACGGTTGCCCAATAACTTTTTTCTGAGTAACCCAGCTCTAAGGGGCAATCGGTTCAGCCAATTCTCTCGTCCACACTTTTTTCTCGTCCACACTTTACAGAAAGTTTCCATGACACAAATGCAAGATACCCGAGAAAGCCTTGAGTATCAAACTACTTCAGATCTAGACCCTCGTCGAAAGCTGAGATTTGGTAAAGATGAGGGATTCCAACGTGAACTGCGCCATCGTGTAGATGCGTAC
This sequence comes from Elainellales cyanobacterium, assembly GCA_038321765.1. Taxonomy (GTDB): domain Bacteria; phylum Cyanobacteriota; class Cyanobacteriia; order Elainellales; family Elainellaceae; genus CASBQJ01. Next base: position 1,999 of record JBBQFG010000100.1, read on the forward strand.
TTTCAACGCACCCAACTGCCTCAGCGCGATTGTCCCCAAATGTACCTAAAAACGGCGATTATTCTGATCGCCTTCACTGCAACCTATCTGTTCTTAGTGTTTGTTGCTCAAACCTGGTGGCAGGCACTGCCGTTGGCGGTGCTGCTGGGGCTAGAAACCGCCGCGATCGGATTTAACATTCAGCACGACGGCGGACATCAGGGCTACTCTGACCGCGGCTGGGTGAATCAGGTCATGGCGCTCACGCTGGATCTGGTGGGCGGTAGCTCTTACGTATGGCACTGGAAACACGGCGTGTTTCATCATATGTACGCCAATATCAGTCACTACGATGCCGACCTGGAAGTGGGCATCGTGGGTCGAGTATCACCCCATCAACCGTGGCTGCCGATTCATCGCTGGCAGCATATTTATCTATGGGCGCTGTATGGGCTAATGCCAATTAAGTGGCACCTTTATGATGATTTTCACGATGTCATCAGTGGTCGAATTGGCGAACAGCGGTTTCCTCGGCCCCAAGGATGGAATTTGGTGAGGTTTGTGCTGGGTAAGGGCATCTTTCTAACCCTGGCATTTGGTCTGCCGCTGATGTTGCACCCGGTGGGGGTAGTGCTAGCGTTTTATGGGGTGATGGCGATCGCCCTTGGCTTGGTTCTGAGTATCGTATTTCAGATGGCGCACTGTGTAGAAGAAGTAGAGTTTCCGCTTCCACTGACCAACACAAGTCACATGGAAGATGCCTGGGCTGTCCACCAGATTGAAACCACGGTAAATTTCTCACGACATAATCCGGTGATTACCTGGCTACTGGGAGGGCTAAACTTCCAGGTCGAACATCACCTGTTTCCGCGCATTTGCCATATTCACTACCCAGAGCTGGCAACTATTGTGGAAGCGACCTGTCAAGAGTTTGGCATTACCTATCGCGAGCATTCTTCATTCATTGGCGGGGTTGCCTCCCATGCTCGCTGGCTGCAACGGATGGGGACACCAACCCTAGTGGGCTAAAGTGGGCTAATTAGGTGTGTGGATCTCCGATTTCTGCCAGAAGTCGGAGATTTCCCGTTGCCGTATCCTTCCTTGGGCGTAAATTTTTCATATTCTTTTCATTTTTGATCAACGCGTGATAGCGTGAAGGTGAAAAGCTGGTGAAGTATTTGTGCGCTGGTGAAGTATTTGTGCGAATGAGGCCACCGTCCAGTTCGGTTAAGCGGAGAGAAAGACATCGGTCAATGGGAGCGATCGCCTCATTGGCCTCGTTGATTGTTGTGGGTATGTGGTTGACGGGGTGTACAGGGTCTACACTCAAATCCTCCAACCCTGTTTCGGCCAGTTCTTCCCCAGTAGGTTCTTCCCCAGTAGGTTCTTCCCCAGTAGAAGGTAACAGACCGCCCAATTCACAGCAGAAAAAGGTCGTTCTGACGACGTTCACCGTACTAGCTGACATGGTGCAAAATGTGGCAGGCGATCGGGCGATCGCCCAGTCACTTACCAAGCTAGGAGCAGAAATTCACGGTTACGAGCCAACTCCTAGTGACCTGGTGCGGGCAGAGGCCGCCGACCTAATTTTAGACAATGGCTTAGGATTGGAGCGCTGGGCCGACCGCTTCTACGCTAATCTCGACCAGGTACCTCACATCACTCTGACCGACGGCATTCAGCCCATTGCCATTCGCGACGGCGCTTACCAAAATCGACCCAACCCTCACGCCTGGATGTCTCCAGCCAATGCCCTGGTGTACGTTGAGAATATTCGTAAAGCGCTAGTGCAGCTCGACCCACCTAACGCTGCTGTGTATACCGACAACGCCGCTACCTACAGTCAAAAAATCAAGACGCTTGATAAAACGCTACGTCAGGAGCTGACCAATCTTCCTGCAAACCAGCGCTACATGGTCACCTGCGAAGGCGCATTCACCTATTTGATTAGCGACTATGGGCTGAAGGAGGGCTATATCTGGCCAGTCAATGCAGAACAGCAAGGTACCCCGCAGCAAGTGGCCAAGACAATTGATCTGGTCAAGGCCAATCAGGTTCCCGCTATTTTTTGTGAAAGCACTGTCAGCGATAAGGCACAGCGCCAAGTGGCCAAAGAAGCTGGTGCTGCCTTTGGCGGTGTGTTCTACGTGGATTCCCTGACCGATGCGGAGGGTGTCGCGCCAACCTATTTGGCTCTGCTGGAATATAACGTCAACACTTTAATTCGAGGACTGCGGGGGAATTAATCAATGCGAATGGCTCCAATGGGTGCAAATCCAGTCAGTGTAGAGGTAGAGAATGTGTCCGTTGACTACAACGGCAAAGTGGCACTGCATGGAGCCAGTCTGCAACTGCGGACTGGGTCGATTTGCGGCCTAGTGGGCATGAATGGCAGCGGCAAATCGACGCTGTTTAAGGCCATTATGGGCTTTGTCCCCCCCAGCTCAGGCCGGGTGCTAATTCAAGGCTTACCGAGCCGAATGGTGCAAAAGCGAAGTTTAGTAGCCTATGTGCCCCAAGCGGAGGAAGTGGACTGGAATTTTCCGGTTAGCGTGTGGGATGTAGTGATGATGGGTCGCTATGGCTACATGAACCTACTGCGGATTCCCAGTGCGGGCGATCGCCAGATCGTCCGAGACAGCTTGGAGCGGGTGCAAATGACCGAGATGGGCGATCGCCAAATCGGTGAACTCTCTGGTGGACAGCGCAAACGGGCTTTCTTAGCACGCGCCCTGGCTCAGCAAGGCTCGGTGATTTTGCTGGATGAACCCTTCACGGGCGTAGACATCAAAACCGAAAAAACCATGATCGATTTGCTGCTAGAACTGAAGCAGCAGGGACACACTATCCTCATTTCTACCCACGACCTTGCCTCCATCACTACCTTTTGCGACCAAGTCGTGTTAATTAACCGCACGATTTTGGCCTATGGCGATATTTCTGATGTGTTCACCGAAGAAAACCTGGCACGCACCTTTGGCGGGTCGGTTGGCAGGTATCTACCCGAACGTTAGTAACCGTGGTTCTGACCGGGGGTTCTGACTGTAGCCATGAATTTTAGTCTGGAAAGGCGCGCTCCGTGCGTCTCCCCAACCTAAAATTCATAGCCCTTAAGCTATACCAGTAACTGTATACACAAGTTTTGAAACTACATTAGGGCGTTTGGCTTCCAAACCAACAGCCTTGGGGGCTGCCCCCAAACCCCCAGCAGGGGACGAAGCCCGTCCCCCACACCCCCTCCGCAAGGCCGCATCGGTGGGCATCAAAGGTCGCTGGAAGTACGCTACGTATTGAGGGGTAGCTAGGGATTATTGAATTTTATCTCCCGTATCCCCTGACTTAGCAACAATGCGTAGCGTTACCAGTAACTGACCTCACCCAGCCAAAACCTGATCGGAGGGGGTTTGGGGGAGAAACTCCCCCAAGGCTGTTGGTTCACCCCCATAAATCGAAGGAAAAGCAAGTTGTGTAAACACAGTAGCCTCTGAAGGAGATGTGGAAGAGATCTCCAACCCGCTGCTAGAAGAATCTAAATTAAAGGCACCTATATCAATGGATACTCTCTCACTTTGGCAAGGGTTAATTGCCCCGCTACAGTACGAATTTATGCTCAAGGCGCTGATGGTTAGTGCCTTTGTGGGAGCCGTATGTGCCTTCCTATCCTGCTACATGACCCTAAAAGGCTGGGCGCTGATGGGCGATGCGGTCTCCCATTCCGTAACACCCGGCGTGGTGCTGGCTTATATTTTCAATCTGCCCTACTCGGTGGGAGCGTTTGTATTTGGGGTTGGATCTGTGCTGGCGATCGGGTTCATTAAGTCCAAGACGCGGATTAAGGAAGACACGGTGATTGGGTTGGTCTTCACCGGATTCTTTGCGCTAGGACTGGTGCTGATTTCCAAAAACCCCTCCAATGTGGATTTAATGCACATTTTGTTTGGCAATGTGCTGGGCATTTCCACCAGTGACATGATTCAGACATTCATCATTGGCAGCATTACGCTGACAACGCTGCTGGTGTTACGCAAAGACCTGCTGCTATTTTGTTTTGACCCTACCCATGCGCGGTCGATTGGCTTAAATATTGTGGCGTTGCACTATATTTTGCTGGGGGTGCTCTCCCTGACCATTGTGGCGGCGCTGCAAACCGTGGGGATTATTTTAGTGGTTGCTATGCTGGTCACGCCCGGAGCCACCGCCTATTTACTTACCGATAGCTTTGATCGAATGATTCCATTGGCGATCGCATCCGGCGTATTCTCTAGCGTGCTGGGCACCTATGTCAGCTACTACCTCGACGGTTCAACGGGCGGTTGTATTGTGGTGACGCAAACGCTGCTGTTTGTTGCCGCGATGATTTTTGCCCCTAAGTATGGGTTATTGAAGCAGCGTAGCGGTTCGCCGGCGGTTGGGGTCGAGGGAGACACGTGAGTTCGGCGGTGGCGATCGCTCCTAAATGCCCTGCGCTTTATCAAAGTTCGAGACATTGATAAAGCGATGGTTATGCTGGCAAAAGCCGACAGACGAAGCAAGCCATAATTTTGCGTCGCGCGTAGGGACGAGTTTAGCCGATCGCGTATCGGTAAACCCTGTCGCGTTCAATTAAAACTCGCCCTCCGGCTTCTGTCAAAACTCGCCCTCCGGCTTCCGTAAACTTACCCCAACCCCTGCTGTAGCTGGGCTTTTGCTTCGGCCAGAGCCTCTGGCAGCTTACTAGGATCGCGCCCGCCCGCCTGTGCCAAGTTAGGCCGACCACCGCCACCACCGCCGCAGAGTTTGGCGATCGCCCCTACAAACTTCCCGGCTTGTAACCCCTTTTGGTTGACCGCTGGGCTGAAAGCGACCACCAGCGCTACTTTGTCCGCTTCTGGGGCAGACCCTAACACCACGGCTCCGTCGCCAAGCTGTTGCAGCAGCTTTTCAGCCGCCACCTTGAGTGAGTCGGCATCGGCTCCGGGCAGCTCTGCTACCAGAATCTTAAAGCCGCCAACCGCTTCCGCTTGGTCTAGCAGTTGACCCGATTGGGCGATCGCCAGTGCCGCCTTAAGGGTGGCCAGTTCTCTCTGAGTAGATTTCAGCTCCTCTTGAAGGGTTGTAATCCGATCGGGGATCTCTTCAGGTTTGGCTTTGAAGCGATCGCCCAAATCGCGCACAACCTTGTCGCGCACGTTCAGGTATTCCAGCACGGCTGCTCCCGCCACGGCTTCGATTCGACGAATACCAGCAGCAACGCCCGTTTCGGCAATAATTTTAAACAGGCCAATTTCTGCCGTGTTGCTGACGTGGGTGCCACCACACAACTCCATCGACACACCAGGGAAGTCAATTACCCGCACCTCATCGCCATACTTCTCGCCAAACATGGCGGTGGCTCCCTTAGCTCTGGCATCGGCAATGGGCATAACCGCAATATGAGCCGCGTGGGCTTCCGCAATCCAGCCGTTGACCTGCGCTTCGAGCTGCTGAATTTCGTCGAGGGTGAGCGGACGGGCAAAGTTGTAGTCAAACCGCAGCCGATCGAAGGCCACCATCGAACCCTGCTGGGCAATGTTGTCGTCAATCAAGCTTTTCAATGCCGCTTGCAGCAAGTGGGTAGCGGTATGGTTGGCCTGAGCACGGCGGCGGTTAGCCAAGTCAATTTGGGCGGTGACGCGATCGCCCACGGTCAACGTGCCCCGTTCAACCATGCCCAAATGGACGAAAATCGCCCCATCTTTTTGCACGTCGTTAATTCGCACCAGCAGGTCGGTTCCTGACAGATAGCCGCGATCGCCCACCTGCCCGCCCGACTCGGCGTAGAAGGGGGTTTGATTCAGCACAATTTGCACCTCGGCACCTGTCCCAGCCGAGTCGGTGGGCTTGCCCTCGACCAGCAACAGCCCCACGTCAGCAGCGCTGCTGAGCTGGGTGTAGCCCAAAAACGTTGTTTCATGGAGCTGTTCGGCCACCGTATCGAGACTGCCCTGCACCGTCAGGTCAATGGTTTCGTGAGCATCTCGCGAGCGATCGCGCTGGGCAGCCATGGCGGTTTGAAAGCCCGCTTCGTCTACCGTTAACCCCTTTTCTTCAGCGATTTCCTGGGTTAGCTCCAGCGGGAAGCCGTAGGTGTCATAGAGCGTAAAGGCATCTTGTCCGACGATTTGGCCACCCGCAGGCAGCTTGCTGATCAAGTCGGTCAGCAGCTTTTCACCGCGATCCAGCGTTTCTAAAAAGCGAGATTCTTCTAGTGCTAGTTCTGCTTTGATGGCGGTTTCCCTTTGCCGTAGGTTGGGATAGGCCGCTTCTGAAAGGGCGATCGCCGCCTCTGCGATCGCGTTAACAAACGGCTGGTCAATTCCCACTAGCCGCCCGTGGCGCACCACCCGCCGAATCAGCCGCCGCAGCACATAGCCCCGCCCCAAGTTAGATGCATTGATGCCATCGGCAATCATATGGATTACGGCGCGAACATGGTCACCAATTACCTTCAGCGAGGTTTTAGTCAGCTCATCGCACTGGGCATAGTCCAATCCGGCAATTTCTGCCGCCGCTTTCACAATTGGAAAAATCAGGTCGGTTTCGTAGTTATTGGGCACCCGCTGGAGAATCTGCGCCATCCGCTCTAAGCCCAACCCCGTATCAATATTCTGCGCCTGAAGCGGAGTCAAATTGCCCTCCGCATCGCGGTTGTACTGCATGAATACCAGGTTGTAAAACTCGATAAAGCGGGTGTCGTCTTCTAGATCAATCTCGTCGCCCCGTTCTGGATGAAAGTCAAAGTAGATTTCGGAACAAGGGCCACAGGGACCGGTTGGGCCAGACACCCAAAAATTGTCCTTTTCATCCATTCGCTGAATTCGGGCAGCAGGCACGCCAATCTGGTCGCGCCAAATCGCAAACGCCTCATCATCGTCGCGGAATACGCTGACCACAAGCTGCTCAGCCGGAAGTTTGAACACCTCAGTGGACAGCTCCCAGGCCCAGGCGATCGCCTTTTCCTTAAAATAGTCGCCAAAGCTGAAATTACCCAGCATTTCAAAAAACGTGTGATGCCGTGCCGTGCGTCCAACGTTTTCAATGTCGTTGGTGCGGATACATTTCTGAGACGTGGTGGCTCGCAGAAACTCTGCCGTCCGCTGCCCCAGAAAAATGGGCTTAAACGGCAGCATTCCGGCGATCGTCAACAGCACTGTCGGATCTTCTGGCACCAGTGATGCGCTCGGCAAAATTTGATGCCCCCGATCGGCATAATACTCAAGAAATGTTTGACGAATTTGGGCACCGCTTAGAGCTGGACTTCCCGATCGAGATGGGGGTTGAGACATGGTTTTCTACGTTGACACTGACTTGGCAAGGATTTCACAATCCAATTGAACACTTCACTGGATTACTCAGATTACAATCCTTAAGTTTCCTAGTAGTGGTGTTGATGTAAGGATTGTTTGATGGGCGGGTTTCGCCCGCCCATCAAACAATCCTTACCAATTTAGGACTACCAGTTTCCTTTATTGAAGGATTCCATCTCAGAAGCACCTTCAAGATCTGTTTATCCAGATCCTTTTATGAGATTATCCGAGGTGCATTCTTTAAAGTGAGTTTTGCGGACGCTGAGCCATCGCAAAATCAATCTTCTACTACATGTTTCAGACCGCTTCTTAGGATTTTCTCAAAAAAACGCAGGCAATGTATCGCTTCTATATAGCGGTTACCGATCTGGTGCGGTACGAATAACAAGCTGAAACCCTTGCCCTGTCTGTCCAACGTGTACCTCATGTTAAGAGGAACCGCTATATCGCTTCTAAATGAGTTCCCCCTACCTCTCACAACCTGTCTTACAAATCATTTAGGACTGCCATATGAGGAGGTTGCTATCGGTAACGATTTAGAACGGTCTACAGGTGGCCTATAGGTTATGTAGACTGTACAGTCCATATCCACGTTTTAGAGGTTCCGGTTTTGTGTGCACGGAATTGCAAATCCGCTCTTACCTGAGAGAGCTGCTCCCTCCTCTATAATGCCGCAGGATTTGTCAAACGTTGGAACTTTGCTAAGTAGCTCAACCTACATAAAAACCAAATCCTAAAACCCTGCGCCGCCTGCACAGCGGGCGGCGCAGAGTTTTAGGATCTTATTAATTAAGCCTATCTACTTATCGGCCTCCTAATGTATTTACTACTTCGGGCACAGGGCTAGACAACATTAAACTCATATGCTATTAATCTGCATCTTGATACTAGGTCAACTGCCAAATCAGCTCACGTTTCATTAAACCTGCGGTGTAACGCGTTCCCTCACGACGCTGGGAGACGTTTTAACCCCAAGACGTTTCTATCGAACGTCCAATTGGGACAGTTGGTTTGAGCTTTCCAAGGCTGTCTATAAAACACGCTGTCTGGAAAGTTACGGCCTGGAACGGCATTCCGTCAATAGGTTGCAGGAATCTAGAAGTTGCAGGAATCTAGAGGATTTTTCCAAATGCTTGCTTCGAGTTCTGATGAGTATTGTCTATGCCCGTACTAACAGAGCATTTTAATCGCCCAAAATTTGATTTTTCGGTTGAAAATCTTTCCTTTTCTACTCGAACAGAACCGTCTATTGAGCCTTGGAGTCAGTACCGTACACGATTAATGGACGCTTCGATTCTGGTAGTTGGAGACACTGGTTTCTTCACTTCACTTCAGGACATGGTGCCTGGTTTAGCTTCGTGTACCGTGCAAGCTGTTGCCAACGCTAGCGAGGCAGTTCCAATTATTCACGCACAGCAGCCCGATTTACTGGTGATTCAAGCCAGCCAGCCGGGTTGCTCGGAGTTGTGTCAGCAGGTAAAATTGCACAACCAGCTTGCCTGGATGTACTGTATTGTCTTGGATTCTCAGGCTGACAAAAATGGCTCAGAGTCATGGCAACTGCGACAGGCCGAGGTGATGATTGAGACCGATATGCTGAGAGCAGGCGCAGATGCATATATCTGTCTACACCCATTGTCGTCGCACGGATCTTTTCAAACTACTGTCAATTCTGACATTGAGCCAGAGCTGGCTCTAGCGCAACAGCAACTTTTAGTGGCGCAGGTACAGGTTGGGTTGCAGCGAGTGAAAACCTATCGAGAGCTGATTCGCACCAATGACATTTTGTCGGCGATCGCCCTTTCAGATCCCCTGACCGAACTCAATAATCGTCGAGCTTTTGAGTGGGAACTGCCGAGGCAAATTCAGAATGCGCGGACGCGCGGAATGCCGATTAGTTTGCTGATGCTGGATGTGGATTTCTTTAAGCGGATCAACGACACCTATGGGCACGTAGTTGGCGATCGCGCCCTACAGCTCATTTCTGCTCGGCTGCGCCACAATCTCCGTTTTTACGACACCCCATTTCGCTATGGCGGCGAAGAGTTCGTGATTTTGCTGAATGATACTGGGTTACAAGAAGCAGGGGCGATCGCTGAGCGCATTTGCTATTTGATTAGCGATCAACCCTTTACCATCAGTGACACCCTGGAACTTCATATCACCATCAGTGCCGGAGCTGCTTCTCTGATGCCCCATGATGATCTGCGGGGCGTGAGCCTGCTGCATCGAGCCGACAAAAACTTATTTCAAGCCAAGGCTCAAGGTCGAAATTGTGCTGTAAGCCGTGAAGCAGAAGAGACCGCATAGCCTATTGAATATAGGCTACGGTGACCCCTGTACCGCCATCCGCCTGGTCTGCGGCTTCAAACCGTTCGACTTGAGGGTGCCGCTTAAGGAACTCCTGCACGCCTTGCCGCAGCTTGCCCGTGCCGTGCCCGTGGATCACCCAAATAGGACCTAGCTGAGCAGCGGCGATCGCCTTTTCTAGCTCAACTTCGGCATCGGCAACCCGACTGCCACGAATGTCAAATGTGTTCTTAGACGTGCGGATGGCAAGAGCCTGGGAAACGGGGACAGGTTCGGATGGCGAAGACCTAGATTTATCCACCTCCCCACTCCCTTGCTTCCCACTCCCCTGTTCTTTGCCGCCTAGTCCATGCTGTTTCACAGCCATCTCGGCCTTTTCCCCTTGCAGCGACTCCACATCTGTTAAGGAGACGGTCATTTTCATCAGGCCAAAGCGAACTGTAAGTTCGCCGTCGTCGTTGGGGTTGGTCAATACGTCAGCCGTCTGCCCCAGGCGGGGAATGCGGATGCGATCGCCCACTTGGGGACGGAAACCCGGTTTGGGCTTAGCGGGCTGTTTGCGAGAGGGCAGACGGCGATCGCCAATCGCATTCAAGGTTTCGGTAGCTTGCTGGGCAGCTTGAGCGGTGACAGGGCCTTGTTGCAACTGTCGAATGACCCGCGCAATTTCTCCACGCGCCTGGGCGATCGCCTGCTGTACAGCCTGTTCTTGCTGCTGTTGCAGGTCGCGTTCCCGCTGTTGCAGCATCGTTGCTTTTCCCGATACCTCTCGGTGCAGTCGCTCGGCCTGCTGCACCAACTGTTCAGCAGTTTTGGCTTTTTCTTCTTGCTGCCGCCGCTGTTCTTCTAACCCCGCAATCACCTGGTTCACTTCTTCGCTTGAACTCGCGCCAACATGCGTTTGGGCTTCGTCCAAAATTTCTGGCTTCAACCCCAACCGACGAGCGATCGCCAGTGCATTTGACCGACCAGGAATGCCCCACAGCAGTCGATAGGTTGGCGACATTGACACATCGTCGAACTCAACAGAGGCATTCTCAAACCGATCGTCCTGGTACTTCAGCGCCTTTAACTCGCCAAAGTGGGTAGTGGCAACCGTCAGCGTGGCATGGTCTGCCAAGTGACGTAGGAGGGCGATCGCCAACGCGCTACCTTCTGATGGGTCAGTCCCCGCCCCTACCTCATCCAGCAAAACCAGAGAGGACAGCGGAGAGCGAACGGCTTGAATCTGCGATACCGTCAGGTTAATGCTGCTATCTGGCGCGTTACCGTCCTGTAATTCTTCAACTCGCAGCCCCTGTAGCCCATCCTCATCCTCGGTTGTATTCTGATTGACATTCCCGTTGACATCCCCATTGGCATCCCCATTGGCATCCCCATTGGCATCCCCATTGGCATTCTCATTTGCATCTCCGTTTGCATTCCCCTTCGTTTCCAATGCATCTAAAATTCGACTAATCCGCCGAATATGCCCTGAGAAAGTAGAAAGGCTTTGCTGCAACGATTGTTCGTCGCCAATGTCTGCCAAAATTTGGTCAAACCAGGGCATCTCCACGGGTTCGCGAGCGGGGACAAACAGTCCCACCTTGGCCATCAGCGCCGCTAGCCCTAGGGTCTTGAGGGTAACTGTTTTACCTCCCGTATTGGGTCCTGTAATGGCAACCACCCGAATTCGGGGTTGAATTAGCAAGTCAACTGGGACAACGGGCGTGCCTTGTTCGTGCTGCTGCTGCCACACCAGCAGCGGGTGACGCAGTTGACGTAACACGATCGGGGCGGGTGCAGAGTCAGAATTCTGGTGGACTGGTGCGTTCTCCTCCATTGAAGACGACCCGAATTCAACAAATCGCGGCGGATTTGCCCCCAGCCAAAACGAATAGCGGGCGCGAGCCGTAGCTAGATCCAACGTGGTGGCGATCGCCAACAGTCGTTCTAGATCGGGTTTCACTGCACCCACTTGTGCTGTCAAAACGCGACGGACGGCTTCTTCTTCGACTTGCTCTTGCTTTAACCACTGCCGCATTTGATTTCCCAGCCCAACGATGGAGTGGGGTTCAATGTACAAGGTTAGGCCACTGGTGGACGTATCGTGGACGATGCCAGAAATAATATCTCGATGAGAGGATTTAACAGGCAGCACAAACCGATCGCCCCGCTGAGTAATCAGCGATTCCTGTACGGCGTTGCTATGGCGCTGCAAAATGTTTTGCAGCATTTGATAGATGCGATCGCGCTGTTGTTTTAGCTTGGTGCGAATATCAGCTAATTTAGGGCTGGCGCGATCCATCACCTTGCCCCGCTCGTCAATACAGCGATGGATCTCTTGCTCTAGCTCAGGGTAGGTACGCAGCTCTGCGACCAATTGATTAAGAACGGTAAGCTGGGGCTGGGCATCGATCGTACGGCGCAGGTTGCGAGCACCAGAGAGCGTGGTGGCGATCGCCAGCAGCTCGTCTCCCATCAAAATTCCCTGTAAAGCCGCCCGTTCTAGCGAGTCGCCAATATCTTGAATGCCATCAAAGCTGAGGCTGTTGGGCAGAGCGTTCTCAAGTTGATACACTTCTTGAGTTTGAGCCAACAGGTTCAAACTGCCTTGTTGAGTATGAGGAATTGGCAGTTGCCGAGCGGCGATCGCCCCTAGCTTGGTTGCCGTAAAGGTAGCCAGGTGCTGGCACAGACGTGGCCACTCTAGTAGTTCTAAGGTTTCGGCTTGAATCAACGTGGTTAGGAATTGGCTATCAATCTTGTTTTAATTATCGGACACCTGCTTCAAAAATGCCGGGTTCCATCGGAATGCGATTGTAGAGCCGCGATTGTAGAGCCGCGATTAATCGCGGCTCTACAATCACGCGATCGCGGAGAGAACTTCAGCTTTAATTCAGTCTTAATCGAGCTTAATACAACGATTACAAGCTCTTAACATCTCTGTGGGACTTTTTAGAAGGCACGCTAGACGTTTTAATCTTTCAGGCACTTCTGCAAATTTTATGGTTTTCCAACTGCAACTGCTTCACGCCTCCGATTTGGAGAGCGGTATCCCTGCACTAGACGACGCAATCAACTTTTCTACTGTCGTTAATGCACTACGCGACGACTACGCCAATACGCTGATTCTTTCGTCTGGAGATAACTATATCCCGGGGCCGTTCTTTTCAGCAGGAAGCGATCGCGCCCTCCGCAAAACCACCTCGTCTGTCACTCCCGGCGACAATTACACCTTTCAAGAAGGTGTCGGTCGGGTAGATATCGAAGTGATGAACCAAATTGGGTTCCAAGCATCAGCGTTTGGAAACCATGAATTTGACGTAGGCGAATCCACTGTTGTATCGCTGATTCGTTCTGGCGGTGCCTACCAAGGTACTACCTTTCCCTACCTCAGCAGCAACCTCAACTTTAACGACCCCAACCCTGCCGATGACGGCACGCCTGCCCAAGAATTTGTCTTGCAAGACTTGGTCGTTGCCGATGGCCAAGCTCCCCTCCCCAGAACCATTGCCAAAAGCACTGTCCTAACCGTAGGGGGGCAGCAAGTGGGTGTAGTCGGTGCCACCACCCCAACCCTGGCTAGCATTTCATCCCCTGGGCCTAATGTCACCACTGACCCAGTTCCTTTTGCTGGCAGTCCAACACCTGCCCAGTTAGATGCTCTAGCAGCAGAAATTCAGATCAGTGTAGATGCTCTAACTAGCACGGGTATCAACAAAGTTATCCTGCTGGCTCACATGCAGCAGCTCAATATCGAACGAGAACTGGCAAGGCGACTCAGAAATGTAGACGTGATTGTCGCGGGTGGTTCCCATACGCTACTGGCAGATAGCACGGATACCATTAGTCCTGGCGATACGGCTGCTCCTGGCATTTCTTACCCCATCATCGAAACCTCTCCGACTGGGTCTGTGTTAGTCGTTAATACTGCCGCCAACTGGAACTACGTCGGACGGTTAGTTGCAGAATTTGATGACAATGGCAACCTTGACCTGACCAAGTTGAATCCCGCTATCAATGGGGCTTACGCAACTGATGCCGCTAGCGTTGCCGCCCTGATTGCCACTAATCCCGGCACTCCTGACCCAGAAGTCGTCGATCTTCTCACCAGGCTCAAGACAATTGTCAGTAGCAAAGATGCCACCATCTTTGGCAGATCAACAGTGTTTCTGAACGGCACCCGCAACGACGTTCGTACCCAAGAAACAAACTTGGGCAACCTGACAGCCGATGCCAACCTATTTATCGGAAAGCAAGTTGATCCGAGTGTGGTGATTTCGCTTAAGAACGGTGGCGGCATTCGCGACAACATTGGAGCGGTTTCCGCGTCGTCGGGGGCAACGAATGCCGACGATGTAGAGAAACTTCCTACGGCTGCCAACCCAGCCGTAAACAAGCTAGAAGGCGATCTCTCTCAGCTAGATGTAGAAAACTCACTGCGCTTTAACAATGCCCTGAGCCTACTGACCATCACAGCATCTCAGCTTAAAGAAGTTTTAGAGCACAGTGTTTCGGGTGTTAGACCCGGAGCCACGCCCGGCGGATTTCCCCAAGTTGGTGGCATTGCATTTAGTTTTGATGCGACTCAAGCAGCCCAATTGTTGGCGACAGACGGTACGGTAACCACACCAGGAAGCCGAATTCGCTCGCTCAGCATCACAGATGCCAGTGGCAACTTTAACGACATTGTGGTGCAGAACGGTCAGGTAGTTGGCGATCCCAACCGGACATTCCGCATCATTACGCTCAACTTCTCGCTGGGTTTGACGCTCACTAGTAGCGGTGACGGCTATCCTTTCTTTCGGTTCATTCGGGAAAACCCAACGTTGGCAAATCGGGTAGATTTGCAGGGCGAAACAGCCGTCGATCTAAACCGCAATGGCGTGATCGATGGCCCTCTAGCTCTAGCTCCCGGAGCTGCAACCTTTGCTGCTGCTGGCAGTGAGCAAGATGCATTTGCTGAATATTTGGCGGCTACTGGCGATTTCACAACGGCAGACGTAGATCCAGCGCTCGATCGCCGAATTCAGAACCTGGCCGATCGGGAAGATAACGTGTTTGGCATAACCTTACAGGGTACCGCTAGGGCGAATCGAGTGAACGGCAGATTTGGCGGTGACCTGATTACTGGGTTGGGTGGTGCCGATAGGCTCAATGGTAAGAGTGGCGACGATTTGCTAGACGGCGGCAAAGGCAACGATACTCTGATCGGAGGTGCCGGGGATGACACCTTGATCGGTGGTCCTGGGTTCGATCGCCTTCGGGGTAAAGCCGGAGCCGACGTTTTCGTGCTGGAAACAGGGGCTGGGTTCGACGAAATCTTGGATTACCGTGACGGCATTGACAAGTTGGGAAGCGAGATTCCGTTTAGACGGCTAACTTTTACGGCAGAAGGACGGAACACGGTTATTAGTGTAGGTCGAGGTAGGAGCACCGATGTGCTGGCGATCGCCCTCGGCGTTAGTCCAAGTGTGTTCAATCGCACCGATGTGGTGACTACCTTCCAAACCGCAGAAACGTTTGCGTAATTTGACCGCCCAATGCCACCCATCCCCGTAGAGACGCGATTCATCGCGTCTTCATGCGTCGATTCATCGCGTCTTCAGACGCGATGAATCGACGCATGAAGACGCAAGGTTGCCATTTGTGCAGAGACGCGATGAATGGAGAGACGCGATGAATCGACGTCTCTACGGGGATCAACGGTCTACAGAACCCATTTGATATCTAATTAGAATTGAGATTTAGGGCGATTTTTGGGCAGTAGGGGCGAAGCATTTGCACTCGAATTGACGCTGCGTTGCCAGAATATTGATGCAAATGCTTCGCCCCTACAAAATATTCGCGATCACCGGAAAGATGTCAA
>JBBQFG010000101.1:0-17403 GCA_038321765.1 Elainellales cyanobacterium
ATTAAAAACGGGAGGGCAATCCAAAGCAGCGTCAAACTGGTCATGGCATATTGCTTTTTTCGATCTCGCTGGTTTCCAGGGTGGGATTATTCTGAGCCAGCTTCATGACACCGGTCAGCATGAGAGCCTGAATCGACAAGCCAATGACGATCGCCGTCAAAATTACGGCCTGAGGTACTGGGTCAGCATAAGCGCCTTTTGGTGCATCAGCCACAATTGGAGTAAACAAGCCCTCGCGCGCTGCCAAGACGACGTAATACGCTACTACCCCAGTACTCATGACATCCATGGAAATAATTTTCATCACCAGGTTTTTCTTGAAAATGATGCCAAAAAAACCCAGCAGGATTGTTAAAAATACAAACGCTTCTAACACCATGATTCATGTATTGTGCTACTTGAGAGGCAGGCTCTATAACCTGACAAAATGAACTTTTCAATCGCAGCAAGCTGCGGGATGTCACTTCGCTATGCCTCACACACTTCGTGGCTTGGCTTCGCTCAACAGCGCCCTATCGGATGCTGTTCTACAAACCGCAGCAAGCTGCGGGGTATGTGACCCAGAGAAGTTAGAGAAATCTAAATTTTTGAAAATTGAGGCAGTTTATTCTAATGCTTTTAACTGTACGCTAGGGTAGGTAGCAATGCTCACTTTCCAGGTCAGAAGAAAGGCACCATTTCCATAGAAAAAGCGTAACTGCCCAGGTAATGCTCAATTCAAGAGAGGAGCACTGCTACAGAGAGCAGATTGGATCAGCTCTAACAGATTCAAGCCCTGCTTTCTTGCCGTTGAGAGCACCGAGCGAATACAAGCAAAATCACTCGCGCCTTTGGGTGAGCGAAAGCCGCCTGAAATCTTCTGCTTGAGCTTCATCATGCGCAGATCTCGCTCGGCTTGATTATTGGTAAAGGGAACCTCAAGGTGGCTGAGGAATCGCAATACATCGGCTTGAAAGGCGTGCAAGCGCAGCAGCAAATTATGCCCGACGCGACGTTTAGGGCGACCCCGCATGTTCCAGTTGTCCCCCACTTGCTCGCTTGCTTTTACCTCTGAGGCTTTGGGTGCGTCGCTGGGCTTTGCCAAATCCGTCACTTGAGGGGGGCTTTGAGCTGGTCTGGCTATTAAGTCCCAGTCGGCGCTCGATCTCGGCCAATCGATTCCGTAAGGCTTGATTCTCTGCCTCTAGCTCTGCTATTCGTTGTAGCGCTTCCTCTAATCTCATAGCAAAACATTACTACAGTTCTGACCCTTTGTTCCACTATTCTGCGACTATGCTAGGCAGTTACCATAAAACCCTAAAAGTCTGCGCCGCCCGCGCAGCGGGCGGCGCAGACTTTTAGAATCTTGTTTTATTTAGGTTGAACTACTTAGCACCTAGCTTGCTATTAACCCATAGGCTGATGCAGAACTGACGGACATTCCACGCAAGGCTAGGACGGCGGGTGGTGTTGTAAAACTCGACGCACCGTAACACCATCCAGCAATCCCAGCCCTATACTGAACTCATTGCCCGGTTTTCCAGCCTTATGATTTCGCCCCAATCGGCTCAACAGATTCAACGGCTGCGGCTGTTAGCAGCAATTTTTGTACTGGCGATCGCCCTTGTCAGCGCGGTGCCTCACTATCTCACAGGCCAATGGGTCTGGAGTCACCCTGCCCGCGTCGAAAATTTAGAGCAGGTGAGAGCGTTGCAAACAAAAGGGCTGACGATAGCGGACTGGCAAAACCTTAGTCACGATGTCATTCGGATTGGTGGCCATCGCTGGTCTGTGCAGCAATTAGCGACTACTCCAACCCCCGCCTCTGATACCCCCCCTAGTAGAAATAAACCCGTGGTGCTGATGCTGCGGCCTCAGTTGGCAGAGACTGATCAACCCCAGATAGACTGGGTTAATATTGGCAGTGAGTTTGGCTGGACAGCAGACAATGAGCGCTGGATTGAGTTCTCAGTGCCTGCACCTGCCGGAGATGTTGCGTCTGTCCAAGCCCGTTTTTTACGGTATTGGGATGCTGAGCAAACCTATGCCGCAATGCAGTGGTACGCTTGGCCTGCCGGTGGAAGCGCCAGCCCTAACCGCTGGTTTTGGGCTGATAAAGTCAGCCAATGGCGCGATCGCCGCCGCACACCCTGGGTAGCGGTGAGCGTGTTAATTCCGATCGAACCGCTCGGAGATTTAGAAGCAAATCGAGCGATCGCTCAGTCAGTTGGGCAAACGGTGCATTCTAAGCTTTTAACCACTATGCTTCCTTCTGAACCCCGATTGTCACCGTAAGTTTATGTCCAAATCCTTTAAGGGTTCCCACCTTCAAACAGCGGTCTTGTTGATGGGGTTGCTGTTGGGATATGACGGGGCTTGCACCATCGATCTAGCGCTGGCGCAGACGGCTGTTCCCATTCCGGTGCCCACACCCGAAAGCCCTACATCTGCCCCTACGCCGACACCTGTACCTGCACCTAATTCTTCATCCACGCCCACACCTGTACCTGCACCTAATTCTTCATCCACGCCCACACCTACACCTACGCCTAATTCTTCATCCACGCCTGCACCTACACCTGCACCCACGCCTACACCTGCACCCACACCTGCACCCACACCTGCACCCACGCCTACGCCTACACCTGAGACCCCTGCAACCGTTCCTACACCGCCTGTCAGCCCAACCCAGCGATCGCCCCAACCCAGCGATCGCCCCAGAGGCTCTACCAACCCGGCTTCGTCCAATGCCGAATTCAATCAATATCGGTTAGGGCCTGGTGATTCTCTCTTCATCAACGTCCTTCGCTTTCCCGATCTGAGCTTTCAGGGCACGGTTGACCTAGAAGGAAACCTGTTGGTGCCATTAGTGGGTGCTTTGCAGCTAGAGGGGCTAACTCTAAATCAGGCTCGAGATCGGCTACGGGTAGAGCTAAATCAGTTTGTTGTAGAGCCTCTAGTAGACCTGATTTTGATCGCGCAGCGCCCCGTCCGTGCCACGGTGCTGGGTCAAGTGTCCAGACCCGGTCTCTATCCTTTAGAAAGTCCCCAATTGGCCTCCGCGTTGGCGGCAGCGGGCGGTACGACTAGTCAGGCAAACCTCCGTGCCGTTCGTATTCGTCGAGTTGCACCCAATGGGGTAGCAGCCGAACGTCGGGTAGATTTATATACGCCCCTTAGAAACGCTACAGCGTTGCCTAACATTCGCCTAGAGGATGGCGATACCGTGATTGTGCCAGTTCTGACACCAGCAGAACGTGCCACCTACGATACGACCCTAGTAGCGCGATCTACACTGGCACAGCCCCAAATAAACATCCGCGTATTGAACTATTCCAACAGCCTCGGTGGCAGTCGCAGCAGTCGGGCGATCGCCAATGTTGTGTTGCCCAACGGCAGCGATTTTGTAGATGCTCTGGTGGCTATTTCCCCCAACCCCGACACCGCCAACTTCCGAGACATTGCCCTAATTCGCTATGATCCAGACCAAGGACGAGCCGTTACCCAAGAACTCAACGGCAGACGCGCCCTGCGTGGCGATACAGCCGAAAACCCAGTCCTGCAAAACAACGACGTTATTGTAGTTGGGCGTAACTTTATTAGCCGCATTACCTATACACTCAACACCGTAACTCAGCCATTTCGAGATGTACTGGGTTTCCTGCTGTTTTTCGACACCATAAGCGACAGTGCCGACAATCTGTTCAATCCTTAGTTTGGCTCTACCTAACCTGGCTCCAGCTTGGAAGAATGGTAGTCCTAACTTGGTAAGGACTACCGAAAAAATTACGCACTGGCCGCAGAACTGAGTAAGGTAGTATCAACATCCCTGTAGTCACCTCCCTATGGCCTTACCGATCGTCAAGCGATATCTTGTAGCCCTTGATCGACACAAGTGGGCAGGTTTAGCAGGTTTGGCATTGGTCATGGGGCTGTCGGGTGTTGCGGCGTTGCAACCTGCCCCTCCGACTAGCTATGCGTCTCGTGGGCTGTTGAGCTACGTTGCCCCTCCTGTGACGGTTAGCCAAACCAGTACTGCACTCCAACAACAGGCGCAAGTTTTAACTGAAGAGGCGCTGCTGTCTGACTTTGTGGTTGAAACGGCGGTACAGCTTCTTCAGGCACAACAGATTCAACTAGATGTTCGCACGCTTCGCCGCAATGCCAGTGTGGAGATCAACCCCCAATCTGGTGACGAGGATAGAGACGACCGAGATGAAAACCTGCAAGGGTTACGGATATTAGTCACCTATCAAGACTCCAACAATAAAACGGCTCAAGC
Organism: Elainellales cyanobacterium; assembly: GCA_038321765.1. Classification (GTDB taxonomy): domain Bacteria; phylum Cyanobacteriota; class Cyanobacteriia; order Elainellales; family Elainellaceae; genus CASBQJ01. The sequence goes on from JBBQFG010000101.1 coordinate 4,262, forward strand.
GGCTGTGGCAGTTCTCATGCAGGCGATCGTCGAGCAAAGCCGCCTGTTTAACACCCAGCAAATTAGCAGAATTATTGAAAATTTAAATCAGCTTTTACCCAAGGTCACTCAGGAACTGCGACTGGCAGAGGGTGATCTAGAGCGCTACATTCGGGTTGAAGGGCCTACCATTCAGGCGGCAGAAGATGGGCAACTAGTAGGAGCCATTACGGGCAGTCAACAGCAACAGCGCCAGATTCAGCTAGATTTGGCCACGATCGCCGCTCAAATTCGCAGTTTGGAAACCCGTTTGGGCTTGTCGGCTGATCAAGCCTACACTTCCTCTGCTCTGAGTGCTGATCCCATCATTGCTGATTTACGGATCAGGCTGTACCAGACTGAAGCACAGATGCAGATCTATGCCCGAACTTTACGACCCCAGCACCCCGCAATGCTAGATCTAAAAAATCAGCAGCAGGCCTATGAAGAGCTATTACAGCAGCGGGTAACGGAGGTGATTGGGGGCAATGTACAAGCGGCTCCACTCAGAAATGTAGATACTATTCGACAGGAAAGTAGTCTTGACCCAGCTCGACAGGCATTGGCGAACACGTTAGTGGGGCTACAAACTCAGCGCGAAACCCTAGAACAACAGCTAGCGGCACTGGTGGTGGCAGAGCAACAGTCTCGGCAAGCTTACAGTGCCATTCCTAACAAACAGTTAGAACAGTCTCGCCTAGAACAACAGGTGATTCTAAAACGGAATTTTTATGATCAGATTCAGGTCAAGTTAGCAGATGTGAGGTTAGCGGCGGAAGAAACGGTGGGGAGTTTAGTCATTTCGCAACCACCGCAGACTGAGTTGGCGACTGAATCTAGCCGCAACAGTTTGGTGATCTTGTTGGTTGGTAGCGTGGTGGGGTTATTGGTCGGCGGTGGGTTGGTACTGCTACTGGATTCTCTCGATGCAACGTTCCATACATTACAAGATTTACAGGCCGCGCTGCGGCGACAAGAAGTTCCTATCCTAGGTCTTTTACCGCTGCTTCCCGCTGAGCTGGAGGTGGAGGAACTGCCTCTCGTTTTAGAGGCCGATTCTCCTAGGGCAGAACCCTATGAACGGCTGCGAGGCAATTTGCGCCGCCCGGTTGGCAGCAAGGCGATTAAGGTGGTGTTACTAACTAGCTTAGTCAGCGGCGAAGGCAAGACGGTATCGGTTTATAATCTGGCGATCGCCTCTGCCCGTGCTGGCAAACGTACCCTGCTGATTGAGGCAGACCTGCGATCGCCCTCCCAGGCCAAAGCACTACAGGTCGAGCCTGCCATAGACAGCCTACAAGAGCCATTGCGCTACTACGACAAGGCCGAATTCAACTTGGTGCCCACCATTGAGAACCTATACGTATTACCAAGCCCTGGGCCACAACGACAGGCCGCCGCCATTTTAGAGTCAAGCGAAATCAAGCGGCTGTTAGAGGAAGTGCGCGGACGCTTCGACTTGGTAGTGATTGACACCCCCCCCTTAAGCCGACACAACGACGCACTGTTGCTAGAACCCCATACCGACGGCCTGATTTTAGTGACCCGTCCCGACTACACCGAAGACGGACTACTGACCGAAGCAATCGACCAATTCATTGAATCAGACAATATTCAGTTCTTGGGTGCCATTATTAATGGCATAGATGCGCCACCAACCCCTTCTACACGGATTGACGAATTTGAAACCCCGTTCGTGCTAAATGATGTCGAAAGTCCCCAAGAGTACGGCAACGACTACAACCAAGAGCATAATAGTACCGACGTAAACCCACCATCCTCTCGCGATCTAACTCGTACAGGCTCGTACAGGCAAGTAGAAAAGTAGACCTCCTGCGTAAATCGTTTCCCGGCTTAGCTGAGAAACGATTCACGCCCTCAAAAAGGCATTCGTGCAGACGGTCTAGTGATGTGAAACTCTAGTGATGTGCAACGTTGAATTTTTTCGGCACGCTGCGCCGGAAAAATCTAACGGTGCACAGTCATCTAACCGTTAGTCCAACGGGATTGCAAACACCCAGTCTTGATAGCGGCGATCGCGGTTTTCAGTAATGGTAGAGAGCGCCTCTCGCAGCTTGTCAGTCACGGGGCGGTGCGTGGAATATTTATAGTTCTCAACTCGGCTGACGGGCGTAATTCGAGCTGCTGTGCCGCTCAAAAATACCTCATCTGCCACAAATAGCTCAGACTTATCCACCGGACGCTCAACAACTTCAATCCCTAAATCTTTGGCTAGGATAATAATGCTATCGCGGGTAATACCCTCCAGTACATCTTGATCAAATCCAGGTGTAATCAGCTTGCCCCGTCGCACTACAAAAATATTCATCCCCGAAGCTTCGCTTACCTTGCCCTGAGAATTCATCAAAATTGATTCATCAAAGCCCGATTCGACGGCCTCAGTTTTTGCCAACGACGATGTAATATATGCTCCACTGATTTTGCCACGCAGAGGCAGACTACGGTCTTCTTGACGATACCAGGAGCTAATCCGGCAGCTCACCCCATCGGGAGAAAGGTAGTCGCCCAACTCTAGGCCGTAGACAAAAAAATCTTTTTCTACATTGTGCAATCGGGGCGATATCCCTAAGTCAGACGTATAAACGAAGGGGCGAATATAAAAAGATTTGTCTGGATTGTTCTTTTTAACGAAATCAGTAATCACCTGCTGAATTTTGTCAGCGGGTAGGTCAAAATGCATGAAGCGGGCACTTTGGCTCAAACGTTGACAGTGGCGATCGAGCCGAAACAGAAGAATTTGGCGAGGATTTTGGGGATCAGGGATGCCACGCAACCCGCCAAATGCGCCAGTTCCATAGTGCAAGGCATGGGTAGCAATTGAAATATTGGCCTCACTGAAGGGAACAAATTTGTTTTGAAAATACGCAGTCGGCAGGAAATTATGCATGATTGCTATCCTTCAAGAGCAGGTGATAAAGCAGGACACATTTGTATGGTTAAGCCTAAGTGTTAGCGGGCGATCGATGCAAGTAATGTAGGTCCATATCGGATATTCTCACGCCTTTTCACCTTAAGAATTTATATTAGACCTCCTGCGTGAATCGTTTCCCAGCTAAGCCGGGAAACGATTCATGCCCTCAAAAGGCATTCATGCAGGAGGTCTAATACAAATTCTCTGCTTACAGTGCACTTAGGATCACAAACAAATTAACGTCCATAGCAGTTCCAGATGGGTTGTGAGAGGGCGGCTAAGCCGCCCTCTCACAAAAAACTATTTGCCGTGAGCCTTACCTACTGTATCTGCTGAATGCATAGCGATCGCTCTATTTTGGGTACCTTGTAGTAAAGAAGGCGTATCGACAATCCCTATGACGATATTGGTGATGTCGAGGGTGCCCGTGGTGCCCGTGGTGATTGTGGTGATTGTGGTGATTGTGGTGATTGTGGTGATTGTGGTGATCTTGTAAAGACAGTAGTGTGAGACTAGTGCAATAGCAAGTGGTGCAAAAAGTCGGGGTGACTACCGTGGCGATCGCATACCCATCACACATACATTGAGGAGAACAGAGCGGATGACTCAGGCAGATGACGGTAAACTCAGGCTCATGGTTGTAGATGATGAATCTGACAACCTAGACTTGCTTTACCGCTCCTTCCGACAAGACTTTCACGTCTTCAAAGCCGACAGTGCCCTCACCGCCCTGCAAATTCTTAACAAAGAAGGCGAGATGGGTATCATCATCTCTGACCAACGGATGCCTAAAATGAGCGGCACCGAGTTTTTGAGCCGCGCCGCCAAACAATATCCTGACACCATTCGTATCTTGCTGACGGGCTACACCGATGTGGAAGACTTGGTCAACGCTATTAATGCTGGCCAAGTCTTTAAATACATCACCAAACCCTGGAACCCCGATGCGCTCGAAACTATCGTTCGGCAAGCTGCAGATACCTACCGCGTCGTAAAACGCCGCACCAACGAGCTGCATCAAGCTCTGAGAAGAGAATCAATCTTTAACACCGTGACAACAGCTACTCGCGACGTTCTAGATTATCAGAGCATGTTGCAACGAATTGTAGAAACCCTTGCTCTCACCTTTGCAGCAGATGCATGCAGATTAGCTCCCATTGATGTCCTCGACCGAGAAGACCGGGCTAAAAAGATATTGGATAACGGAGCGCGCAGCTACCGCCTTTCGTCTGAAGAATTCGGCTTTAACCATCCCGACCGCGAGGTTCCCGATCCGCTACCCAGTATCTCGGCAGATATCATCTTCTCGGCTCTAGAAAATCGTCGTATTCAGCAGCTTGAATCGCACCAACCCTATTGCAGTCATCTGGTAATCCCGCTCACGTTTCAACAAGAAGCGCTGGCTGTCGTAACACTTTATCGGCACGACCCCACGCAGCCTTGGGCAAAAGACGACGTTAACTTGATTCAAGAAGTAGCTGAGCGCTTATCGTTAGCGGTGTTTCAAGCAAAACTTTATCAGCAAACTCAGCAACAAAGTGAACAAATGCAGGCTGAGCTAGAAGTCGCCCGCCAGATCCAGACAAATTTGCTTCGCCAAAAGTTACCGGAGCTAGACACTGTACGCATTCAGGCGTGCTGCCAGCCCGCGCGCGCAGTCGGGGGCGACTTTTTTGAAGTCTACGTGCATCCACAAGGCGACATTTGGGTTGGGGTGGGCGATGTCTCAGGAAAAGGAGTACCTGCAGCTTTATTTATGGCAAGCGCTATTTCTGTACTGCGGCGTGAGCTTTCGCAAGAAACCCCGCCGCTGCCAAACATCGTGCTTCAGAACCTTAACAATAGCCTGTTCGATGATTTAGTCAGCAGTAACCGCTTTATTACAATGGCGTTGGCTCGCTACAGCCCTCACACCAAAACGCTAGTCTACGCCAACGCTGGACATATTTATCCCTTGATTTGGTCTAAAGCTTTGGTAAAAACTGTGTCGCTCGACTCTGCTAGTTCTGAACCTCTCCCCGAACCAACCTACCTCACAGTCAGGGGAGTACCGCTGGGTATATTACCCCTGTGGCAGGCAGAGTCTGGATCTCTCCCTGTTAAACCTGGTGATGTGTTTTTACTCACGAGTGATGGCATCACCGAAGCTCGACCAGGAGAAGCCGGTTCAGAGGCTCAAGGCAATCAGACTATGTTGCAGCAAAGCGGACTGTGGCAGTTGCTAGTTCAGCATGAAACACTCAACTTGGCAGAAACATTAGCTAATGTTCAGGCACACAGCCCGATTCAAGAAGATGACCAAACCATACTCTCACTTGAGATTCTGTAGTATATGAGAACTGAATTGCATGTCCCCAGCGACCTCAAGTTTATGAGCGTGGTAGAAACCTGGCTCTTGAGTTCCTTGGAGTTAGAACTAAGTGACCAGGTGGACTGGAAACAGCAGTCTAATCGGCTGCGGCTGGTTTTGGTGGAAGCTTACTCCAATGTGGTTCGCCATGCCCATCGAGATCGGCCTAATCTACCAGTGTTGATTCGGCTAGAGCTGAGAGGCCGAGATATCCATCTCGAAATTTGGGATCATGGTAGAGGGTTTGATCTGTCCACCTATTTACCTCCGGCTCCCGATGACCAACAAGAGGGTGGCTATGGCTGGCTGATTCTCAATCGGCTGATGGATAGAGTAGAGTATCGGCTGCAAATTGAGGGGCGCAACTGTTTAATGCTTCAAGCCACGCTGCCAGAAAAAGCGCCAATTGATTCCTAGAGCGGGCTGTATGGCGATCGCCAACTAGGATTCGGTAAAGCAAAAGAGAGCGCATGAGCTTGGCTCATGCGCTCTCTTTTGCTTCACTGACTCTTATCGAAGAAGTATTAGAACTCAACGATACGATCGCCCCTTGCTTTATTGCTGTAAGCTTTTCTGGGAGACGTATGAGTAACAAAAATTTATGAGAATCGTAGCTCTTGTTCCAGGGGGAATTGGCGATCAAATCCTGTTTTTTCCGACTTTGGATGATTTAAAGCGCGTCTATCCACAGGCCGAGATTGATGTAGTGGTGGAGCCTAGAGCTACGAGTGCCTACCGGGTCAGTAAATCTGTAGATGACACGATTTCGTTTGATTTTAAAGACAACAATAGTCCAGCCGACTGGGCAAACCTCTTGGGGGTGCTGCGCGATCGCTACTACGATGTAGCGTTGGCGTTGGGTCAACGTTGGGGGGTTGGGTTTTTGCTATGGCTTACGGGTACCCCCACTCGCATTGGCTACGAAAGTAACTTAAGTAACCTGTTTTTGAGCCAATCAGTTCCCCTCAAAACAGAGCAATATGCTGCCCACATGTACCATGATCTAGTGACAGGGTTGAACATCACCACACCCTGTCCTAACCTAGCCATCACCATTCCTAAAAAAGATTTAGAGTGGGCTGAGTCCGAGCAAAAGCGGTTGGGTATTCCGGGGGGTGGATACGTCCTTCTCCACGGCGGTTCTAGCCAGCTCGCTAAGCTCAAGGGTATTGATAAAATTTACCCAGCGGAAAAGTGGCAGACCATTATCCAAGACTTTCAGAAAAAACAGCCCAACTTACCTCTCGTAGTCGTCAAGGGGCCTGAAGACCAAGAATTTGTTAGCACCTTAACCCAGACCTGTCCCGGACTGCTAGTTACATCCCCTCCCGATATCGGTAAACTGGCCGCCATGATTGCGGGTGCAAACTTGATGTTGTGTACAGACAGTGCTCCTATGCACTTGGCTGTTGCCCTTCAGGTCTATACTCTGGCGCTGTTTGGGCCTACTGACCCTGCCAAACTGCTGCCAGCAAATGACAAATTTGTAGGCATTAAGTCACCAACTGGAAATATGGCGGATATTGAGCCAGCAGCCGTGTTGGCAAAGGTATGGGGAGAATAAACACACCGAGTAAGTCATCCCCCTAAACCAGTAGAGAGCTTTTAGACGGTGAGTCTTAAGACAAGCGGGAATCCTCTAGAATAACGCTCTGGACGACCTCAACCCCGACCCTGCTGAGAGATGCGAGCCGGATTGAGAGAGTAGAAAAGGATGCGATCTTCACATTTCTTGTTTCTCCTGGGTAGTTGATTTACTACGAGTGTTAGTCTTCGCAGACTTCGTAGTTTTAGCAGCGACTTTGGTAGTTTTCTTAGCGGTACTGCTAGCTTTGGTGGTTTTTTTGGCTGCTGCTGCTTTAGTAGTTTTAGTGGCTTTAGGCTTGTCTTCAGTCGCATCTGCGGTCTTTTTGGACGTGCGCCCACTTTTTTTAGTAGAGGCCTTTTCTGCCAGAGCTTTTACAGCAACATCCATCGCGATCGATTCAACCTTTTCGCCTTCGGGCAGGGAAGCATTTACCTTCCCGTGCTTAATGTATGCTCCGTAGGGCCCGTTGTAAATGTTGACGGGTTCGCCATCGTCTGGATGAGCGCCTAACTCTCGCAGAGGGGCTGCGGCTTTGCCACGGCCTCGGCCAGCTTTGGGTTCTGCCAACATTTCTAAGGCGCGCTCTAAAGTGATGGTCAAAACATCGTCTCCGGCTTTGAGCGAGCGATAGTCTTTGCCATTTTTGCCCTGGTCGTGAACGACGTAAGGGCCAAATCGTCCCAGATTGGCCTGAATTTTGCAGTTGGTTTCGGGGTGATAGCCCAAGATTCGGGGTAAGGCCAGCAAACTAACCGCCTGTTCTAGCGTCACGGTTTGTGGAGTTACCCCTTTGGGTAGGGAAGCGCGTTTGGGCTTAGGGTTTTCGGGGGTAATGTCGCCTAGTTGGACATAGGGACCGTAGGTGCCAATCAGAACGTAAATCGGTTCACTTGTTTCGGGATGGAAACCGAGTTTGTCGGGTCCATCTGTTTTTTGGCGCAGTAAGACCTCTACCTGTTCAGGATCGAGGTCGGCGGGAGTAAGATTTTGCGGAATGGTGGCTTTAACGGGTTCGCCATCACTTTCGGTTTCAATGTAGGCTCCGTAGCGCCCAATTCGCACCGTTGCGTCCAGTCCCTCCAGGATAATAGCGCGGGCTTCACTGGGGTCTATTTGGTCTTCTCGTTGCTTTACCTGGTTTTCTAGCCCAAGTTCTCCCAAATAAAATTTGGTTAGATAGGGTAGCCATTCGGCTTCGCCAGTCGAAATTTCATCCAGGGTGTGCTCCATCCGAGCCGTAAAACTGGGGTCTACTAGGTCAGGAAAGTGCTTTTCGAGCAGGGCGGTAACAGCAAAGGCGGTAAAGGTGGGAATTAAACTGTTGTTGGTCATTTGGGCATAGCCGCGATCAATGATCGTGCTAATGATGCTGGCGTAGGTACTGGGGCGACCAATGCCTTCGCTTTCTAACGTTTTAACCAGTGAGGCTTCGCTGTAACGCGCGGGCGGTTGGGTTTCGTGGGCGATCGCCTCTAAATCTCGGCATTCAGGGCGATCGCCCTGACGCAGCAGCGGCAAAATTACTTCTTGGCTCTCGATCGCCGCATCAGGATCGTCTGACCCTTCCACATAGGCTCGGAAAAACCCGGCAAAGTCAATCCGCTTACCGCTGGCTCGAAAACCTGCATCTTCGGCCTGGATCTGCACGCTGATGTTAGTTTGGCGCACCTCAGCCATCTGAGTCGCTACCGTCCGCTTCCAAATCAGGTCATAAAGCTGGAGATCTCGACCGCTGAGGCGAGTTTCTTGGGGTGTGCGGAAGTTGCTCCCGGCGGGCCGGATGGCTTCGTGAGCTTCTTGTGCCCCCTTACTTTTAGTGCTATAACGGCGAGGTTCGGGGCTAAGGTAGTCGCTACCATACATAGTTTGCACACAGTCACGGGCGGCAGCGATCGCCTGCTGCGACAGGTTGACCGAGTCAGTTCGCATATAGGTGATGTAGCCCTGTTCATAGAGGCTCTGCGCGGTTCGCATCGTGTCTCGTGCCGACAATCGCAGCTTACGGTTTGACTCTTGTTGCAGCGTGGAGGTGGTAAACGGGGGCGACGGCTTACGGGTTGAGGCGCGTTCCTCTAGCCCGGTCACCGTCCAGGTACTTTGCTGAAGTCGATCGTGTAGCGATCGCGCCTCTGTTTCGCCCAACAGGAGTACTTCACGTCCCGCAATTACCTGCCCAGTAGATTCATCAAAATCTGCCCCCGTCGCCACACGAGTTCCGCCCAAAGTCACTAGTCGCGCCTCAAATGGCTTTTTATCGTGGCTAAGGGTTGCCTTTAAATCCCAGTACGCCCCCTTGCGGAACGCACGGCGTTGTCGTTCACGCACCACCAGCAGCCGCACCGCAACCGATTGCACTCGCCCCGCAGACAGCCCCCAGGCAATTTTTTTCCACAGCAGCGGCGACAGCGTATATCCTACCAAGCGATCCAGAATACGCCGAGTTTCTTGAGCACGTACTACGTGCTCGTCTACATCACGGCAGTTGCTTAGCGCCGCATGAATGGCATCTTCAGTAATCTCATGGAACACCATGCGTTTGATGGGCACCTTGGGCTGCAACAGTTGCAGCAGATGCCAGCTAATGCTTTCGCCCTCCCGATCTTCGTCCGTTGCCAGGACTAACTCATCGGCATCTTTGAGCGCATCTTTCAGAGCTTTGACAATCTTTTTCTTGTCTTGCGGCACGATGTAGAGCGGCTCGAAGTTCGCCTCCACATTCACCCCAATTCGTGACCACTCTTCTCCTTTGACAGCCGTTGGGATGTCGCTAGCAGATTGAGGTAAGTCGCGCACGTGTCCCATCGACGCTTCTACTCGATAGCCCGGTGGCAGGTAGTTACGGATGGTTTTTGCTTTTGTGGGGGATTCGACGATGACGAGAGTTGACATGGATTTTTGACGTGATTCTGGAAAAGCAGGACAGGTGGAGCAGGTACAAGATGCTTGTTACTGACTAGATCCGGTTGTGTTCTGAGGACAGCGTTTATTTTTTGATTTGGCTAGTGCGCGGTACACACCAGGCCAATAAACGCCCTATTTGAACCATAACCTCTGGGTGCTACCTCCCAAGCAGGCATCCCGCCGTGATATTACTCTACTGCTTAATCGTTTTGTACCTTGATTTCTACTTATAGAACATATCAATAGAAATAGTGGCGATTCGGTATTGAAGAGACGATGCAGTACGGTTCTACAAGGTATCATTCACTATGTATAGAACGTGAAGCTCGATTACTTACAGATTGATCGGCATGAATATGCCAGATTTCCCACTAGGACTAGCCTTCCCCCGATGTTGACGACTATTTGCTGGTTGTAAACAAATGAGGTGAGTTTACGAACTCTTCAATGTGAGAAATATGTCAATGTACTGATGTAGATGAGGGTACAAGCTTGACAATTTGTTACTCTAAACGTGTTCACATCAGCCTGATCTGCTTTAAATCATCGTTTTAGAATCTGCTGACTTGCCTTAGCGATTCCCTCAATGCCGCTCAAGCCCAGGAAACCTATGGACTTCGCTAATCTAACAGCTCAGTTAAACGTCGGAACCATTGTGCCCGAAGGCATTGTGATTGTCACGTTGTTGGTGGTGCTGGTAGGAGATTTAATTGTTGGCCGCTCGTCGTCGCGTTGGACACCGTATGTGGCGATCGCTGGCCTACTAGCTGCCCTAACCGCCCTTTACTACCAATGGAACACCGTCACTCCAATTTCCTTTTTTGGAGAATTTAACAGCGATGCGCTGAGTGTCTTATTTCGCGGCATCATCGCGCTTTCTGCCGTATTCACTATTCTGATGTCTGTCCGCTATGTGGAGCAGTCAGGTACGTCTCTGGCAGAATTTATTGTAATTCTGCTAACTGCATCCCTAGGCGGAATGTTTTTGTCGGGCGCAGATGAGCTGGTGATGATTTTCGTTTCACTGGAAACCCTGAGTATTTCCTCATATTTGCTGACAGGTTATCTAAAGCGCGACCCTCGCTCGAATGAAGCAGCGCTAAAGTATCTGCTAATTGGAGCTGCCAGTTCTGCTATTTTCCTCTACGGTCTATCGTTGCTGTACGGCCTGTCAGGCGGCGAAACCCGTCTCAGCGACATCGCCATTCGAATTGTTTCGAATGAAGTATCTCAATCCATTGGCTTAGTGATTGCACTCGTTTTCGTAATTGCTGGAATCGCCTTCAAAATCGCAGCCGTGCCCTTTCACCAGTGGACTCCCGATGTCTATGAGGGATCTCCAACTCCGGTTGTGGCATTTTTGTCGGTAGGGTCTAAGGCGGCAGGCTTTGCTTTGGCGGTGCGGTTGCTGGTCACAGCATTTCCACTGATGTCAGAGCAGTGGCGGTTTGTCCTGACCGCTCTGGCAATTTTGAGTATGGTGCTGGGTAATGTGGTGGCGCTGGCACAATCCAGCATGAAGCGACTGCTGGCCTATTCGTCGATTGGGCAAGCGGGGTTCATCATGATCGGGCTGATCGTGGGTACGGAAGCAGGCTATTCCAGCATGATCTTCTACCTGATGATCTACCTGCTGATGAACCTGGGTGGGTTCGCCTGCATCATTCTATTTACGCTGCGGACGGGAAGCGATGAAATTACTGAGTACAGTGGGCTGTACCAGAAAGACCCACTGTTGACCCTGGCTTTGAGCATTTGCTTGCTGTCCTTGGGGGGCATTCCACCGCTGGCTGGATTCTTTGGCAAACTCTATCTCTTTTGGGCTGGCTGGCAGGCGGGTGCCTATGGCTTAGTGCTGGTAGGCTTGGTCACGAGTGTGATTTCCATCTACTACTACATTCGGGTCGTCAAGATGATGGTGGTGAAGGAGCCGGATGAGATGTCGGAATCGGTAAAGCAATATCCTGCTATTCAGTGGAAACTGCCTGGAATGCGGCCACTCCAAATTGGGATTGTGCTAGCGCTGATCACGACATCACTAGCGGGCATTCTGTCGAATCCGCTGTTCACGTTAGTTAATACGTCGGTGCAACGTACCCCGATGTTGCAGTCGTCGCTGAAGGTAGCGCGGTCGAGCCAGCTAAGCGATCGCCTCGCTGACGTTCCACAGCAGCCCGCTCCCAAATCGTAGAGCTACATCCCAATAGGACTTCTCCCAAAAAAAGGGGACGCGCACGGCATGCGCGTCCCCTTTTTTAGCAATCCTAAATTTTAGCAATCCTAAATTATAGCCGTCGCCACAAACGTTAGGACGCAGGTTAGCACGTCAGCCAACAAGGGGCTTAAGCCCCTTGTCCTAAGATGACTGGCTGAAGCTATATTACCCTGGGTTGACTCGCATTAGCGCCTGCCCGTACTCAACAGACTCCCCATTTCGCACCAGAATTTCTACAACTTCCCCAGTCACTTCTGCTTCGATCTCGTTCATGATTTTCATGGCTTCGATGATGCAGACCGTCTGCCCAGATCGAATGCGATCGCCCACAGCCACAAAGGGTGGCTCATCCGGTGACGGAGAGCTATAAAAGGTACCTACAATCGGTGAGCTAACCTCTGACAGGCGATCGTTGGCAAGGGGAGCCGGGGCAGACGGGGCAGACTGACTGGGAAGAGGCACAGATGGCAACGCTACAGGCGAGGGCGCACTGGACAATGCCGGAGGTGTAATGCCTACGTTGCCCTTTGCAGGAAGTTGCTCATTCAACCGGCCTTCCTTACGCAGGGTGAGTTCAAAATCGTTGCTTTTAAGACTAATCTCCGCGACGTTAGTTTGATCTAAAATCGTGAGCAGTTCGCGGATTTCATTAAAATTTAATTCCACAAGTTTTATAGTCCACTATCAAAAACGGTCAGATTGTCTATGTTTTCGAGCGTTGCGCGCTGTGCACTGCTCGAAAATATGAACAGGTTTAAAAAATAGACAACGCATTTGAATCACAATCATATAGAAACGGAGGTGGGTAGTGGTATTGATGTAAGGATTTTTTGATGGGCGGGCGAAGCCCGCCCGTCAAAAAATCCTTAGAGGATGTTTGAAAAGTGATTGGCTGTGATTTTGGGCACTGATTGATCCCCCCTAGCCCCCCTACCCTTCGGGAAGCCGCTTCGCGTCTATAAAAAGGGAGGAACTGGATTCAAAGTCCCCCTTTTTACTAGCGCAGCGGCGCGCCAGCGCGGGGATTTAGGGGGATCGATGCCGTTTTTATACCAGCAACGGGACTTTTAAAACATCCTCTTAGGGAAATGCAAAGGAAATGCAAATCCTGCTCCTCATCCTACGATTCGCTTAGCTT
>JBBQFG010000102.1:0-17190 GCA_038321765.1 Elainellales cyanobacterium
CTCCTCCGGCGATCGCAACTCTCATGTAACGCTGCTATCCTCTGAGATACCTATTTTCACTAATTCTCATTATATGTTGCAATCTGTAACATTTTGCCTGATTGCAGAAACTTAAGGCAATTTAAGCGATCCAGGGCAAGCGTTCTCATGCCCCTAACCCGGTTTCTGCTGAAATACTTCTCTGTTATAGCTGTCGCCACAAAGGTTAGGACACTGGGAGCGAAGGGGGTGTGGGGGCTTTGCCCCCAGCCAGGGGTTCCACCCCTGCACCCCGTCCTAACCAATCCGTCTATGGCTATAAGTAGTTCAACTTAAATAAAAACAAGATTCTAAAATTCTGCGCCGCCCGCGCAGAATTTTAGGGTTCTATGCTTAATTACGCCCGCCTACTTAGCAGTTTAATGAGCCGTGCTCTAGTGGGCTTTCAAGCTAAGCTGAGAGGCATTGGGTTGCCCCATTCAATTGCCCCCCTGATCCGTTCCATCCTCTTCTTCTAAGTACAAGTCTTGGAGCATCTGCTTCTCGGTTCGGCGAGAGGGGCGGCGATATTTTTTGGATTCTAGTTTGGGTTCGGTAGCCACTTGCCCATCACTACGATTTTTTTGCTTAGTCATAGTTTCTGCATCGGGGCTACGCTCTAGACTGTCTTGGCGAGCGATCGCTTCTTCTAAAAAGATTCGATAGTGTGCATAGCGTTCCCAGTCACCTCGTACAGCGCATCCTGGTTCGTCTCGGTGCAGACAATTACTGAAATGACAGTCTTCCTTCTCTAAGCGCTGCCGAGCCTCGGGGAAGCAGTGGATGAGAGTAGTGGGTGTGCAGTCTAGGTCGGGCTGGTTGAAGCCTGGGCTATCGGCTAAGAGGCCCCCTATGGGCAGTTTGTACAGCTCTACATGACGAGTCGTGTGACGACCGCGCAGGAGCTTGCCTGAAACAGCTCCTACTCGAAGCTCTACGGAAGGAATCAGCGCGTTCAGTAAGCTAGATTTGCCCACGCCCGATGGCCCAGACACAACGGTGGTTTTTCCGCTCAAGCGCAGGTGGACAGCGGTTAACCCTACAGTTTGTTGAACGCTCAGCAGCAGAGGTGCGTAGCCCCACCTCTGCAAGCGATCGCTCCACTGCTGCCGTTCGGTTGGGGATATCAGATCACATTTGTTAAGACAAAGACAGACGGCTATTTCTGTAGACTCTGCTTTGACCAAAAAACGACTGAGTTGCATCGGGTCAAGAGATGGTTCAGCTAGCGCAAAAACTAGCAAAATCTGATCGGCGTTGGCAATGGGTGGGCGGTTTAATTCGCTGTGACGGGGTAGCACTTGGGCGATCGCCCCTCGTCCGCCTATCCAATCGGCCTCCTCAACCCGGACGCGATCGCCAACCATGATTTGTTGCCCCATTTTTTTGAGGCGAGTCCGGCGAGTACAGAGCAACAGAATGTCGCCCTGTCCAGGCGTTGGTACAGATGTGGGCAGAAAACTTGGTTCAAACTGCACCCGATAGTAGTTGGCTTGAACCGCGATTACCGTTCCCCAGAGTAGATCACGTTCCCCATCGTTTGGTTGGGGATAAACAAGCAAATTAGCCTCGGTCGAGGGCGGGGGTGGCATCATTGCCCTAAGCCGGACGACGAACTTTCAGAACAAAAAAGTCCGTTCGGTCTTCCAAGTGTTCAATCGTGTATCCTTCCATTTTGAGGCTATCGGGCACCTGTTCAATGGGTTCACCCGGATCTAGCCATACTTCCAACAGTGAGCCAGGGAGCATTTTTTCCAGCCGTAACTTCGTGCGTACAAAGTTGATAGGGCAGGGAGTGCCCCGTAGATCCAACTGGGCATCGGGTGGAGTTGGCAGGTTAACAGATGTAGAGAAGGACTGGCTCATGACTTGTGAAATAGATTATCGAGCAAGCCTTTGCCGCCCTTACCGACGCGATCGCCCCGAATTTTGGCCAGCTTCTCTAACAACTCTCGTTCCTCTGCAGACACTCGCGTTGGAATATCTACCGATACGGTCATTAAATGGTCACCTCGGCTCGTAGGGTTACCTAGGCGGGGTACTCCACGGTCTTCTAACGTTAATACCGTTCCGGGCTGTATCCCCGGAGGAATGGTCGTCTCTACAGGGCCATCTACCGTATTTACGTCCAGCTTACAGCCCAGAATTGCCTGCAAATAGCTAATCTTTAGCTGCGATAAAATGTTAATGCCATCTCGTTGAAATTCAGCATCTTCGTTGACAAACAGGTAAACATAAAGATCTCCAGGAGGTCCGCTGCGTTGCCCCGCATCGCCTTCAGACGAAATGCGAAGACGGGTACCGTTGTCTACCCCAGCCGGAATAGTAATTTTCAGTTTTTTGGCTTCCTGCTTCTGACCGCTGCCGCCGCAGACATCACACTTGTCTTCAATTACCTGACCTCCGCCGCCGCAAGTAGGGCAAGTAGATACTTGGGTAAAACTGCCAAAGGGAGTACGAGTGGCGCGGCGTACCTGCCCAGAACCAGCACAGGTGCCACAGGTTTTAGGCCGAGTGCCGGGTTTTGCTCCTGACCCAGTGCAGGTGTTACAGGTTTCTAGGTGGCTAATTCGAATCTCTTTCTCGCCGCCGAATACAGCTTCTCGGAAGTCTAATTTTAGGTCTAGACGAAGATCGTCACCTCTCATAGGACCAGTCCGTCGCCGAGTTTGCTGTCCTGGAGCATTTGAAAAACCGCTAAAAAAGCTTTCAAAGATATCGGCAAAGCCTCCCATGTCGCCAAGATCCTGGTACCCTGCGCCACCCGCCGAGCTAACTCCAGCCTCTCCAAAGCGATCGTAGCGGGCACGGGTATCTGGCTCCGAAAGTACTTCGTAAGCCCGATTTATTTCCTTAAATCGCTCTTCTGCACCTTCTTCCTTATTGACATCAGGATGGTACTTACGCGCGAGTCGGCGATAGGCTTGCTTGACATCCTCCTTGTCTGCATCACGGGAGACACCAAGGATTTCGTAATAGTCACGGGGCATAGAGCGCTGCTAGAAGGGGTAAAAGAGGAATCATAAACCAGATAGCAGGATCTTATTCGGCAAGGCCCCACCATTTACATCGTAGCGAATAGATCTTAGACCGACTAAATTACCCAATTTTTGCACAGAAATAGGGGCAAAATTGAACTTGGTCAATCGTTGACCAGAGAGCCAGAGGTTCATTTGTTGAAAGGCCAGCTCTAGCAGTGCCTTAAAGAATTAAGCAACATGTTTGAAACCTAATGGCTGGGCAATGTTACAGACTTCAGTCTAAAAATTTAGTCAACTGCTTCATAGTCGGCTGTCACTGTTTCGTCATTTTCAAAGTTGTAGCCCTCATCATACTCTTCTAAAGTATCGGTTGGCGGCTCACCATGCCCGTTTGCCCAGACGGCTGTGGCATCTCCTAGGCCATTCTCGTCATATTCATCTGGCTGAATTGTTTGTTGATAAACAGCAGAGCCTAGGGCAAATAGGGCTTGTTGAAGCGAATCCAACCGGCTTCTCATGGCCTCTGTGGTAATGGAACGATCAGCGATCGCCGCCCGCAGCTCTGCTACTTTTTCAGCAGCTTGAGCCTTATAAGATTCGGGGATCAACTCACCATTATCTCGCAGCGTAGTTTCGTAATTTGCAAACAAGATGTCTGCTTGGTTGCGGTATTCAACCAACTGTCGCCGCACCCCATCTTCTTCGGCATACAGTTCTGCCTCCTGACGCATCCGCTCTACCTCAGCTTCGCTTAAGCCGCCCGTGTTGCTGATTCGGATACTTTGCTCTCGACCTGTGCCTTTATCTCGTGCTGATACCTGGAGAATCCCATTGGCATCAATCTCAAACGACACTTCAATTTGAGGTACTCCTCTAGGGGCTGGCGGAATACCCGTCAGTTGGAACTTACCTAAACTCTTATTATCTTTTGCTAAAGCACGCTCACCCTGAAGCACATGAATTTCAACGGAGGTTTGGCCGTCTGTTGCGGTTGAAAATGTCTGCGTTTTACTAGTAGGTACTGTTGTATTACGTTCGATAATCTTGGTAAAGACCTCGCCCAGGGTTTCAATGCCCAGAGACAAGGGCGTTACGTCTAATAACAGCAGGTCTTTAACTTCGCCACCTAGCACGCCCGCCTGGATCGCTGCACCTAGCGCTACAGCCTCATCAGGGTTGACAGAGCGGTCCGGAGCTTTACCGTTGAAGTGCTGTTTGATCGCTTCCTGCACTGCTGGAATTCGAGTTGATCCACCGACGAGAATAATCTTGTCAATTTGGTTAGGGTTCAGCCCACAGTCTTTCAGGGCTTGGGTGACAGGTTCAATCGTGTCTTTTACTAACGTACTAACCAACTCTTCGAACTTGGCGCGGGATAGCTCTGTCTCTAAATGTTTTGGCCCCGTTTCATCTGCCGTGATAAAAGGCAAATTAATCGTGGTGTTCGACATGCTAGAGAGTTCGATCTTGGCTTTTTCAGCGGCTTCCCGGAGGCGTTGTAGCGCCATTTTATCGGTCGAAAGATCAATTCCCTCCTCTCTTTGGAAGCAGTCCATCAGCCAGCGCACTACAACATTGTCGAAGTCATCGCCGCCCAAGTGGTTGTTACCAGACGTTGACTTCACCTCAAAGACCCCATCGCCTAGTTGAAGCACAGACACATCAAACGTGCCACCGCCTAAATCAAACACTAGAACGCTCTGTTCTTGATCTTGCTTATCTAATCCGTAGGAAAGGGCAGCAGCGGTTGGTTCGTTGATAATTCTGAGAACTTCCAGCCCAGCAATGGTGCCAGCATCTTTGGTGGCTTGCCGTTGGGCATCGGTGAAATAAGCTGGAACTGTAATAACTGCTTGGGTAACCGACTCTCCCAAATAATTTTCAGCATCTTGCTTTAATTTTTGCAAGATCATGGCTGATACTTCTTGGGGAGTATAGCTGCGACCCCGGATTTGTACGTCTACAGTGTCGTCTTTACCACGTACGCAATTGTAAGGTACCCGAGTACGCTCTTCTGTAGTGTCGTCCCAGCGCCGACCAATAAACCGCTTGATGCTAAAGATGGTGTTTTCCGCATTGGTTACGGCCTGCCGCTTTGCCAGTTGCCCTACAAGACGTTCGCCAGTTTTGCCGAATCCAACAATGCTGGGTGTTGTTCGCCCCCCTTCTGAGTTGGCAATAACAACAGGTTGACCGCCTTCTAACACAGCAACACAGCTATTTGTTGTGCCTAGGTCAATACCAATGACTTTTCCCATAATTAGCGGCTGTCCATATATTCAACAAGTGAATGAGTGAGTGCAACTCTGTAGAACGACTGAACTCATTTGTGACTGAACTCATTTCTAGCAGAGTATTCCGCAATTGCTCAGAAATTTGATCAGCTTAAGTGAAAAAAACTCTGCGATCGCCTTCAAACTAAATCACAGCATTGTTGATTAGAGCTATACCGTAGGCTGGGCTGCCCATAGATCTACGTGAATAGGCGTTGAACCAACATGTCGATATCAGCAGAAAGACTTAACTTTTCTTCAATCCAGTTAGGGATCAAGTCTCAGATGTACCGGCTTCGCTTGGCATTGAGTCGTCGAACTCAGGGGTTGCTGACACTTTGACCATAGCATGCCGCAAGACACGCTCTCCCAACAGGTATCCCCGCACGAGTTCTTCAATGACTGTACCTTCAGGAAACTCATCGGTAGACTCTCGCATCACAGCTTCGTGCATATTTGGATCAAATTCCTTTCCCTCGGATCGCATCGGGGCAACCCCAATACGCTTAAGCCGATCTACCAGATCTTTGTAGACCCCTTGATAGCTCTTGTGAATTGCCATAGCTTCTTCACCCTGTGGTTTAATTTGCGATCGCGCCCGCTCAAAGTTATCAACGACGGGCAGCAGCTCTACCACGGTACTGCACTTAATCTGCTGCTCTAGTTCCTCTTTTTCACGCTGAGTACGCTTGCGGAAATTTTCAAAATCCGCGGCGATCCTCATGAACTGGCTTGTACGCTCCTCTGCTTGCAGCTTAAGTGCTTCATTCTCTTGAGTCAGGGTCGCCAAACTGAGCTGATTTTCTGTTCCCTCAAGTGTTTCTATCACTTCGGTTTCAGCCTCCAGAGTGGAGGAATCCACTGCCTCTTGACTCAACAACGTTTCAGACCCCTTGGCGGACTCATCATCTACCTGATTTGCCTCAACAGCCATGCTCTCACCATCCGTCACTTGCAACACATCCGCAGTATTAGCCATCGCTTCTTGCACGTTCTCTAACTGCTTTTCTTCGTCAATCATTGTGCACCAGTATCTCAGACATTTCAGAGTTAAAAATTTTATAATCCCGCAAATATAGGCTAGCCTATGCTATACAGGATGCATCAAAACAGGCCACATCTGTACAGTCTAAAACTCCAACTATCTAGATATCCTTCAGCTATCCGGCAAGCATAGAGGCTGATTTAGCCAGCCATAACCGCCGACATTCTTTATCAAGAGTAACCCACTAGCGATATTTTATTTGCCTTCTTGGGGAATGCTGAGGTCACTAATCGGCAACCTTTTGTAGCGGAAGCATTCCAGTGGCTGAACTATCTCTAAATCGGGATAGTTCCAATTTTGCAGGAACACTGACGCTACCCTTGCTTCAAACTCATCTCCTTGTCAAAAGGGTATAGGGCTTTCAGTGCGGTCTGAATTTCTCTTTTGTTTCGGGAGAAGGCGTTATGGACTATAGCCTACTTTACGGGGGGCGATCGATTTGAGTTATGAAAATGGAGCGCTTGCTTCTTTCCCTATCGCCCCAAACTGACGTGCTAAGTAGTTCAACCTAAATAAAAACCAAATCCTAACACCCTGCGCCGCCCGCGCAGCGGGCGGCGCAGGGTGTTAGGATTTTATACTTACTTAAGCCCACCTACTTGTCAGAGATTCAAATGTTCGGATCACTAAACACCTAAAACCTACTCGGGATTGCTGTATGTTTGGTTTTAGAAAGAGGACGTAGAGACTCGACCCCTGAAAGACTCAATCTATATGATGATTTCTTCTCTATAATTCCAGTAGCCGAAATCTCTGTAGCTGCGGAGGAACTAGCTTTTTGTATAGCGCTCTATCATAAGTTTTAAGTCAACAATTGTTAACAAGCAAAAATCAGCTACGTTCTCACCTTCTTGGCCTAGTGATTCGGTTCTGGAAATTTAGATTATTGCTTTCTTCAAAAAACAATCCGTTCCGCATTGACTCTCCCGCATTGCAAAAAGCTGACTCTAGATAAAAGTTGACTGGGATTGCATGCTTTAGACTCGGTAGCATGCTTTGTATTAAAGATAGTTGGGAACACTCCATTTAAGGCTACAAGGAACTTCGGCATCAGCTATGGCTAACTCTTCGTCTCAACGGCGCGCCCTGGTCGTTCAACATAACTTCTCTCCCTTCAGCAACAAGCTCATCCAAGCTGGCTACGTCAACAACGATCAAATGCAGCAGGCTTTGGTTGAGAGCCGTAAGACTGGCAGACCATTGACCGAAGTTCTGGAGATGATTACCGGGCAGCAGCTCCCGCCTGACCTGCTGCGCCAGTATAAGAAGCAGCAGCTATTTGAGCTTAAAATTCTCTATGGTGTAGAGTCTCTTGATCCTGAAATCAGCCAAATTTCTACTAGCCAGGTCAGCCAGTTAATCGATACGTTGATTCCTGTTGATCTTTGTCGTCGCTATCGATTGGTGCCTCTATCCCGTACAGAGGGAACGCCTTCTTCTGTATTAATTGCGATGGTAGACCCAGATGATTTAGCTGCACAAGATGACTTGAACCGAATTCTTCGTCCTCAGAATTTAGTATTGCAGCGGATGGTTATCACCATCGAGGACTACCAGCGAATTATTTCCCAATATCTGGATGAGCAAGTTGAACGCCAAAAGCAACTAGACTTTCAGTCTAAGGTAGATGTTAAAGCCGATCTGGAAGGATTGGAGTATCTCGACCTGGAAGAGCCAGGCGACGATCTAGAAGCCAACTTGGATGCTGCTCTGCAAGATGCTGAAGCGGCTCCAGTAATTGCCCTCGTTAACAAAATTCTTGTCAAAGCGTTGCAAGATGGCGTGTCTGATATCCACGTGGAGCCTCAGGAAGAATATCTGAGGATTCGGTTTCGCAAGGATGGGGTGTTGCGAGAAGGGCTAGAACATCTGCCTAAGAAAATTATTCCTGCTGTAACGGCGCGCTTCAAAATTATTGCCGACTTAGACATCGCTGAACGTCGGATGCCTCAAGATGGACGCATCCGACGAATTTTTGATGGCCGTAAGGTAGACTTTCGGGTCAATACGTTGCCCAGTCGCTACGGCGAAAAAGTGGTGCTGCGGATTCTCGACAACTCGGCTACGCAGCTAGGCTTGGATAAGCTAATTACCGATCCCGAAACCCTGCATATCGTTCAGGAAATGGTGGCGCGCCCCTTCGGGCTAATCCTGGTAACTGGCCCCACGGGTTCTGGTAAGACGACAACGCTTTATTCGGCTTTGTCGGAGCGCAACAGTCCTGGAGTAAACATCAGTACGGCAGAAGACCCGATTGAATATTCTCTACCGGGGATTACCCAGGTGCAGGTAATTCGAGAAAAAGGCATGGACTTTGCCTCAATTCTGCGGGCTTTTTTACGACAAGATCCCGATGTGATTCTGGTGGGTGAGACGCGCGACAGAGAAACGGCAAAGACGGCAATTGAGGCGGCTTTGACGGGTCACTTGGTACTAACAACCCTGCACACTAACGACGCTGCAAGTGCGATCGCCCGCCTTGAAGAAATGGGCGTAGAAACTTTCATGGTTTCTAGCTCCCTCATTGGTGTGCTAGCTCAGCGACTTATGCGACGGGTTTGTTCTGAATGCCGCGTTCCTTACAACCCTTCAAGTGAAGATCTGGCGCGCTTTGGACTTTCTGCTTCTAAAGAAGTTGAAGTTACTTTTTATAAAGCCAACGAGCTGCAAGCTGACGAAATTCAAGAAGCCAGAGCTAAAAGTACCCTGTGTCAAAGTTGTAAAGGCGTTGGCTACAAAGGGCGCTGTGGAGTGTATGAAGTCATGCGAGTGACAGAGCAGTTGCAGA
Source organism: Elainellales cyanobacterium (assembly GCA_038321765.1). Classification (GTDB taxonomy): domain Bacteria; phylum Cyanobacteriota; class Cyanobacteriia; order Elainellales; family Elainellaceae; genus CASBQJ01. Next base: position 9,106 of record JBBQFG010000102.1, read on the forward strand.
GCCTAATTACTGAGAGTGCTCCAACCGAACGAATCAAAGAAGTGGCCGTTGAGGAAGGGATGATAACCCTCCTGGCATACAGTTTGAATTTGGTGCGACAAGGAGCGACCACCCTTGAAGAGGTAGAGCGAGTTACCTTTACTGACACTGGGCTGGAATCAGAACTCAAGGCAAAACGTAAGACCTCCCTCACCTGCCGTACATGTGGTGCAGAGCTGAAGCAAGAGTGGCTAGACTGCCCCTATTGCACGACACCTCGATTTCAAGATTAGGTCTCGGACTTGATTCTCAGCAAAATTATTTCACCCTGGCCAAAGGAGCAAGCACGATGGAATTGATGATCGAAGATTTGATGGAGCAATTGATCGAGATGGGTGGGTCAGATTTGCACCTATCAAGTGGGTTACCGCCCTATTTCCGGATCAATGGACACCTGACGCCGATTGGTGATGAACTCATGACATCTGAAGAGTGTCAGCGCCTCATCTTCAGCATGCTTAACAACACTCAGCGTAAAACTCTTGAGCAAAACTGGGAGCTAGATTGCTCCTATGGTGTGAAAGGGTTAGCTCGCTTCCGCGTTAACGTCTACAAAGATCGAGGAACCTATGCGGCTTGTCTACGAGCGCTGAGTTCCAAAATTCCTAACTTTGAAAAGCTGGGTCTTCCTGATGTCGTTCGAGAAATGGCAGAAAAGCCGAGAGGACTAATTCTGGTGACGGGGCCAACAGGTTCTGGTAAAACTACGACCTTGGCAGCCATGATTGATTTAATCAATCGTACCCGGGCAGAACATATCTTGACGGTAGAAGACCCAATTGAGTTTGTTTACGAGCCAGTTAAAAGCTTAATCCATCAACGGCAGTTGGGAGAAGACACTAAAAGTTTTGCTAATGCCCTAAAGGCTGCGCTTCGGGAAGATCCCGACATTATTCTTGTGGGAGAAATGCGAGATCTGGAGACGATTGCACTTGCAATTTCGGCTGCAGAAACTGGACACCTTGTCTTTGGTACGCTACATACTAGCTCTGCTGCCCAAACCGTAGACCGGATTATTGACGTGTTCCCTTCAGAGCGGCAAACACAGGTGCGCGTTCAATTGTCTAACTCCCTAGTGGGTGTTTTTAGCCAGACTTTAGTGCCTCGGAAAAATCCCAAGCCTAATGAATTTGGGCGAATCATGGCACAAGAGATTATGGTGATTACGCCTGCGATTTCTAACTTGATTCGAGAAGGCAAGACGGCTCAAATTTATTCTGCGATTCAAACGGGTGGCAAATTAGGGATGCAAACCCTAGAAAAAGTGTTGGCAGATCAATACAAGGCTGGACTCATTTCGTTTGAAGCAGCAATGTCAAAAACGTCTCGCCCCGATGAGCTGCAACGTCTAATCGGTGGTGTTCAGCCCGCCGGTTCGGCGCGACCTGGTGCGTCTGTGGCGGGTAGACCCTAACGGTATGCGAGATTCTTCAAAAGGGATAATTTTTTGTTATGTGGCCTGAGCCCAGGCAACAAAAAAATCATCACTTCAGCCTTAGTAAGTAGTTCAACCTGAATAAAAACAAGATTCTAAAAGTCTGCGCCGCCCGCGCAGCGGGCGGCGCAGACTTTTAAGGTTTTATATTTAATTACGCCCATCTACTTACCACGTATTCTTGGTTAAACCTCAGCGATTTTTGACCACTTCCCCATAAATGCTATGCAGACCTATGTTGTTCGAGCACGAGATTCTAAGGGAAACCCCGTCAAACGAAAAATCTCAGCCGGTTCTCCTGCCGAGGCGCGCTCCAGCTTGAGAGAACAGGGCTTGTTTGTGCAGGAATTGACTCAGGATCGGAGCTTTTTTGAGACGTTGAATACCCTGGATCTAAAGCAGATTCAGAATTCAATGGCAACAGTTACTGTGAAGGACAAGGCCATCTTTTCTAGACAGTTTGCAGCTCTGGTAAATGCTGGGGTAGCGTTAGTTCGTGGATTGGGGGTGCTGGCTGATCAGTGCCCTAATCCGAAATTAAAGCAGGCACTTCAGGAGATTAGCTCTGATGTGCAACAGGGAACGAACCTGTCTGATGCCATGCGGAAGCATCCCCAGTGCTTTGATGGTCTCTACGTTAGTATGATTCAGGCGGGGGAAGTCGGTGGGGTGCTAGATGATGTGCTCAATCGGTTGTCAAAATTGCTGGAAGACGTTGCCCGTTTGCAAAACCAGATTAAGTCTGCTATGGCATATCCGGTGACGGTAGGCATTATTGCGCTGCTGGTGTTTTTGGGGATGACAATCTTCTTGCTGCCTATCTTTGCAGGCATCTTTGAGGAACTGGATGCAGAGTTACCCGTGTTTACGCAGCTCATGCTGAACATTAGTAACATTTTGCGGACACCCATTTATTCAATTGCGCTGATTATTATTGTTGTGGTTTTGGCGTTTGCATATCGGCAATATTACAAGACGCGTGTTGGTCGCGAAACGATGGATCGATTCTTTCTAAAGATGCCGTTGTTTGGTGATTTGATTCAAAAAAGCTGTACTGCTCGATTCTGTCGTACGTTTGGGGCACTGTCTCGCTCTGGTGTACCGATCTTAACGTCGTTGGAGATTGTACGAGATACGGCTGGTAACCAGGTGATTGCTAATGCTGTAGACGAAGCACGACGAGAGGTGCAGTCAGGTGGCATGATTAGTCTCGCTCTGCAACGTGAGCAGGTTTTTCCAATTATGGCGATTCAAATGATGAGTATTGGGGAAGAAACGGGAGAAATTGACACGATGTTGATGAAGGTTGCTGATTTTTATGAAGATGAGGTGGAGCAGTCGGTGAAGGCTCTTACCAGCATCATGGAACCTATCATGATTGTGTTTTTGGGCGGTATGGTCGGCTCGATTTTGGTAGCGATGTATTTGCCGATGTTTGCGGTGATGGATAATATTAAATAGGGCTAAGAAAGCCATTCCAGAGTCATTACCCCTTTAGCAACGCCGAAAACTAAAAGCTAGAGTTGGAAGATTAGAGCCAGAAAGTTGATTTTTCGGATGTGGTGTGCTCAAAAAATTGATGTCCGTGGCAGTTTTTAAAGCAGCTTCAATGGAGATTATGTCTCTCTTTGAGGTGGGACGCGACGGAGGCAGTTTGAATTAATGTCAATTAAACAGTTTCACTACGAAGAGCTTCTATCAGAATACAGCGACCATCGGGGAGCGATCGCCCTCTTAAAGCAGCATCGACCTTATTTAGAGTTGGTTCCTAGCCTGCGGCGTCCTGATGAAAGTGTGATTACAATTCCGCTGCCCGTAATTCGAATTCGTAATGCAGGGCTGTCGGGAGCATCGGGTGGGGCAACGGTTGGGGCAGGTGAAGTCGTACGACTGCCCTGTGATGTAGCTGTTTTAATGTGTGACCCTGAGTGGAAAATCAAAACTGGGGTAGAGATTTTTGTCTTTATTTATCGCCCTGAGGAAGATTTTTCGGACTTGCTGGGGCGCTGGCGACATACTCAGGTTCTGCTGGATAAAGGATATGAGTGGATGATGCCGCCGCGTTATCAACATATTTTGAGCGAGGCAGCAGAGCAGACCCAACCCTTGTTTGTTATTCTTCCGGAGACACCGGAGCGGATTCGACGAGGACTCAAGGGAGCCTGTTTACCGTTCGTTGTGCAGTCGATGGCAGATCTGGACGATGGCGGGCTAGAGCCGATGCAGTCGCTGGCAACAGAACCTCTGGAAAAGGCAGAAGATTAGGTTTAGTTTTCTTGCTGCCGTTCTATAGTGGCTTCCATCGTGCTAGCCAAATAATGTCCAGCCATGATGCTGCTGGAAAGACAGTAGGAATTTTCGCTAAGGCGGTGGAGCGTTTCAAATCCTGTTCGGCGCTGGCGATCGTCTAATACCCAATACCGCTGCACGATAGATTCTGGTGCAACCCAGCCTTCTCCTTCAACTCGCCCTAGCAGGCTGTGCTGAAGAACGAAGGTATATTGGCGATCGCCTGATGTTAAGCGCCCGCGATATTGAAAGGTAATTTCTTCGCGATCAATGCCTGGAAAATTCAGCCGAGTTACCATCGTGTACCAGTTGTCTCGGCTCCACGCGATTAATATTCTGCCTTTTACCGTCACCGGCATGGTATCTCGATCGAGCCAGCTCCCCTGCAACATCCAGCGTCCGGCTTCCATTAAAAATGTGTGAGACACAACCCTAGTCCTTCATAATGAATCGCGATATGGCCAGTGTTAACGTGGATGGCAAATCTAGCGTGGATGGCAGGTAATAAGTAGTTCAACTTAGCAACATGGAAGAATTAGCGTGCCATGTGGATTTCTCCTAAAAGGGCATGTTGTTTGGCACCTGTCACCTCCGGGAAATTACCGGGAACCCCGTGCATTCTCCAATACGCTAGCACTGCGAACGCGATCGCTTCCTTGAAGTCGGCGTTCAGTCCGGCATCATCTGTCGTTAAGACGGCAATAGGATCGAGGAGCGCTCGAATTCGCGTCATCAGGTAACGATTGCGACTGCCGCCGCCACACACTAGCACTTGATCCGGCATTTGAGGTAGAAAAGTACGGTAGCTATGGGCGATCGCGGCGGCTGTTAACTCAGTCAGGGTGGCTAGCAGATCGGCTGAACCGAGATTCTCTTCTCTAGTCTCTTTCCAACACTGTTCCCAATATGCCTGCCCAAATAACTCTCTCCCTGTCGATTTGGGGGGCGGTTGTTGAAAAAAGCTTTGCTGTAGCCAGCGATCGACGAAGGCTTGGCAAGGCGTTCCCGATGCCGCCCAGGCACCGTCTTGATCGTAGGATTGAGTTCCATCAGACAGATGATGTACAGCTAGATCGAGCAGTGCGTTGCCGGGACCCGTATCCCAACCTAGAATACGGGGTGGAGATGCAGGAAACGCGTCAACAGCATTGGCGCTGCTGGTTTGATGCTGGCTCTCTGGATATTGATTATTCTGTTGATTATTCTGAGGATGCTTCTCTCGAAGCAAGTGGGCGGGTAGGTAGGTGACGTTACCAATGCCGCCAATGTTTTGGATGCAGCGGCTGAGGCTAGGATGCCCCAGTAAACAGGCATCAACTGGGGATACCAGAGGGGCACCTTGGCCACCTACGGCAATATCCGCCGCTCTAAAATTGCTGACCGTGGGAGTGCCCGTCAGATGAGCGATCAGGTCGCCACGTCCGAGTTGCAGACTATAGCCCAAGGGGAGGAAGGGCAGCGAGGAAGAAAGCGGAGGGAAGCAGGAGGAATTGGGCTGTGGGTGCTGGGAGGGAGAGTGTTGCGGCGGGTTGTGGAAGACAGTTTGCCCGTGGGAACCGATCAGGTCGGCGGCGGCATGGGTGGCTTGTACCTGTAAAGCGGATTGGGCAAACTGGCAGGCGATCGCATTATCTAATTCAGCAAACTCGGCCATTGATAAGGGCTTACCGGCACACACCTCAAGAATGTGCGATCGCAAGTTTGCCGGGTAGGGATAGGTTTCTGCGCTTATCAGGTCAACTGCAATAGCACTACCCTCTCCGGTAATGTCTACCAACGCTGAATCAATGCCATCGACGGAGGTGCCGCTGATTAAGCCAATCACTCGCATAGCGTTTCTCAAACTGGGAGTTGATTGATGCATTTGTTAGCACCAATCACGACAATCATTTCGCCTTTTTTGAGCCGTAGAGACGGGCTAGGGGTTACTTCTAGTTTTCCCGACTGGGATACAGCCAGTAGATTGACACCATAGCGCGATCGCAACTCAAGATCCACAATGGTTTTGTCTTCAAAGGCTGAGGGCACTACCATTTCTACAATACTCGTGTCTGGGTCAAGCTCCAACCGTTCTAAAATACCAGGACGAGTGAGAGTACGAGCCAGCGCACACCCCATCTCATGTTCTGGAAAAACGACATGATCGGCTCCTACCCGTCTGAGCAATTTGCCATGAATTTCGGTTGAAGCTTTGGCGACTACATGGGGAACACCCCCTTCTTTGACGTTGAGCGTGGTGATAATGCTTTCTTGAATGTAATTTCCGATCGCCACAATCACCGTGTCAAATTCAAAAATACCTGACTCTTTTAATGCCCCTGGGTCAGTTGAATCTAGGGTCAGTGAGTGAGAAACAATGTGATCGGTTAATGCCTGGGCAACCAACCGATCATCCGAATCAATTCCCAACACTTCATACCCTAGTTTGTGTAAGGTTTGACAAACTGCCCGCCCAAACCGCCCCAGTCCTATGACGGCAAACTGCCTGTTTCCCGTACGCAGCCCACGAAAGAAGCCCAGAGACGACAAGTTCACAAAAAGCCCCCTAAATTTGTTCGCGCTATTAGCCTACCAGAAGATTTTCTTCTGGATAATCAATTGAGGTGGGTTTCGGATCACCCAGAAGTGACGACATTAACAACAAAATGCCAACCCGACCGACATACATAGTTAAGACTAAAATTAGCTTGGCACCTGTGGAAACAGTAGGAGTAATACCGGTTGAAAGCCCGACTGTTGCGAAGGCAGATACGGCCTCGAACAAAATTCGGGTGAACTCGATTTCTGGGTCAGTCAGTGTAATCAGCACTGTCGCCATTGTCACCGTCATCACGGAGCCAAAGACGACCCCCACCGCTTTTAAAACTAGGGTGTTGGGAATTTGTCGCTGGTAGCAGCGCACCTCGTCTTTGCCTTGCAGCACGGCCTGAGTGCAGTTAAACAAAACTCGAAATGTAGTAGTTTTAATGCCGCCGCCCGTACTGCCGGGACTCGCTCCAATAAACATGAGGGCGATTGTGATGAATAGTCCAGTGGTTGTCATTTTGCCGTAGTCGATGGTGTTGAACCCGGCAGTTCTGGGCGTGACCGACATAAACCAAGCGGCTAGCACTTTTTCGTTGAAGCTGAAATTGCTGATAGTGTTGGGGTTGCGAGATTCTGCGATTAAAAACGCCAAGATTCCCAGTCCTAGTAGCATCAGGGTAGTGCTGGTGACAATTTTGAAATTGAGCGAGAATACAGGGCGTGTGGGTCTACGCATGAGGCGATCGCGTCCCCACAGGTAGGACTCCATCATAACCTGATAGCCAATCCCACCCAGTATGATCAACAGTCCCACAATCAGGTTGATCGGTACCGATTTGGCATAGCCGATCAAATTATCTTTGAATAGCCCAAATCCAGCATTGTTAAAGGCACTGACGCTATGAAATACCGCCAGCCAAAGCGATCGCGTGGGCGTATACTCCTGTCGAAATACCCAGAACATCAGAATTGCCCCGGTTAGTTCCAACAGCAGCGTCAGGGCAATGATTGATTTGACTAATTGCAGTGCCCCAGACATGCCTTGGATATCTAACGACTGCTGAATAGCAACTTTTTCGCGCAAGCCAAACTTGCGCCCTACCAAAAGCAACAAAAAGGTGGTTGCCGTCATGTAGCCTAGACCGCCCACCTGCACCAAAAGTACAATGAATAGTTGACCCCAAAAGGAGAAATAGGTGCCGGTGTCTTCGACTGCTAGACCTGTGACACAGACCGCCGATGTGGTGGTGAATAACGCTGTGACCAGATTGCCCCATTCACCACTTTGGATCGAGATAGGCAGTAGTAACAGCAGCGTACCGATCGCAATCACTGCCAAAAATCCTAAGCAAATTGTCCGTGAAACTGTCATCAGCTAGGTAAGATAAACGGGACTCGCGCCAGATCAGCATAGACTTTTTGTCTAACTGTCTACTGTTTTTGGTAGTGGTATTGATGTAAGAGGGTGTTTTAAAAGTGATCGGTTGTGATTTTAGGTACATAGTGATCCCCCCTAGCCCCCCTTGAAAAAGGGGGACCTGGATTCAAAGTCCCCCTTTTTAAGGAGGATATAGGGGGATCGATACCGTTTTTCTACCAGCGACGGGACTATTAAAACTGCCTCAATGGTTTTGTTCCGGGGGGGGCCACGCCCCCCCATCAAAAAATCCTTACCAATTTAGGACTACCCTGTTTTTGATGGCGTAGATTGTTTCTCGGCTTCCCCAGAAACGATTCACGCCCAGGTATTTTTCAATCCTTTCTAAAAGATTACCTCCAAGCCATGACTGCATCGC
>JBBQFG010000103.1:0-16959 GCA_038321765.1 Elainellales cyanobacterium
AAATTTTGGGCTAATGGTGAAAGTCTATTGAAATAGACTCAGAGCCTGAATCCAGTCCTCTTTAGAGGACTTTAGCGATGAGCCAGGAAATTGATTTCCTGGCGGTGCAGCAGGTGTTCAAGAGATTTGTCAGTCAACCAGCTAACTAGCGTTAACGATGCGCTTCAGGTACTCTTGCTCGGTCATCATGTCGTAAACGCTTTCAACGTGGTCAAGAAATACCTGACCGTTCAGATGGTCAAACTCGTGTTGAAAAATGCGAGCAACAAAGTCCGTAAACACCTGGCGCTGTACAACGCCGTGGCGATCGCAATACTCCACTTCAACTTCGGTGTAGCGAGGCACTAGACCCCGAATACCCGGAATGCTAAGGCACCCTTCCCAATCTTTAACCCGTTCTTCTGAATGGCTGACCAAACGCGGGTTGACCAGGGCGACTGGCTTCATAGAGGGCGCATGGGGATAGCGAGAATTGGGATAGGAAGCAATTACCAAGAGCTGGTGGGAACTGGCAACCTGTGGGGCAGCAATACCTACTCCCTTAGACTCGTATAGGGTTTTGAGCAGGTTGTCGATCAAGGCTTGTACCCACGGTTCGCCTGCATCTTGAATTGGTTCAGCGCATTGCCGCAAAACAGGGTCGCCGAGTTGAGCGATCGCCAAACGTGTTGCCATGACTTTAAAGATCCTGATAAAACCTGCAAAACAAAAGCCTAGAGTAATATTCTAGACCGATTGTTTATTTTCTTGAAAGGTGCGCGTAGGGGCAGGTTCAGCCAATACGTTACACATTGTGTAGTCAACTGCCCAACAAAACCTGCCCTCTTCCGTATACGAGGATCGCGAGCCGCCCACAGAAAATAGTCTGAGGGTGTGATATTACCGCCCGTAGGGATGAAGCATTTGTATCAACAGGTAGGACTGCCAAGCAGTGTGTGGGTGCAAATGCTTCATCCCTACATGTTCAACTGGCTCCATTATCGCCAACTACCTTAGCGATCGCCGCCATCAACACGGCTGGTTCGACGGGTTTAGTCAGGTGGCTTTGAAAGCCTGCTCTCAGCGCTCGTTTCCGATTCAGCTCTCCCGCATAGGCAGTGAGGGCGATCGCCTTGGGCATTTTAGAGACGTTTTTGGCTGGTTGGGTACTAGTGCCAACAAACTGAGACTGAAACTGAGACTGAAGTTGATGCATCAGCATGTAGCCATCTACCTCTGGCATCCCAATATCACTAATCAAAACATCTATACCCGACTGGGAGTGCGTAGTTGGCGAGAGCAGCCGGAGTGCTTCTTGGGCAGAGGCTACCGCTGTTACTTTTACACCCGCCTGTTCTAAAACGAACGTAGTCACTTCGCGCGAATCTTGCTCATCATCGACCACCAAGACCCGTAGATTTTGCAGATCAGTGTGGGACAACGCCGCCTCACTAGCCGCTATGGGGGTGCCACCGTTCACGTCGGCATTCTCACTCGCGTGGTTGACAAGCGGCACCTGCACCACAAAAGTAGCGCCCTTGCCCTCTCCGGGACTAGCAGCATGGACTACCCCGCCATGTAGCTCAACGATATGGCGAACGATCGCCAGTCCCAAGCCCAAGCCTCCAAACCGTCGCGTTGTTGCCCCATCTTCTTGACGAAAGTAGTCAAACATATGCGGTAAAAAGGCCGCGTCTATGCCTTTGCCAGTGTCGGTTACTCGGATCTGGGCACACGCTCCAACCTGCTCTAACTTAATTTCGACCTGCCCACCTGCGGGGGTAAATTTCACCGCGTTAGACAGCAAATTCCACAGGACTTGTTGGAGGCGATCGGGGTCACCCAAAACTAAGCCCACCTGAGGCTCTAACAGCGTCCGAATTTGAATAGATTTAGCGGCAGCAGAGAGATCAACGGTTTCCATAGCCGCTTTAACGACGGTAGCCAGATCTACGGGTTCCACATTAAAACTCATCTTGCCTTGCAAAATGCGAGAGACATCTAGCAAGTCTTCAATCAGTTGAGTCTGAAGCTTAGCGTTGCGCTCAATAGTTTCTAGCGCATAGGTGGTAGTTTGTGGATTGAGGTTGCGAGTTTGCATCAGCCTCGTCCAGCCCAAGATCGGGTTAAGGGGCGATCGCAACTCATGCGACAGCACTGCCAAAAATTCGTCTTTAATTCGGTTTACAGCTTCTGCTTGAGCGCGTGCTGCTTGCTCTGCTTCATACAGGCGCGTATTCTCAACCGCAACCGATGCCATCTGCGCCAATTGCACCAGAATGGCTTCATCTTCTACAGTAAACTCGCCCTCGTACTTATCGGACAGGTGAATTACGCCAATATTGTCGCCATAGCGCCCGGTAAGCGGGGCGGCTAGCCAGCCGCGCATGGGAGGATGGTTGGTAGAATCCAAACCAAATTCATGCCACTGGGGATCTGCCTCTAGCTCTGCTTGAGTCATCCGAATGGGTCGATTAATATGACGCAAATAAGCATAAATTTCTGACCCATCAAGATTTTCAGCGACATCTCGCCACTGGGCATATTTGTCAGATAGGTGAACGACACTAGACGCATTAGCCCAGTCTTGGTTTGTCGCCACGCTGGTCACAGACTGGTGCGTACCAATGATGGAATAGGCCACTTTTGTGATAGTTTGCAGCACCTCTTCAACCGACAGCACCGAGTTCATTTCCATGGCGGCTTCGGTTAGCCCCCGGAGCTGAGCCGCATAGTGCTGCGATCGCGTCAGCAAACGCTCTCGCTCTATTTCAATTTCTTTAGTGCCTGTAATATCGGTCAGTAAACCATCCCAGAACATCGAACCATCTGTTTGCTGCTCAGGTCGCGCCACCATCTGAATCCATTTAGTGTCACCCGATGGCAACACATACTGACCTTCCCAGTGGATCGGTTGCTGAGTTTGAGCCGAAACGGCAATAATCTCCCGCAGAGCCTCACTATCGTCGGGATGCACCAATCGCCATAGATGGTTCACGTTGCGTTGAATCGTTTCGGCCTCAAGCTCAAACAGGCCATAGCAACTAGGGCTAATATAGAGCATCGAGTCGGTGCCATCGGCACGCAGCAAGTAGCGGTAGATTACCCCCGGCACATTGTGCGCCAACCGTTGAAAGCGTGCTTCGCTTTGATGCAAGGCGCGTTCGGCTTGGACTTTTTCAATGGCGATCCAGGTGCGATCGACTACTTCTGTAATTAACGCAATTTCTTTAGCAGACCACGGTCGCGGCTGCGTGTGATGCAACATCAGCAGCGCCACAAACTGCTCTTGTTTAACCAACGGCACACAGAGTAGCGATCGCGTCTCAATTTCCGCCAGATCGGTTCGACAGGCTTGGGTGCGTGGATCTGTCTGTACATCTTCAATGGCTACGGGTTTACCCTGCTTTAACAGCACCACAATCGCCGAGTCAAAATGACTCAGGCGATGCTTACCCGAAATGCTTGCCACGCCGTCAAAAAAGTCCAAATCAACCGTCGCGTGGGTTTGTGCCAGATTAATTTCGGCATAGCTACAGCGACTAATGTGAAAATACTGCCCCACATCTTGCACCATCATTTGAATAATGGCCTGGGTATCGGGCAGGGTGCGAATGGCATCGTTGAGCTGAATCAAAAACTGCTGAAGTGCTTCTGTGGTTTTGCGATCGCTAATATCGGTAATCGTGCCCACCATCCGCACTGCACGACCCGTAGCGTCGCGGATAACCATTCCCTGATCCAACACATAGCGATACTGTTGCGCCTGATTATGCAGACGGTACTCTACCGAAAAGCGATCGCAATTAGCCAAGTTCTCCACCATTTGCTCAGATAGCACTGGCAAATCGTCAGCATGAACGCGATCTAACCACCACGAGCGGGTTGGTTCTGCCTGGTCTGGTAAATAGCCAAAAATCCGGCTTAGACCATCGGAGTACTTCGTCGCACCCGTGTCCACATCCCAGTCATAGATCAGGCAGTCTACACCGGCAGCCGCGAGTTCAAATCGTTCTTTTTCAAGACGTAATGCCTCTTCGGTATGTTTGCGATCGGTAATGTCGTAGGCCGTGCCAAGGATTTGTTTGGGCACCCCCGTTGGCGTGCGACTAAATACAATCTCCCGACCGCTAAACCAACGCCATTCGCCGCTGGCCGTGCGGAGCCGATACTCCGTTTCAACCACAATTTCATCTTGCAGCGTGCGGAACTTTTGAATATGGTCAGACAGTTTTTTCAAATCATCGGGATGAACCAACTGAAACACCAGCGATGGCCCCATTGCATAAACCTGCGCGGGCGTAAATCCCAAGTTATCAACCACTTGACCGCTAATGTAGACCGTTCGTTGTTCAATCCAGTCATACACGTACAAAACACCCGGCACTGTATCGGTCACTTGTTGGAGTAGGCGCTGGTGTTCTTGTAGCCGAATTTCGCTTTGCTCTCGCAGCAGCGCATCCTCACTCGCCTCCAAACAGACGTGCTCTTGCAGCACACTAGCCGTTACATCTTCAACGTGGTGAATAATGTGGGTGACGAGGCGATCGCCCCTTAGATTAGATGGCTCAGACGACTCAAACACAGGAGAGTTAACCAGCTTCCAATGGCGCTGGCTTGGCTCATCAGCCGCAGCCAGAGCACAGTAAAAGTCGTAGGGCTGCACAGGCATGGTGTCTACTATGCCATCGCGCAGCACTCGGTCAAACGACGTGCGTAAGTCAGATAGGTTACTAGAGTCTGACGTGCCTGAAGGGTGGGCAAGTAAGGGGTGGGCAAATAAGGGGTGGGCAAATGAGGGGTGGGCAAATACATCAAAAACGCAACGCCCAATCAAATCAGCCCGCTGGGTCAGGGTTGCGTGCAGGTAAGCCTCACTTACGGCCACAATTGTTAGGTCAGCCGTTAAGACTAAATAGCACCCAGGTACCGACTCGAACAACCGTCGAAAGTCAGGCATTGATGGTTGAGTAGAAGAGTAACTCATAACAAGTTTGCGCCTCACGCGCGGTTAGCGTCGCCCTGCCAAATCGGCAACGGTCGCAATTAAATGAGCAGCATCAAGGGGTTTGACGATGTGTTTACTAAACCCGGCGGCAATTACCCGTTGCCGATCTTCGTCTCTGGCATAGGCCGTCAGGGCAATCGACTTTGGCATGGCTTTGCGAATCTCAGGCAGGGTTTTATGCTGCTCTGCAACTCGAATTTGAATGTCGTGCAGCAGCGAGTAGCCATCTTCTCCTGGCATGGCGACATCGCTCACGATCAACTCTGGTTGGAGCTGTTCAAACTTAGCCAGCGCCTCCTCTGCTGATGTTGCAGTATCCACAATGGCACCCTGATGGGTCAGCAGAAACCGCACCAACTCCAGAGAGTCCGCTTCGTCGTCTACTACTAGCACCCGCAGCCCTTCTAATAAGAGCGCAGAGGTGTGAGAACTTAGCAACTGGTTTAATGGATCGCTATCTATAGCCTCAGTCGGCTTTGTCTTGAGCAAGGGAAGCCGAGCCACAAACGTAGCCCCCTGATCGATACCAGGACTACTGGCTCGGAGCGTGCCGCCATGGGCCTGCATAATATGGTTGGCGATCGCCAACCCTAAGCCCAGCCCGCCAAAGACTCGCGTCGTGCTGCCATCGGCCTGACGAAAATAATCGAAAATATAGGGCAGAAACTCAGGATGAATGCCCTTACCTGTGTCGGTTACAGTAATTTCAACGTGGGTGAAAGCAGAAATAGTATCGGTCATTTTAATATCGGCTATTTGGGGTTGACTAAATCCGCTTTCGGCAGACTTTTCCCTACTCTCTTGTGATAACGATAAATAGACCTGGATACGTCCGTCTGCCGGAGTAAACTTAACGGCGTTAGACAGTAGATTCCACAACACCTGCTGCAAACGACCCGGATCACCAAGAACCAAAATCGGAGCCGAAGTCGCGCTAGAAACGGACTCTGGCAGGACAACAGGCTGAGCTAGCGGCTCTATAACCGATGACGCAGACGGTTCGGTTTTCCCTATCGACGCTGCTAGCGCTGGTATATTTTCTAACAGGTTGGTTTCTGCGTCTAAATCCGACTGCTCAACCCGATCGCCTGACTCGTTTGCCGTGCGGAGGCTAGTTGTTTGGCTGAAGTCGGTCGTTGGTAAGCTCTCAACCGTGAGAATCTCAAACGTTAGCTCAATCGATTTTGCTTCAGCGGCTAGGCGCACCGTTTCTAGCGCTGCCTCAATAGTTTGAGCTACATCAACATGGGAAATATTCAAATTGAGCTTGCCGCTTAAAATGCGAGAAACGTCCAACAAGTCATCAATCAACTGCGTCTGAATTTTGGCATTGCGTTCAATGGTTTCTAGGGCGCGCTCGGTGGTCTGTTGGTCGCAGTTGCGCGTGCGTAAAATCTTAGCCCAGCCCACAATCGGGTTTAGCGGCGTACGCAGCTCGTGCGACAGCACCGCCAAAAATTCGTCTTTTACGTGGTTTGCCTGCCGCAATTGCTCGGTTTGCTGCTGCAACGAGGTAATCAGTTCTGCACGTTCGAGGGCGATCGCCACCTGGTCTGACGCTACCTCTAACAGCTTTATTTCTTCGGGGGTAAAACTAGTGCGGGTTTTGCTGGCAAACGACAACGTTCCTAATAAGCGCCCCTGAACAATTAATGGCTGCCCTGAATAGGCCGTCGTCCCAATTGAGCAGAGGGTCTGGGCGTTGGGCAGGCAGCACTGCTGTAGGTCACTCATGACAATTTGGCGGCACTCTTGAGCAACTAACCCACAAATTCCCTGCCCAAATTCTATATACCGTATAGACTCAACGTCCTCTGGGGCAAGCCCGCCATAGGATTCTAGCCGCAGCACCGAGCGGGACTGATGCGTTTCTACCATGAAGTTGAAATAGTAATGCAAGTCCATTTGCTTCGAGAGTTTGTCAAACAAACTGTTCATCAACGTCAAGGGCTGTTGGGTTAACAGCAAGTCGCTAGTAGTATCAAATAAGAGTTGAAGCCGCTGGTTGTGTTCTTGGAGGGCTTTTTCGGTGCGCTTGAGTTCACTTAAGTCAACTGCAAAGCTGACTCCTTGATCGGTGGAGTTTTCAAACATTACGCCACCCAACAACACCGGAATCCGACTGCCATCTTTACGAAGGTATTCTTTAGCCAGGGCTTCGGAGGCTCCTTCTACCTTCATTTGGGCGATCGACCGTTCGCTCAACTCGATTTGATCCGTAGGAGTCATGTCTCGCCAGTTCAGCGATCCTGCCTGCAAATCTGCCCGGGTGTAGCCCACCATTCGCAAAAAGGCATCATTGGCCTCTAGAATGCGGCCATCGGTGTGCCAAAAAATACAGCCCATCAGGTTTGATTGCACCAATCGCTTAAACCGAGCTTCGCTTTCGATCAGGGCTTGTTCTGACCGTTTGCGTTCGGCTTCGAGCCGCGCCCTTTCGCTGATATCGGTTACGGTACCAATCCACTCTCGTACCGTTCCATCTGAGTTAAAAATGGGCACGCCTTGAGTCTGAACATAGTGATAACTGCCGTCACGATGGCGCAAGCGATATTCGGATTCACACGCCGCTTTTTGCTCAATGCCCTGTCTCCACGTATCCAATACGAGTTGGCGATCATCTGGATGAATTGCCTCTACCCAGCCCCAGCCCATCGACTGAGCCAACGTTTGCCCCGTAAACGCTTCCCAGGCCGGAGCCGAAAGCAAAGCTCCATCCGGCGCAGCGATCCACACAATCGACGAGGTCACGGTTGCCAGCGATCGGTAGCGTTCTTCACTGGCTTCCAGTGCCTGCGCCGTTCGATTCCGCTCGGTTGCATCGGCAGCCACACACAAACAGCCCGGAGTGCCTTGGGCATCAAAACTGAGCGTCATCCAAATATCTAAATCAACCGACTGACCATCTTTGCGCTGGTGTTTTATCGCTAGATTTACCAGCGGGGTTCCTTGTAAAACCGATTTTAGGTTGGCTAGAAACTGCTCACGACCGTAGGGCACGGCGGGCAAAAACTTCCCCACAACCTCGCTAGCACTCCAACCCAAGATCGACTCTGCTGCCCGGTTCCACAGTTTGACAATGCCATCTGGGTTGAAGAAGGCGATCGCCAGCGGGCTAGACTCAATCAGGGTCTCTAAGGTTAAATTGGCTTGCTCTAACGCCACAAAGAAGCGATCGCGCTCTGCCTCAGCTAGTTGCCGCTCTCGTCGTTCTTGCGCCTCCCGCAGCGCTCGCTGCACCGACGGCACCAACCGCTGTAACCGCTGTTTCAATACATAATCGGTTGCGCCCTGCTTGAGGGCTTCAACCGCCAATTCTTCGCCTAAAGTCGCCGACACGAAAATAAACGGCACCTCTGGGCAGCGCTCGGAGGCAATTTTGAGCGCCGAAATGCCGTCAAATTCAGGCAGAGAATAGTCTGACAAAATCAAATCAAAAGGCATGTGCTCCAAGGCCGCCACAAAGCCAGCCTGCGTGTCTACATGCACCCAGTTGCATTCAACCCCGCCCTCTTGCAGCGCCGAGCGCACCAGCTCTACGTCTAGCAGGCTATCTTCTAGCAAGAGAAAACAGAGCTGTGTCATCTGCCAATGTCTCCTAATGATTGAGTAAACTCGCCAGCCTCCAATGCTGACGGCACTTGATTCAACACTGCCCAAAACAGCCCTAGTTGCTTAATCACATCTAAAAAGTCAGGAAAGGCGATCGGTTTCACCACATAGGCATTGGTGCCTAATTCGTAACAGCGTGCCAGATCTGGCTCTTCATGAGATGAGGTCAGCACTACGATTGGAACTGACCGCAAGACCGGGTCTGCCTTCAAGTGAGCCAGTACTTCTAAGCCATCAACCTTGGGTAGCTTTAGGTCAAGAAACACCACAATAGGTTCACCCTTGACTCGGAGCTTAAATGCTCCTCGCCGATACATGTAATCCAGCGCCTCTTCTCCGTCTCGCACGACCACCACCTCATTCGCTAAATGGTTTTCAGAGAGAGCGGTCAAAATAAGTTCTACATCGTTTGGGCTATCTTCTACCAGAAGGATACGTTTGAACTGGCTCATGCGTCTACCAAGCCTGTGATATTGATGTTGTTATTAGTACGGACAGCCCCTTGTTCTGGAACCGCTTGTGCTTCTGTAGATCCCTGCTCGGAAGCCGACTGGGTCAATCCCTTAGGTAAAGAAAAGTAGAAAGTCGCGCCGCCGTTTACAGATCCCTCTGCCCACACTCGGCCACCATGCCGATGAATAATCCGTTGAACATTAGCTAAACCAATCCCTGTTCCTTCAAAGGTTGAATCACTGTGCAGCCGTTGAAAAATGCCAAACAGCTTGTGGATGTATTGCATGTTGAACCCAATTCCGTTGTCTCGCACTAAGAATATATCCTCATGCTCATCGCTGAGGCTGGCGATCGCAATTTTAGCCACAGGCTGCAAGCGGGTATATTTAATCGCATTTTCCAACAGATTACGCACCACCTGCCGCAGCATCGACAGATCGCCGCGCACCGTCGGCAGCGGCTCGACCTGCCACTGAATGGTGCGATCGTTTACCTCAAACGCCATTTCACGCTGCACCTCCTGAACTAATTGATTCATATTCACTCCCATCCAGCGCATTTCTACCCGTCCCATTCGGGAAAACGCCAGCAGGTCATCGATCAAAATCCCGGCTTGCTTGGTGGTGGTAGAAATAGTGTGCAGGTATCGCCGACTGGTGTCGTCTGAGGTCAGCGGGTCTAACCGTTTGCGGAGCAAATCGACAAATCCATCAATGTGTCGCAGCGGGGCGCGCAGATCATGCGATACCGAATACGAAAACGCTTCTAGTTCCCGATTGGCGGCTTCTAGCTGGGCGGTGCGGTCTTTAATCCGTTGTTCTAGCGTCTCGTTTAACTGCTGAATTGTCGCTTCTGCCTGTTTTTGGTCATCAATATCGATACAGACACCAAACCAGCGCAGAATGGTACCATTCTCATCTTTGATCGGCAGCGATCGCCCCAGATGCCAGCGGTAGGTACATGTATGGCGATCCCAGAACCGATATTCAATTTGGTAAGGTTGCCCCTTTCTCACCGCTTCATACCACTGGTTTAGACAGCCTTGGGCATCCTCTGGATGGATAATTGGCACCCAGCTCTGGTCTCCCTCCAGCCCTCGTTCAAACCCGGTAAACTCATACCACCGCTCATTGTAGTAATCGAGATAGCCGTCGGGTTTTGCTGTCCAAACTATCTGCGGCATAGAATCGGCAAGCTGCCGAAACCGCGCTTCACTTTCTCGCAGTGCGTCTTCAGCTTGTTTGCGCGCTGTGATATCTAAAAAGGCACCCACACTGCCAATCGGTTGACCCTGCTCATCAAACAGCGGTGCCGCATACTCTAGCAGCTTAACCAAACGACCATCCTCATGCACCACCTCCACTTCTAAACCTGCCACCTCCACGCCATGGGTGGCTGCGTACTGCATGGGCAGCTCTTCAGTCGTCATCTCCCTGCCGTTGCGATAGACCTTAAAGCTTGGTCTTTCTGCCTCTGGCGCACTTAAAGACGCGTTGTCCTGGGTAGAAATTCCAAGGTGCTTGGCAAAGCTGCGGTTTACCCGAATAGTGCGACAGTCTGGATCGTGGGCAATGCCAATGCCAATGGGAATCACGTCTAACAACGTTTGTAGCTCATGCACTTGCCGATTCAGCGATTGGTTTAGCTTAATGACTTCTGCTTCTGCCACTTTGCGATCGGTAATGTCAATACAGGAACCCAAGTACCCCAAAAATTCACCGTCTGGGGCAAAGCGAGGGGTGCCGATATCCAGAATCCAGCGATATTCACCATCGTGGCGCTTAAGCCGATAGTCCATTTCAAACGGTTGATGGGCATCAAAGGCGATGACATAGGTGGCTAAGCACGAATCAAAATCGTCGGGATGAACTCCTTCGGCCCAGCCATTGCCCATCTCTTGCGCCAGCGATCGCCCCGTGAAGCTGAGCCAGGGCTGGTTAAAGTAGTAGCAAAGTTTGTCTATGCCCGACATCCAAACCATGATGGGGGCAGTATCGGTCAGTTGGCGAAACAGTGCTTCGCTTTCGTTTAGAGGTGCATCCCTGTAATGGTCTATTGCCGCGATCGCCTGGACTGGTGTCGCCTGGACTGGTGCCGCCTGGACTGATGTCGCCTGGACTGGTGTCGCCTGGACTGGTGCCGCCTGGACTGGTGTCGCCTGGACTGGTGTCGCCGGATAGGAGCGATCGCCAATCTGGGTTAATGTCACTAAAACGCCGCCAATGCCACTGCCATCGCACACGGGAGTAGCCGAAACAGTGCCCCGGCAGGGGGTAGTGACCGATTGCTCCACCCCAACCGACTGATCGCTCAACTGCATTGCCTTGCCAGTTTGTTTCACCTGTTCAAGCATCGGCTCTAGCGCTGTCCAGCCCAGTACCCATGTAGACTGGACGGGTTGACCCAACCCCTCAAGGTGCTGGCTGCCTAGCAGCGCTCGGTATGCGTCATTATAAATTTGTAGTCCCTCTGTTCCCCACAATAAATTCATGGGCAGGTGATGGGTAAGCACCATGCTGACGGCTGTTTGCAAGCTGGGAGACCACTGCTCGATCGCGCCTATCGACGTAGCAGACCAATTGTGCGATCGCACAATTGAACCCATTTGCCCGGTAGCTATCAAAAAATCCTCGAACATTACCGACCCGTTCCCGAAAGCCACGATCCATTCTCCAGCACGTTTCTCTAGCAATTCAATCTGTGGGGTCTGTATAACGGGAGTTGCTTAGGTTCTGAATAACATACTGCTCCAGGAATCACCTTACTTAATTACCCCTAAGTAGTTCAACCTAAATAAAACCTTAAAAGTCTGCGCCGCCCGCTGCGCGGGCGGCGCAGACTTTTAAGGTTTTATATTTAATTACGCCCATCTACTTAACTAATCGACGCGCCGTACAACGTTCTGTATTAGCCCTACCCTAACGCTCTCGTCGGTTAGGCCATCCCAAGTTACCTGGCGCGTCAACGTCGGCTTTCCGTAACAAACCGTCTCCATCATGCCCTTCTTTAGAGTCAAGCCTAGTCTGCCTAAAGAGAGAAATATAGGCAGCACTAAAATTTTTCTACCCTTGGAATGACGCTAGTTTTCCAAATAAAACTGTCAGTATTGCGGCTGAAGGCAGTCAACCTTTCATGTAAATATTGGATTTTGAATACTAATTTTTGAATACTAAGCTAAACGGATTAGTTACAGTGTATTTACACCTCAAATCTACTCTGTAGGTTGTGCAGAATTACGTCCCCCACATAGACAATAAAGCAAGTAGTATACCTCTATTCGAACAGCGCAAAAGCCGCACTATTCAAAGCTCCTACCCCATTATCTTTAGCTCTAAAATAGAGATATAGCATTCCAAACCATCCAAATTTAGGTGTGAGATAAGCTGTGAAACGTGTGCATTTTGCACCTCGTTTAGGGCTGCTATGGGTAGATGAAAATAGCGACAACTCGTATGAAAATTCAATCGTCTGTTTTGGTACATTTAGGCTTTGGCAAGTACGTCCGATCCGATCAAGTTACAGCACTTATCCCTGTTGAAGAAGATCGAGGCCCCGGGCGAAGAACGTTTGTTTATTTGGAAGGGCAGTCTAACCCGCTAACCGCTTCTCGTAGTGAAGACACCATTGTTCGAGATTTGGTGCAAGAACCCAGCGAAGTGATTCACGCTCGTCAGCAGCAGGAAATTTTGCAGGACTTGCTGCAAAATCTGAGTAAAGTAAATCCCACCGTGCGCCGCATTAGCCGCGATGAGGGAGGGTTAGATCTTGAACAGCTAGAACGTCGAATTCGTCAATTGGTTGAGGAGTAATCCGAGAGGGTATAGCCATAGTTATAAAGCTTAGGACATGCCAGCGTCATTCCCGTGCAGGCGGGAATCCACCCCCGCACCTATCGAGCAGATGGATTCCCGCCTGCGCGGGAATGACAGGGATGCGTCCTATTGATCATGGCTACCGCTACAGTCCTAAATTGGTAAGGATTTTTTGATGGGCGGGCTTCGCCCGCCCATCAAAAAATCCTTACCTCAATACCACTACCTCCGAGAGGAGTAATCCGACGATTTTCGTTTTGAAACTTTGAGAACCCAGACGGGAGTTTTGCGCCGTCTGGGTTTGATCTAGCTTGCTGCACAAGGGCTACAGCGACTGATTAGCAAAATCGGTCAGCACTCCATAGATGCCCCAAATCGCCATCGCTCGTAAGTAGTGGCTGGCTCGAAACGTTCCGGCAGCGGTAATGGCCTCTGGCGTGCGAAACTGCAACCCGTTGTCGTAGATCTGTCGCACAACTGCCTCTGTCAGGCGAAACGCCTCATCCTTCAAATCTATCTGAATTAAGAAAGCAGCCAGCCCAAAGTTAATTCCCGTCCACACTTCTAGTGGATGGGTGTCTTTGGGGTCAGATGGGGAGCCATCTAGCAGCAGACCGTTGGCTGCCCCAAATTGCCCCTGATGGAATTTAAGGAAGCACGCATCATACACTGTTTTCAGCGCCGAGCGAGTACAGTCTTGGGAAACCACATCCGGCAGTTTTAGCAGCCGCGCATAGAACTGTCCACACAGTTGATCTGTCATCACCACCGCTGAACCGCTACCGCTATCGAGCCGATAGTATTGACCGTTCCACAAGGTGGGATGGTAGAGGGCACGGGCTTGGGTTAGCCATGACTGATACGTAAGGATGACGGATGACGGAGTCAGGATGCTGTCTTCCGTTTCTACTTTTGTCTTCAGGAGATGGCCGATGGCGATCGCCGCTTCCAGTGCTGCAATCCACAGGCCACCGCAGTAGGCACTGATGCCTTGCAAGCGCCAATCGTCGAAGGTTTGATCGGGTGCGCCAGAGTTTTGGGGAATGCCGACGTTATCCAAGTCAAAGGTTTTGAGGTAGTCGAGGCTCGCCACCACAGCAGGCCAGCAGTCCACTAAAAAGGCGTAGTCTGTGCTGCCCGTCAATACAAAATCTCGGTAGACCTGAAGCACAAAGTCGCTGCCCAAGTCTTTCCAGAGGTTGCAATCTTGATAGCTGGTGTAGTTGGTTTTTTCCCAGGGATGCTCGTTGGGGGCACCCAAGTCATGGGGGGTGGCTCCCGCTAGCTTGCGCGGCACAAGGGGACTATCGGTGCCCTGGGTGGTGTAGTACCCAATTTTGCGGAGGGTTGGGTCTTCGGCAGGAATGGCGCGAGCAAAGGCACGCATCACCGCTTTGTCTAGCTCTGGAAACAGCATCAGCAGAGCAAAGGAGCCGTAAAGCCGCACATCTAGGCTCTCATACCAGCGGTAATCGAGACATTCGGCTACCGCAAATTGCCCAACTGGGTCACGTTCCGTTGCGGCGCTCCACAGGGTAGCGCCATCCGTTAGCACGTACAGTTCGTTAAACAGCGCCATCTTGAACCAGTTAGGCAAGTCAGAGCGGTTCAGAATTGGCTCTTGCCACTGCTGAATCTGGCGCTGCCAGGTTTCATACTGCGCCAAGGCATCGGTGGCGATCGCCCAAGCATTCTGCCCATCTCGCCCAAAAAAGTCGGTGTAGCGTCGGTAATACTCGACCCCTTCTGCAAACTCCGTCACCGGAAAATCCCACGCCAGCACCAGCGGCATCTGTCGCGTTTCACCCGGTGCCAGGGTAAACCGTAGGGCGATCGCCGCTCCCACTTGCGTTGCCGCCGCTGCTGGGGCACCCGCTCCCACATTTGCCAACGAGCCATCCGCCGCAAACGACTGCCACAAGTCTGCGCCATCGCCTGCTGGGTTCCAGCTCATGTGATAAGACACATCTGCATCCCCAGGCCGGACTGCGATCGCCCACTGCCCATCTCCTTCCGCAGGAGAACTAGAACCCGCTTCATCCCCTATCCTTCTGCCTTCATCCTTCTCTAAAACACAGCCCACCGATTCACCCGTCTCGATCCACCGACAGACATTGCCGTCGCTTTCACCCCAGCGAGGTTGGTAGGCATACACGGGGCTACCGTCGTCTCGCACGATTACATCTGGCGTTTTGAGACGATTGGTAAACCATCCGACAGTATTTTGCCAAGTCAGCATAATACTGAGCGTGATCGGCTGGTCGGTTGGGTTACGCGCTGTCCAGACAAATACCGCTACGGGATAGCTGGTTTCCTGGTAATTGTGTGCCCAAATAGGCGAAAACTGCTCACAGGTTAGCTCTGCTTTAAAGACCCGGCGGTAGGTAAACCAACTGCGAGGATACAAGGCGTGGTAGGTGTCCGACGAAGAAGGCGCATCGTCCCCGCTATCCGAAAACGCATCGTCCCCGCTATCCATCGGCGGATACCACTGCCATGCCGCCAACGCACCATCTTGCGGCGCTGCTGTGCAGAGGGCGTAGGTTTGGGTTGAGTCATCCGTGTGTTCAAAAACGCTGAATTGACAACCGGGCAGAGTTTTGAAGCTATGTTCTCCACCGTCGATGTGCCAGAGGTTAAAATCACCCCGGTGCGATCGCCCAATACAACCTGCCCCAAAGCCACCCAGCGGCATTCCGTGCCACGGGCCATCGTCTAAGTTGCTGGCATAGCGCACGGTATAGGGAGCCTCCCACCCTAGCCCAAGGGGGCGCGTCCAGGCGCAGTCGGGAATGTTGATAGACTGGAGAAGAGTTTTCATCTCCAGATTTTACACTCCAACAAACGAGAATCTCTCAGCAAAAATTCATTTCAATCGCCTGAGTTGTCTGTATGGTAAGGGGCAGGGAACGATAACTGCGCCACCTAGGAGTAATCTACTGGGTAGTCCTAAATTGGTAAGGATTTTTTGATGGGCTTCGCCCGCCCATCAAAAAATCCTTACATCAATACCACTACCATCTACTGGACGACTGAAAAAACCGTAGAACAACAACGGGGTATTAATAAAAATACCCACCGCTAACACTAGCTTCAAGCGATCGTGCCGTAGAATTGGGGGTAATTTCAACCCAGTCCATAGTATTGATAGCGTAGCTACTTGACTCAGGACATTTTTGGCTACAGCTATCGGCGTTGCCAATTAGTGCGGGTGAATGGCCTAGCTGAGCGGCGCGCTCAGCTAGGCCATGACATCCCAGTTATTCAATGCCTAATTATTCAATGCCTAACTTGTTAACCGAACATTTACCTTATGTGAATTGGGAGTCATTGCATGAGCGCTGAGGATATCGCCACACTCGTCCATCCGGCGATCGCTGTCTTTTTCGTATTTCCCATCATTGGCATGGTGGTGCATTACGCGTGGCAAACTCGCCAGCGGCGATTACAAACTGCCGCCGCTGGCAAGAGCAAAATTGCTCCAGCGGTGGGGCCAGAACATTTGAAACTGGGGCGTTATTTGAGCGCATCGGTGGTAGGAATCGCCCTACTAGGCAATGCCGAACCCATCTTTTCGAAGATGCTGAAGAACCAAACTTGGACAACGGAGCCGTTTCGGGTCACGTTTGTAATATTCATGTTTGTGCTCACTATTGCCTCGTTAGTGCTGCTTTACAAAGCCACCACTCCTCTATGGCGAGGGGTTTTTGCCACCCTAACGGGGATGGGATTGATTTTGATTGGCTGCCAGCCCGAAGTCTACCGCCGGGGGGCTGAATGGTACGTGTCGCATTACTATTACGGCATGAGTGCGGCCATGCTGATGATTTTCTCATTGGCGATCGTTCAAGACATCTACAAAGACCGCTCTAATGGCTGGCGCAAAATTCACGTGGTGCTTAATTGCGTTGCCTTGCTGTTTTTTGTAGGTCAGGCATTTACGGGCACCCGTGACCTACTAGAAATTCCGCTAAGCTGGCAAAAACCCTATATCGAGCAACTCTACATTCAGAATTGTCAAACAGTTCAGTGCGAGGTTAAAGCCGCCCCAGCCCCAGAAGCTCCACCACCCTAGCGATCGCGCTCCAAGTAAAA
>JBBQFG010000104.1:0-16873 GCA_038321765.1 Elainellales cyanobacterium
TTTAGCGGATCGTTGCTCTTTAGGGCATCAATCCAGTCACAGCAAGGTTTCTGGGGGCTTGTGTGAAAAGGGTATCTCCTGTGTCCTTTACCAATATTGGGTTTCACGCAATTAAAAGCTGAACCCCTTTCCTAGTAAGACCTTGAGAGACTTTTGCGTAATGGATAGGTGCAAAAGAAGGGGGTGCTTTTTTCTACTCCAGTTTTCGACAACACTACGCCACCGCATTGACCATAAAAGTGCTTCAGTACATCTGTTTCAGCTATTGGTAGTCCTAAATTGGTAAGGATTTTTTGATGGGCGGGCTTCGCCCACCCATCAAAAAATCCTTACATCAATACCACTACCGGCTATTTTCTACGGATCGACCCAGCGCCCGTCTGACTTAATCAAGTTCAATAATTCTTCTACCCCTTGTGCTTCGGGAACTTTACGGATTTCGTCGCGCCCCCGATAGAGCGAAATGTAGCCCGCTTGTTTGCCAACATAGCCGTAGTCAGCATCTGCCATTTCTCCGGGACCGTTGACAATGCAGCCCATGACCGCAATGTTTAAGCCAGTCAGGTGGCTGGTGGCATCTCGTACCTTTGCCAGCACCTCTTCTAAGTTGAACAAGGTGCGCCCGCAGGAGGGACAGGCAACATATTCCACCATCGTGCGCCGCAGCCCTAACGCTTGCAGAATGCCGTAGCAGACGGGAATTTCTTTTTCTGGAGCTTCGGTGAGAGAAACGCGAATGGTATCACCAATACCTGCTGCCAGCAGAGTGCCAATGCCTGCTGTGGATTTGATTCGACCATATTCGCCATCTCCCGCTTCCGTTACGCCTAGATGTAGCGGATACTCCATGCCCAGTTCGTCCATGCGCTTGACCATTAAGCGATTGGCGGCGATCATCACTGGTACGCGAGAAGCTTTGAGGGATAGCTCAATGTGGTAAAAGTCGAGCGATTCGCAAATCCTAATGAACTCTAGTGCCGACTCCACCATGCCTTCGGGGGTGTCGCCGTAGGTAAACATCATCCGCTCAGACAGGGAGCCATGGTTTACCCCAATTCGCATGGACTTGTTCTGGTCTTTGAGGGTTAACACCAGCGGCGCTAGGGTTTCGCGGATTTTTTCGCCAATTTCGTTGAACTCGGCTGGGGTGTATTCGGTGCGATCGCTCTTCGGCTTTTCAAACACGTACAAACCGGGATTAATCCGCACGTTGTCTACGTAGTTGGCCACTTCGAGGGCAATTTTCATGCCGTTGTGGTGCACATCTGCCACCAGGGGCACGGGTTGGTAGGTAGCATGGAGGCGATCGCGAATTTCTTCCATCGCTTTGGCATGAGCCATACTAGGCACTGTCACCCGGACAATCTCGCACCCAATCTCATGTAGGCGACGAATGGCCGCTACTGACCCGTCAATATCCAGCGTGTCTTCATTGATCATGGACTGCACCGCCACGGGGTGATCTCCACCAATCGTGATAGCGCCAACCGGAACCGGACGAGTTTTGCGCCGAACAATGCCTGTTTCAGCCGCAGAAGCTGAAGCTATAGCCGAAGCTGGAGAGGACGAGCTAGAGGTAACAGGATTGGGAAGAGTTTGCATACCCTGTGTGCTGTGTAGTGTGGATTACTTAGGGTTCAGAAAATATGTCCTGATACATCTCAGAGTGCCATAGATTTGGTGCAGTTGGGTTAAGAAAACGATGCGATTAATCGTAGAGACGCGATTAATTGTAGAGACGCGATTAATTTTAGAGACGCGATTAATCGCGTCTCTACTACAGGAGGTTCCATCATTTAGCCGAAATTACGTTGGCATGGTATCAATCGATTTGAATTGAGGTCGGGCTGCTGCCGCTGCTACTGGTGGATAGGGTAGTTTTGCGAAACTCGGTGTAGAGGCGATCGCGCCAATCAAAAAACGGCTCAAAAATACCGACATCGGCAATTCCAGATACGCCTTTTCCCTTCAAGGGGTTGGGTATATCTAGATATGCCCCTGTCGGAAACTTGAGATACATGCTTAGCCCTGCCACCGCAAAGTCGGCCAGGGTGGGATGGTCAGTAACCAAATAGGACTGCTCCATCAAAATAAAGCAGAGCGCCGCTAAGTCACGCTTAATTGATGCCTGAGCAGATTTCAGAGCGTCAGGGGTGAGGCCAACACCCAGTTCTAGTACGCTAAATAGCTCATTGGGTACAGAACTTAAAACGGTTTTGAGTAAATCAGGCGTGGAGCTGGGCAAGAAAGCCTGCCGAAACGCTGGGTCAGTTCCCAGAGCGCCAATCATACACTTGCGTGCATTTAGCCCAATGGACTCGTCAGCCCATTGTTCTATCAGCAGGCACAGCCCGCGCTGTTTGGGGTCATGGGGAATAATGGGGCGATCGGGGTATTTTTTATCGAGGTATTCAGCAATGTCTGTAGAATCAGCAATAATCTCTGAGCCATCTTTTAACACGGGCACTTGCCGCTGTCCCGACATGCGGTACAAATCTAGTTGCCCCATACCAGGAGTGACTTCAATTTTGCGATAGGGCAATCCTTTGTAGTCTAGGATTAACCGGATTTTTTCACAGTAGTGAGATAGCTCAAATTGATAAAGCTCCAACATGATGCCTCTTCGAGTGTTCAGCGGTCGTGGTTATTGGGGTGGCGATCGCCCACAAATCTTCAATATTACGAAACTACCACCACTTGTCACGATAGAGAAAATTCCGCACGGTTGGGGCAGTTGCCCTAAAAATCTTCGGAATTTCTTACCCCAGGGGTAGATAAAGACTTGAACAAACTAAAACTGACGTAATATAAAACACCTCAGTTTTAGAGGGTGCACTCCGATGAAGTGTACCCTCTGAAAAATGGGAGTTTCAACTACATTTCATAACTGCATAAGTAGTTCAACCTAAGTAAAAACAAGATTCTAAAAGTCTGCACCGTCCGCTGCGCGGGCGGTGCAGACTTTTAGGGTTTTATGTTTAATTACGCCCACCTGCTTACGTAACTATAGCCATAGTCATAAAACTTAGGACATGCCAGCGTCATTCCCGCGCAGGCGGGAATGACGCTGGCACCTATCGAGCAGATGGATTCCCGCCTGAGCGGGAATGACAGGGAGGCGTCCTATTGATCATGGCTACCGCTACACATGCAGAAGCTTGAAGAAAAGCCTCCTGTGGGGCTGAATCGCAGGAGGCAGAATAGGCAGAGGTGCCATCTCGCTGAGTAACGCCGTCATAACAGCTCTCAAACAGAGACAGTAACCTCTGACACCTGGCTTTCAGAAGCATTTCCCAATGCCTGAATAATACTTGCAGCCGGAGCAGTCCATCCCACAATGCCACCCTGAGCGCGTACCATTTCAAGCGTAGACTGCTTAAATTCGGGAAAATAGCTTTCGGTACAATCTTCGACCATTAGACACTCATAGCCGCGATCGTTGGCCTCGCGCATGGTGGTTTGGACACAGACTTCAGTGGTTACACCCGTGATCAGCAAGTGAGTAATGCCTTTTTCTTGCAAAATTGACCCTAGCGGGGTGTCGTAAAACGCCCCCTTTCCCGGCTTCATAATCACAATTTCACCTGGCAGCGGTGCCAGTTCCGAGATAATTCCATTACCTGCCTCTCCTGCCACCAAAATTCGCCCCATCGGGCCTTCATCCCCAATTTTGAGTGACCCATTACCCCGATTTAACTTTGATGGCGGGCAGTCTGACAAATCGGCTTTATGACATTCCAAGGTGTGCACAATCGGCAGCCCCATTGCTCGAAATGTCTCTAGCAACTGCTTCAGAGTAGGGACGATCGCCTGTAGCCGCAGCACATCGTTACCCAACGCATCTCCAAAGCCACCCGGCTCCATGAAATCGCGCTGCATATCGATAATAATCAGTGCCAGCTTGCTGAGATCTTGAGGTAATTCGTAATCGTAGGGGAGGGCAGCAGCGGAGATCATAGGGAAGAAATAAACGGTAAAGAATCAATGAATAATCAAAATTGACGCTTAGGCGTTAAGCGATTCGCACGCCTCACACCTAAGCTCTAATGGCCTGCCATGCTGCGACCGATCGCCCCAAAGTCGGCTTGAGCGGTGGCGCTTTCGTAGACCAGTTTGCCTTCACTGATAACAAAAATGCGATCGCTTAATTTCAGCAATTCATCCAGATCTTCACTCACCAGCAGCACGGCAACACCGCTATTACGCGCCTCAACAATTTCGGTGTGGATGAAATCTACAGCGTTGAAATCCAGACCAAAACAGGGATTGGCCGCAATTAATAGCTTGATATGATCGGCAGATAACTCCCGTGCTAGGACTGCGCGCTGCACATTACCACCCGACAAGTTACCGACAGGCGTTTCAGGGGACGGTGTTTTGACCGAGAACTGTTTAATCAGACCGACAGCAGTATGCCTGATCGAATTCAGCAACAGCATAAACCCCTTGGCCTGAGGTGGGCGATCGAACGTACGCAGAGCCATGTTTTCTGCCACGCTCATGTGGGGTACACAAGCATTCCGTAACGGTTCTTCGGGCAGGGCAAATACTTTGTGCCGATACATCTCTTCACGAGTGGCAGTATAGTGCTCACCGTTGACCCAGACTTCACCCGTTGTAGGTTCGCGCTGACCCGCTAAAACTTCCACCAATTCGCGCTGGCCATTGCCAGAGATGCCAGCAATGCCGACAATTTCGCCGCTGTTAACCACGAAACTAATGCCAGAAACTGCTTCCACTCCATTATCTTTATTAGCGTGAACAGCTTTCACTTCTAGCACTGGTACTGGGTCAGAATGCTCAGTTTTATTAACCGGAGTGGGTTCTTTCTTTTCTCCCATCATCATCTCTGCCATTGCAGGGACTGTTAGATCTTTGACCAGCCCACTGCCTGCAAACTTGCCCTTTCGCAGCACCGTAATTTCGTCGGTAAACGCCATGACTTCCCGGAACTTATGAGAAATCATCAGCACGCTCAGTTTCCCATCTGTCACCTGCTGGCGCAGCAGCCCCAATACCTCGTCCGCTTCCGCAGGCGTTAGTACAGAGGTGGGTTCATCCAAAATCAAGATGCGGCTGTTCAGGTAAAGCTGTTTTAGAATTTCTAGTTTTTGCTTTTGTCCAGCGGCAAGTTGAGCAATCGTGGCTTCCAATGGCACTTGAAACGGAGACGTGGCCATGAAGGCTCTGAGGTTCTCTAGCTCTTGCTTCCAGTTGATTATGTTTCTGTTGTCGTAGCGCGACAGCACCAGATTCTCGGCCACGGTCATTGCCGGAACGGATGTGAAATGCTGATACACCATGCCGATACCAAATTTTTGTGCCGCGCCGGGATTATCAATTTTGACAGGATTGCCGTCAATGAGCACGTCACCTGCTGTGGGCGCATAAAAGCCCATGATGCATTTCACCAGGGTACTTTTGCCCGCACCGTTTTCTCCCAGCAGCGCATGAAAGGTTCCGGGTTTGAGGTGTAGGGAAACCGTATCGAGCGCAATCAAACTGCCAAAGTGTTTGGACATGCCATTCACTTGGAGATCAGGTGGACGTTCGATTTGGACAGGTATTTGGGTAGCGGTGGCGGCAGTCATACTTCCTCACTAATAGCTTCAATAAACGATCGCGAGTCGGACACAGCTCCAAATACACCGCCTTGCATTTTCACCATTTTGAGGGCAGCGAGATGGTTGCTGTAGTCTGTGGCAGCGGTACAGTCGGACAGAAGCAGACATTCGTAACCGCGATCGTTAGCATCGCGCATCGTGGTGTGGACGCAGACATCGGTGGTAACGCCTGCTAAGACGATATTTTGGATGCCCTGGCGATTGAGGATCAGATCCAGATCTGTGGCATAGAAGGAGCCTTTACCCGGTTTGTCAATAATGACTTCGCCGGGTAGCGGAGCCAGTTCGGGAATGATATCCCAGCCCGGTTCACCACGCACTAGCAGCTTGCCACAGGGACCCGGATCGCCAATGCCCGCACCAATCTGACGCGATCGCCACTGTTTGTTTTCGGGCAAATCCGCCAGATCAGGTCGGTGGCCTTCGCGAGTGTGCATGATGTGGTAGCCCTGGGCGCGTGCGGCTGAGAGCACAGCTTGAATGGGAACAATGGGCGATCGCGTCAGCGATAGGTCGTAGCCCATCTTGTCCACATATCCCCCCTTGCCACAAAAATCTGTTTGCATGTCGATCACCAGCAATGCTGTGTTGGTGGGATGCAACTCACCATTAAAGGGATAAGGATACGGATCAGCATTCACAAAGCGCCCCATACCTCAACCTCCGTACGCATTTGATAAGGTCGCTGTCGTCAGATTTTTACCTGCGTCTTCACCTTGATCTAGTTCTTCGCCCTGATACACTCGCGTTGGCACCGGAAACCCGCAGGACGTACCGTCTGTATGCACCACCTCGTCTTCCCAGGGCAGACGGTAGCTTTCGTTTACCAGATCTTTCATGTAGGTATAGGGGCAGTCTTGGGCACCTCCCTGCACCGCCACATAGCCACGATGGCCAAACTGATACATGTTATTTTCAACGCCCCACTGCTGACGGGCTTCACGCACCAGATCAGGCCGCAGTTCGGCCGTAATAATTTCATTGGGACGATGACTGCCCATAACCAGCGGCGTGCCGTCAAAATTAACGAACATGCCCTCGCCCATAGAATCAAACGTGCCATCGCTACCGCACATACACACCGATGCGGTGTACATCAGGTTACAGAACGCATTCGTCTGGTTGGTAATTTGCCACGAATGACGAATCGGTGCGGTATAGCCCGCCGTCCGAATCATGATTTCGGCACCCTTGTAGGCACATTCACGCGCCATTTCAGGGAACATACCGTCATGGCAAATGATCAGCGCAATCTTGCTGCCATTGGGGCCTTCACACACTGGGATGCCAATATTCCCCGGCTCCCACGGCTCCACGGGCACCCACGGATGCAGCTTACGGTAGTACAGCTTTAGGTTTCCCTGATCATCTAGAATGATGCCGCTGTTGTAGGGGTAGCCGTTGGGGTTATATTCCATGATGGAAAAACAGCCCCAAATTTTGTTGCTGCGACACGCCTGACTGAAGGCGGCAACTTCTGGCCCATCCAGCCGACACATAATCTCTGGATTGGTATCCATCGATAGCCCGTGCAGGGCATATTCGGGAAATACCACCAGATCCATCGTTGGCATGTTGCGCCGCGCTTTGCCAACCATGTCGCAAATTCGCTGCGTTTGTGCCGCCAAGTCGTCGGGTGTCACCACGTTGGGCAGTTGCAGTTGCACCATACCTAGCACAACGCCATTCGGAGATTTGTTTAAGCCGCCAAGTCCAGACATATTTAGAGGGATGAAGGAGAAGGATGAAGAATGAGGAATGAATAGAAAACAGAACACGTAGGGAAGGAGGTTCGGCAAAACCAAACCCCCTTCCCTACGTGTCTGTGCCTAATGCACCGGGGACACCGCTGAGCGTGCGTTTGGGTGAGCAGGTAATGATCATGATGACCAAAGTGAGAACGTAGGGAGCGGCGTTGAACAGGTAATAGCCCTCGTCGATGCCAATGGACTGGAGGGCAGGGCCAATGGCCTGGGCACCGCCAAATAGTAGAGATGCCCAGAGGCAGGCGATCGGGTTCCAGCGGGCAAAGATCACCAGAGCAACGGCCATCAAGCCTTGACCACTGGAGATGCGCTCAGTCCATAGACCGGGATAGTACAGCGATAGAGCCGCACCGCCAACCCCTGCTAAAAAGCTACCTGCAATAACGCTGAGCATTCGCACTTTGAAGATAGAAACGCCCATGGCGCGAGCAGCTTCGGGGCTATCGCCGACCGCACGGACAAATAAACCCCAGCGGGTTGATTTGAAGAACCACGCCATTAAGGGGGCGATCGCCAATCCCAGTAAAAATAACGGACTGATCTGGAGCGCTGCCTGGAGCGCCGGAGTATCGCTCCAGCCACCCAGGTCAATGGTCGGTAGCTGGGGCGCTTTGGGCTGAATGAACGGCTTACCAAAGAAAAAGGCAACCCCACTGCCAAAAATGATCATCGCAATTCCCACAGCCACATCATTAACCCGGAGCTGTTGGGACAGCCACCCATGAATGCAACCCAGCAGGGCACCCGCCAAGCCAGCCGCCAGCACACCCAGCCAAGGAGAACCTGTCAAGTAGGATGTTCCATAGGCTGCCATCGCGCCTGTCAACAACGTCCCCTCCAACCCCAAGTTGATTTTGCCGCTTTTTTCCGTCAGGCACTCTCCCAAACTGACAAACAGAAAAGGTGTGCCGCCACGCATTGTTCCCGCAATAATGGCCAGGGGCACTCCCCACCATCCAATTGCCTGTGCTGCATCTGCTGCCATGTCGATCTCCGTGGAAATTATCCCGATTAAATTGACTCCACACCGCATCGGCTACTCATCAGGGTGAAGATTCCATCGCCCCAACCATTCATCTTTACAGCGCTTTGCGCTGGGTTGAATGTTCGTTGTTTTGTAGAAGCCGCGCTCCGCGAGGCTTCTACAAAACAACTGTGGTCTATGCAATTGAAAATTGCTGTAATTCCTGATCCCACGCTTCGCCTAGCTAGCTTCTGGGAACGAGTATGGCAAAGCCGTTGGCCTTGACTGCGCCTTGCACGTATATCCTTCACATTCACCCCAACACCACGGGTTCTTGGCCGGGACTAGGCGGTGGAGAGGGCGGTTGAACGACGACGGGCTTCTCTTTGAAAAAGTCAAATCTGCCATATAGAGAGTCGCTGAACAGCACGACCAAGAAAACCAGTCCTTGAAAAATCAGCACAGTAGAGTCGGGCAAGCCATGAGCACGCTGGAGGATGCCACCGCTAGCAAGAATGCCTCCGACGAGTAACGACATAAAAATAGCCGCGAGGGGATTGTGACGGGCAGCAAAGGCAACTAAGATGCCGCCGTAGCCATAGCCAACGTTAAGCGATTCATTGGCCGCTCCCTGTACTGCTGCAACTTCTACCATGCCTGCCAAACCAGCGCAGGAACCTGCTAGAAAACAAATGGCAACGGTCAACTTGCCGACGGGCAGTCCGGCAATTTTGGCAGCGCGGATGTTACCACCAGCGGTGCGTGCCGCAAAACCAAAGGTGGTGCGCTGCATCAGAAAGTAAGCGATGATACAGGCAATCAGTCCGTAGACTAAACCCCAATGCACCCGCGTGCCAGGGATGCTAGTCAACATGTTGATTTCTGACAGCGGGTAGGTGGAGGGCTTGTTGAGAGAGCTGGGGTCACGCATGGGGCCTCCGACCAGGTGGTTGAGGAGAGCGATCGCCACGTAGTTCAACAGCAAGCTACTAATCGTTTCATTGACAGCGCGGTAATGTCGCAGCCAGCCCGCTGCACCAATCCAGATTCCACCAGCCACCATGCCAGCGATCGCCATCCCCACCTGCACTAAGAACGGTGGGAAGGCCATGCCCATAGCTAACCCAACGGAAACGGCAGCCACCCCGCCGACCACTAGCGCTCCCTCGTTGCCAATGATTACCAGCCCCAGCCGAGCCGGTAGCGCCGTGCAGAGCGCCGACAACATCAGAGGAGCCGCTCGAATCAGCGTGTTCTGAAACGTGCTGGTGCTACCAAATGCCGACTTCCAGATCGAGGCATACACACCAAAGGGATTAGTTCCCACTAGCGCGCAGAACACCCCGAACAGCACCAGCCCCGCCAAAATTGCACCAAAGGGAAGCACAAATGATTCTAGCGATCGCCGCCAAGCTTGAGATCTAGACATAAGCAGTAAAGGTTAGGGCGAATTTTTAAAGCTGTCTGAGAGTTTTTTACGCGAGTGGAAAAGTCACGTTTCAAACCAGAACTCGTACCAAATGCGGTAGTGATATTGAGGTAAGGATTTTTAGATGGACGGACTTAGCCCGTCCATCTAAAAATCCTTAATTTACGACAATCACAAATCAATGGCGATCGCGCCAGGTGAATGACGCAGGGTAAATCGGGGTAATGTCGTGTTTTACCGTTCAGCCACTAAGCGTGTACTTGACAGCGCTTAACGATTTTGCTAAACCCGCCCCTACAACCAATCCATTTGCCCTGAGAACTTACACTTATCCACCGACCGAACCCAAGACCCCTTCCACCAGGTAATTCATCTCTTCTAGCTTGGGTTCCTTCTGGGGTAGCGATTCGCCCGACTTGACAACGACACCGCCCGTGTTGTCCTTGACTTCACCTTGGTAAATTACCAAACTGCCGTCCATCAACCCAGCTTTTGCCGCTTCGGCAGCTTTTTTAGTCTCTTCGCTAACGGCAGGCCCATAGTCAGAGAGCTTACAGAACCCGTCCTTAAGTCCACCGCGCAGGATATGCTCAATCGTGCCATCTTGTAGAGACTTGCCGGAGTGAACTTCTTCAGCAACCTTGGAATAGATATTAGTCCAATCCCATTCAGCTCCAGTCAAGTAGCCCTTGGGTGCCAGTGCCACCTGATTGGCATGGTATCCCGTGCAATAAATGCCCCGCTTCTCGGCGGTTTCCATTACCACTTTGGGACTATCTACGTGACAGGTGATTACGTCAATTCCCTGGTCTGCCATGCTGTTAGCCGCTTCCGCCTCCTTAATCGGCTCTGCCCAGTTGCCTGTGAAGACCACCTGAGTTGTGGTATCAGGCCTGACACTGCGAGCGCCCAGGGCGTAGCTATTCACGTTACGGAGTACTTGAGGAATAGGCTTCGCGCCAACAAATCCTAATTTGCCACTCTTAGAGGTCAACGCTGCAACCACACCCGCCACATACTGCGCTTCGTCAATGTAGCCAAAATAGCTACCGATATTTTTAGGGGTCTTGCCTTCTTGATACAGCCCACCCGCATGGAAGAACTGCACGTCAGGATACTCTTCTGCCAATTTCAAAATATGGGGATCAAAGTAACCAAACGAAGTAGGGAAGAGTAGCTTGGCTCCATCAATGTCGATCATGCTACGCATAGATTCGGCAACGGCAGTTGTTTCAGGGACATTTGCCTCTTCCACCAACTTTGCCCACGGGAACTTAGCGGCCACACCTTTAGCACCTTCAGCATGCGCCTGGTTGTAGCCATAGTCGTCTTTTGGCCCTACATAAATAAACCCAATAGTCAGGGGTTCACCGTCTGCCGGTTTTGTTCCCTCAGCAGACTCCGTACCCTCTCCAGATCCAGACGGGCTGCATGCCGTTCCCAACTTTGCGGTTAAACCAAACGCAGTGGTTGCTAAAAGACCACGAACGACCTGGCGACGAGACAGATTAAAATACCTTTTGCTGCTCACGTTGGCAACTCCCTTGCGACACAATCACGGCCGAACGATTAGTCCAAAGTGTATCAGAGGAACGCTTGAATTGGGATTTGCAAAAGTTTGCCAAAGGTTCGGTAAAAGTAATATTGCAGCGAAACGGAATGTTGTCTAAGTCACAAAGATAGGTGGGGTAAGTCGGTAGGATACTGCTCTAACCTATAGACCAAGAGGGTTCAATATGAACTCTAAAGAAGCTCTAGCGATTGTTGAACTAGCGCTCTGCGAAAATTGCCTCAACGAAAATCGCCTAAACAAGTTACAAAAAGCTGTTTTTTGTCACGCCTGGGAAGAGCAGTCTTATGGGGAGATTGCCCGTTGTTCGGGCTATGAGCTGGGCTACGTCAAGCAAACCGGGTCACAACTGTGGCAACTGCTGTCACGGGTTTTCAGCGAGAAAGTAACAAAGACTAATGTTCAGTCTGTAGTGCAGCGGCAGTTAGCGATCGCTACTGCCGCCAACCGCCCCCATCCTCTAGACACCCATGCCAGTCCGCTACATTCGACTACCTTACTCAGCCCAGTAGCGACCTCAGCAGCAGGCATCGTACCCACAGCAGGCATCCCAGCACCTGCGGGCATCCCCAATTCCTCGCCCACCGTGTCAAACCTGACCCTTGCCTCACGGCCTCTGCACGTAGATTCAGCGCCCGTTCCTACTCAGTCTCTAGATCCATTAGATTCACCCGATCCTGCTGTTTCCACCCGCACTTCGACCTTCGCGACCCCCGTTACAGCCCCCACTACAGCACCCACGCTGCCCACTCACATTGACTGGGGCGATGCCGTAAATTTACCTGCCTTCTATGGCCGAGCCGCTGAACTGGCAACGCTGATCAGTTGGATCATGCGCGATCGCTGCCGTCTGATCAGCATTCTGGGCATGGGTGGCATTGGCAAAACGTCGCTGTCTGTCAAACTGGCAAAACACCTACTAGCCATGACACAGGACGGAGAGAGAGACGGCGAACATCCGTCATCTTTTACCCTAAACCACCCGACCGCTGACGGCTACGATCTTTCTGGTTTGAGCCTTTCGCCCCCTTCCCAGGCTTCTTTCCGGTACGTGGTTTGGCGATCGCTCCGCAATGCTCCACCGATTCAAGACCTACTAACAGACTTGGTTCAGGTGCTCTCCAATCGGCAAGAGGTAGAGCTACCCGAAACTTTAGATGAACGCATCCGCCGACTGTTGCACTATTTGCGCCAACACCGCTGTCTGATTATTTTGGACAATGGTGAAACGGTAATGCGACAGGGCGATCGCGGCGGTGGATATCTGGCAGGGTATGAAGGCTACGGGCAGCTATTGCGGTCTGTGGGTGAGGCCGACCATCAGAGTATTGTTGTGCTTACCAGCCGCGAAAAGCCAGGTAGTTTGGCCGCAAAAGAAGGAGAAGGATTACCGATTCGATCCTTGCGGCTCAGGGGATTGTCCGCCGAAGTGGGGCAGGAATTGTTCAGTCTCAAAGGAGAATTTACCGGATCAGCCACCGAGTGGAAAACGCTGACGGACCATTATGCGGGTAACCCCCTGGCGTTAAAAATGTTGGCTCCAGTGATTCAAGACCTATTTGATGGAGAAATTGGTAGCTTTTTGGGCTGTCTACACACAGGTACGTCGGTATTTGGCGACATCCGCGACCTGCTGGCGCAGCAGCTCAATCGCTTATCTGAGTCAGAGCAGCAGGTAATGGACTGGTTGGCGATCGCCCGCAAGCCCGTCACGCTATCCCAACTGCGCGATCACTTTGCTCCACCAATTGGGCTTGGAGATCTGCTAGAAGCCATGACCTCGCTAGAGCGGCGCTGCTTGATCGACAAAACCACCCCTCGCTTCCCCGAAAAGACCCAAACCTGCTTCACCCTCCAGCCTGCGGTGATGGAATATGTAACCGAGCGGTTAATTGAGCAGGTCTGTGGGGAACTAGTCTGCGGGGAAATAATCTGCGGGGAACTAGTCTGCGGGGAACTAGTCTGCGGGGAACTAGTACCGATGAGAACTGGAGACGCAGAGCAGACGGATAAATCCGGCGTTTCTCCCGAACTTAGACGTTTACAGTCTCATGCGTTGCTGTTGGCACAGACAAAAGATTACATTCGCGAAACCCAGACGCGGTTGATTGTGCAGCCAATTGCCGATCGCCTGCTGGCTCATTACACCCAGGCCGAAGTGGAAGGTCGATTGCGAAACCTGCTGGCAGAGTTACAGCGGCGATCGCCCCGATCGCTCAAGGGCTATGCCGGGGGCAACATACTCAACCTGCTCTGTCAGTTGGGCACTGACCTGACGGGGTGGGATTTTTCGAGACTAGCGGTGTGGAATGCCTACCTGCGGCGAGTCAACTTGCATGGAGTTAACCTGACGGGAGCAGA
The DNA here is from genome assembly GCA_038321765.1 of Elainellales cyanobacterium. GTDB lineage: Bacteria > Cyanobacteriota > Cyanobacteriia > Elainellales > Elainellaceae > CASBQJ01. Next base: position 13,715 of record JBBQFG010000104.1, read on the forward strand.
TTTATCTAAATCGGCCTTTACCGAAACCTTTAGCCAGATTTTGGCGATCGCCTTCAGCCCCGATAGCAAGCTGCTCGCGACAGGCGATGTGAACCACGAAATCCATCTCTGGCAAGTGGCAGATAGCAAGCAGCTATTGAGCGTTAAAGTCGAAGAAGGCTGGGTATGGTCGCTGGCCTTTAGCCCCGACGGGCGCACTCTCGCCAGCACCGCCAATCGCAGCGTGCGGCTGTGGGACGTGCAGACGGGAGACTGTATTCGGGCGCTAGAGGGCTTTAGCGATCGCGTCTTTTCTGTTGCGTTCTCTCCCGATGGGCAATTTCTCGCCACAGGTAGCGAAGACCATCTCGTTCGTCTCTGGAATCCGCGCACTGGAGATCTGCTGCGTACCCTAGAAGGTCATAGCGATGAAGTTCGCTGCGTGGCTTTCTCGCCAGACTCCGTTTCCCCTACAGCTCACTCCTTGCTGTTAGCCAGTGCCAGTTACGACGGCACCGTGCGGCTCTGGGATGCCAAAACGGGTGAGGCGTTGCAGGTGCTGGTGGGGCATTCCCACTGGGTTCGCTCCGTGGCCTTCAGTCCCGATGGGCACACCCTCGCTAGCGCCGGAGACGATGGTGTGTTGCGGCTGTGGAATGTGGTGACTGGTGAGTGCCTCAATACGTTAGATGGACATCTCCAACCCATTCGCACGGTAGCCTTTAGCCCCGATGGTCGCACGCTAGCAAGTGGCAGCGATGACGGCACGCTTCGCCTATGGAACTATCACAGCGGCGATTGTCTGCGAGTGTTAACGGGTCACAGCAGTTGGGTGTCGGCGATCGCTTTCAGTCCTGACGGCGTTTTAGCTAGCGGCAGCGAAGACCAATCTGTTCGCCTGTGGGATAGCCGCACCAGCCACTGCCTCAAAACCCTTCAGGGCTATAGCAACGGTGTTTGGTCGGTGGCGTTTGATCCCCACAGCCCCGTCTTAGCCAGCGGCAGCCAAGATCGGACGATTCGCCTCTGGCATCGGCATACTGGGGCACTGGTCAGCAGTTTTCACGGTCATACCCGCTGGGTCTGGTCGGTCGCCTATAACCCCACGGGCGATCGCCTTGCCAGCGGCAGCGAAGACCAGACCGTGCGGTTGTGGAATACGCGATCGCATCAGCCCGTTTGTGTGTTGGAAGGCCATCGAGATGCGGTGCTTGCCGTTCTATTTACCCCTGATGGTAGGCGGGTTATCAGTGGCAGCCTCGATGGCACCATCAAGCTGTGGGATGTTCAAACTGAGCAGTGCTTGCAAACGCTGCGCGCCCACACAGGCGGCATTTGGAGCCTCGCCCTGAGCCGCGACGGTCAGATGTTAGTTAGCGGCAGCCAAGACCAGACCGTCAAGCTGTGGGACGTTGCCACTGGTACCTGTCTGGCAACCCTGGAAGGGCACCATAGCTGGATTCGCAGTGTTGCCCTTAGCCCCGATCGCCATACGATCGTTAGCGGCAGCGCCGATGGCGTGATCAAACAGTGGAACGTGGGCGATCGCACCTGCACTCGCACCCTCTTTGCCCACCGTGGCCCCGTTCTTACCCTAGACGTTCACCCTACGGGTAGTACCTTTGCCAGCGGTAGTACTGATACAACCGTCAAGCTGTGGGCTAGCCAGTCAGGCCAGTGCCTGCAAACCCTAGACGGACATCAGCGCTGGGTGCGCCATCTGGCCTTTAGCACCGATGGACAAACATTAGCTAGTTGCAGCCAAGATGAAACCATCCGCTTGTGGAACGTAGTAAACTGCGGGCAAGAGATAAATGAGAATGGGTCAACTGAGGACGAGCTAATGAGGCAAGCCTCGTCATGCAGCCAGATATTGCGGATTCCACGACCCTACGAGGGCATGGCGATCGCCCAGGTCACTGGCCTGACCAACGCTCAAAAATCTACCCTAAAAATGTTGGGTGCCGTAGATGCACCCCTGACACCTTTTGGCAGCGACTAGTCCAGCAATACTATATAAGCTTCTTTCCTCCACTTGTTATGAATCTGGTCAATTTGGCGGTTAATGGCACCCTGATGCGAGGGCTAGAACTCAACGGCAATTTGCAGGCCGTAGATGCCGAGTTTCTATACGAAGCGAAGACAGAACCGATGTATCGGCTGTGGTCGATTGGCGATCGCCACCCGGCTATGCTGCGCGTTAAAGAGGGCGGACGGGCGATCGCCGTCGAAGTGTGGGCAGTCCCCTTCGAGGGTCTGGGCAAAATCTTGCTGCAAGAGCCGCCAGGACTGGCGATCGGCAAGGTAAGGCTGCACACGGGCGACGAGGTGTTGGGCGTACTCGGAGAACCCTATCTCTGTGAGGGACAGCGCGAAATTACCGAATTTGGCGGCTGGCGAGACTATTGTCAGACGCTCCTTACAGACTAAAACCCAAATGGCTCAACTAATTCTGATCCGGCACGGACAAAGCCTCTGGAATGCCGCCAACAAGTTTACAGGATGGGTTGATGTCCCCCTGAGCCGACGAGGACGGGCTGAAGCGGCGATCGCATCCTGTAGACTAGCGGATTACCGAGTGGATGTCTGCTTTACCAGCAAACTGATTCGGGCGATCGAAACCATTGTTTGCATCCTGACGGAATGCGAGCAGATTTGTGGCGGCAAGGTGCCCATTATTCAGCACGAAGTCGCAGATCACGATTGGCACGGGTGGGATAAGTATGCGGGTGACCCAGCAGAAGAACTGCCCATTTTTACCCATGCGGCACTCGATGAGCGGTTCTACGGCGACTTACAGGGATTAAACAAAGACCAAACCGTAGAAAAGTTTGGGGCTGCTCAAGTTTACGAATGGCGGCGTTCTTACAGCGTTCGCCCCCCTGGTGGTGAAAGTTTAGCCGATACTCAAAAGCGAGTGTTGCTCTATTACAACAGCCGAATTTTACCTCACCTGCTCAATGGCGAAAATGTCCTCATTGCTGCTCACGGCAATTCGTTGCGCTCCATCATCATGATGTTAGAACATCTTCCAGAAGCGGACGTACCCAGACTGGAATTGGGTACAGCAGTCCCGATTATCTATGAACTAAATGCAGAAGGCAGCATGACAAGCAAGCTGATTCTAAATACTTGATCTCTAGCCCTCGTATAGCCATAGTCATAAAGCTTAGGACATGC
>JBBQFG010000105.1:0-16823 GCA_038321765.1 Elainellales cyanobacterium
TTTCTATTCAGGATCTACCGTGACTCCCCAAGTTGAATCACTTGCCGACGTTGACACCATGGGACAGCTAAACCGCCAGATGATCGTCATCCTGGACTTCGGCTCCCAATATTCTGAGCTAATTGCCCGCCGCATTCGCGAAACTCAGGTCTATTCTGAAGTGCTGTCCTACCGCACTACTGTCGAGCAACTGCGGCAGCTCAACCCCAAGGGGATCATCCTGTCGGGCGGGCCTAAGTCTGTCTACGATCCCGGCGCGCCCCATAGCGATCCCGAACTGTGGAATCTGGGTATCCCCATTTTGGGCGTGTGCTACGGCATGCAGTTGATGGTGCAACAATTGGGCGGCGGCGTTGAACGGGCGGAACGCGGCGAATATGGCAAAGCCTCACTCCACATTGACGACCCGACCGATCTGCTGACCAACGTGGACGACGGTTCGACCATGTGGATGAGCCACGGCGATTCGGTGATGACGATGCCAGAGGGGTTTGAACTGCTGGCTCATACCGAAAATACCTCCTGTGCGGCGATCGCCGACCACGAACGCAAGCTCTACGGCGTGCAGTTTCACCCCGAGGTCGTCCATTCTCGCGGTGGCCAGCCGCTAATCCGCAATTTTGTCTATCACATTTGCCACTGCGAACCCACCTGGACAACGGAAGCGTTTGTCGAAGAAGCGATCCGCGAAGTACGCGGCAGAGTCGGCGATAAACGGGTGCTGCTGGCGCTATCGGGCGGCGTCGATTCTTCAACGCTGGCCTTTTTGCTACATCGGGCGATCGGCGATAACCTCACCTGTATGTTCATCGACCAGGGCTTCATGCGCAAAAATGAACCCGAGCGGCTGCTGAAACTGTTCAAAGAAGAGTTCCATATCCCCGTCGAGTATATCAATGCGCGCGATCGCTTTTTAACGGCGATCCACGGAGTCTCTGATCCCGAACTCAAACGCAAGCGGATTGGGCACGAGTTCATTGGCGTCTTTGAATCAGAGTCCAAGCGATTGGGTCCCTTTGACTATTTGGCTCAAGGCACGCTCTACCCCGACGTGATCGAATCTGCCGATACCAACGTCGATCCGCAAACAGGTGAACGGGTCGCCGTCAAGATCAAGAGCCATCACAACGTTGGCGGGTTGCCCAAAGACCTGCGGTTCAAGCTGATCGAACCCCTGCGCAAGCTATTCAAAGACGAAGTCCGCAAAGTTGGGCGCTCCATCGGCCTCCCCGCAGAGATCATTAACCGTCATCCCTTCCCAGGGCCTGGTTTAGCAATTCGGATTTTGGGCGAAATCGACGAAGAAAAGCTAGAAATTCTGCGCGAAGCCGACTACATTGTGCGCCAAGAAGTCAATCGTCAGGGCGTGTATGACGACTACTGGCAAGCGTTTGCAGTCCTGCTACCCGTTCGCAGTGTCGGGGTGATGGGCGACCAGCGCACCTATGCCTACCCGATTGTGCTGCGTTTTGTTTCCAGCGAGGATGGCATGACGGCCGATTGGTCACGCGTGCCCTACGATTTGCTGGAATTAATTTCCAACCGGATTGTGAACGAAGTCAAAGGCGTGAATCGGGTGGTTTACGACATTACCTCCAAGCCACCTGGCACAATCGAATGGGAATAGAGTGGCCGTTAACCCCCCATAGCAACCCTGCCCTAGGGTGGGCATTGCCCACCCTAGTAGAAGACGGCGCAAGTTTAGCTACCGTACGTAGTGTGGGCATCTTGCCCGCGCAGGCTGGAAGCCGGCACTACGAACGGTAGGCAGATTTACGCCTCAGACTACTAGCCTATAGTGACCCGGCCTAAAATCTCCTAGCTACCAGATCGTACATAGGTACTAGTTTTCCACAGCAGCCTGTGGAAAACCTGCTGGATCTGTGGAAAACTTGCTGTACCTAGGCAACCTTCCCAAAAACAGTGCACAATTTTACACAGGTCCGGTCATCGCTAAGGTTGTGTAATCGACATGGCAATCAAACACTCTCCCTCCTCGTCAAAACCCAATCAAGCCACCGCCAGAGTCCCCTTTTTCCCCACGGCCACCGCTGATGTAGACGACGATGATGACGTGCCCTACTTGGGCTATTCGTATCATGAGCCAGGGGCATTACCGGGAACGCTCAACATTGAAGACGATGCTCCCCCACCCGTCATTACGCTGATTGACTATTCCGAAACTGATGCTACCCGCGTACCCATTAACGAACCCGAAGAATGTGCCCCTCATCTAGATTCCACGTCTGTTTCTTGGGTCGATGTTAAGGGGTTGGGCAGTGAAGACGTATTGCAGCGATTGGGAACCGTGTTCAATTTGCATCCGCTGGTACTAGAAGATGTCGTCAATGTCCCCCAGCGGCCTAAGGTGGAAGAATATGATGGGCAACTGCTGATTATTACTCGCATGGTCATGCTAAAAGACACGGGTAGAGGGTTCTTCACCGAGCAAGTCAGCTTTATTCTGACAAAAAATTATTTATTAACGGTGCAAGAAGAACCCGAATATGACTCGTTTGGGCCAGTCCGGGAGCGAATTCGGCTGAGTAAGGGCGTCATCCGAGCGCGGGGAGCCGACTACCTCATGTATTGTTTACTCGACTCCATTATCGACGGCTTTTTTCCAGTTCTCGAAGCCTATGGCGAAGATTTAGAAGAGTTGGAAAGCGAAGTCGTGACTAAACCAACCCAACAATCGTTAGAAAAAATTCACAGCCTAAAACGCGACTTGTTGAACCTGCGGCGATCGATTTGGCCGATGCGAGATGCCATTAGCGTTTTGATTCGAGATAGCGAAGATTTGCTGTCCGACGAAGTCCGCGTCTACCTCAGAGATTGTTATGACCATGCCGTACAGGTTCTAGATATGGTAGAAACGTATCGAGAGGTGGCATCCAGTTTAATGGACGTCTATGTTTCCTCTGTAGGCAACCGCATGAATGAAGTGATGAAACTGCTCACTCTTATTTCCTCCATCTTCATTCCTCTGACGTTCATTGTTGGAGTGTATGGCATGAACTTTAATACTGAAAAATCGCCTTACAATATGCCAGAGCTGAATTGGTATCTCGGCTATCCTCTCTGCTGGGCAGTGATGCTAGCGGTCGCCTTTAGTATAATTTTTTACTTCTGGAGACGCGGCTGGTTTTCCAACTTCTCCGGCATCAAAGAATAATCTGCTTCATCCCTCATCCCTCATCCTTCATCCTTCCCATGGATCTCAAATCCCTAATTCGCGACATTCCCGACTTTCCCAAACCCGGCATTATGTTTCGGGACATCACGACGCTGCTGCGTGATGCGGAGGGATTGCGCTACACCATCGACACCATGGCCGAGAAATGCAGTGGCTTAAATGTAGATTTTGTCATTGGCATGGAGTCGCGTGGGTTTATCTTTGGCGCACCCCTGGCCTATCAGCTCAACGCCGGATTCCTGCCTGTGCGTAAACCTGGGAAGCTGCCTGCTCCGGTTTATTGTGTTGAGTATGAATTGGAATATGGTACTGACAAACTAGAAATTCACCAGGACGCCGCCGCCCCCCCGGCACGGGTGCTAATTATCGACGATGTAATTGCCACGGGCGGTACCGCCGCCGCGACGGCTCAACTGCTAGCGCAAATGGGTTGTGAACTAGCTGGGTTTGGGTTCATTATTGAGCTAACGGGGCTAGAAGGACGCAAAAAGCTGCCCGATGTCCCCATCGTGACGCTGGTGGAGTACTAGTGGAATATTAGTGGTGGAATATTACTGGAATATTAATGGCTTCTAGCAAATCTTCCTCAAATCAACGGCGGCTCCAAGCTGTCGGCAGATGGATTCTGGACGCAGTCAGGGGCGAAACCTTTGCCTATGTAGTCAAGCGGGTGCTACAAGGCGCATTCACCCTGTTACTCGCTTCGGCTCTGAGTTTCTTAATTATTCAACTGGCACCAGGGGATTTTCTCGATTCCTTTCGTCAAGATCCTCGGATTTCGGCGGAGACGCTCAAAGCCTTTAGGGAGCAGTTTGGCCTAGACCAGCCTGTACTTCAGCAATATTGGCTGTGGCTTAAGGAAATTGTGACCCATGGTAACTTTGGCGTGAGTTTTGCCTACCAGCGCCCAGTGACCGATTTGCTCTGGGAGCGGATGTTTGCCACGCTGCTGCTGGCGGTGGCGTCTCTAGTGATTACCTGGGCGATCGCCATTCCCTTGGGCATCGTGGGAGCCGTCAACCAAAATCAACAGATCGATCGAATCTTCCGGGTGCTGAGCTACATTGGGCAGGGCTTTCCCACCCTAATTACCGGATTGCTGCTGCTGTTTGTCGCCCAAGCCCTGTCCCCGCTATTCCCGGTGGGTGGCATGACCAGCATCAACCACGCCGATTTAAACCCCTTAGGGAAGCTGCTCGATATTGGCTGGCATATGATCCTGCCCACGATCGCCCTTAGCATTACTGGGTTTGCTGGGTTGCAGCGAATTACACGCGGCGAACTGCTAGACGTCTTGCGGCAAGATTACATTCAAACTGCCCGCGCCAAAGGCTTACCCGAAAACCGAGTGATCTACGTCCACGCCCTGCGCAATGCCATTAACCCCCTAATTACCCTACTCGGGTTTGAATTTGCTAGCCTCTTAGGAGGGGCTTTTATTACCGAAACGTTTTTTAACTGGCCCGGTCTCGGAAAACTCACCTTACAAGCTGTCACCGCCCAAGACCTGTATTTGGTGATGGCCAGCCTGATGATGGGTGCCGTGATGCTGATTGTAGGTAACCTCCTAGCTGACTTGCTGCTCAAGCTAGTAGACCCTCGGATTAAGCTTTCTAACATCAATTGATTGAGCATCACTGGCTCATTTTTCACAACAACATCACTTGTCACGCTTTCAGATAATATGGAGGAATGCCAAAAACCAGACTAAATCTTGCGAAACGTCAGCCAACGCTGACGACTCGTGAGGTGCGGGTAGAAGCAGAGCGTGTATTGCTTAAGATTGCACGGGCGTCGAGTAGGAAGGAACATTCATGAGCCAAGATGACATTTTGCAGAAAGTTCGGAAAATTGTCTCCGAACAGTTGAGTGTGGAAGAGACAGAGGTTGCCCCAGAATCTAGCTTTGCTAACGATTTGGGCGCCGACTCTCTAGATACCGTTGAACTGGTGATGGCTCTGGAAGAAGAATTCGACATCGAAATTCCTGATGAAGCGGCAGAAGGCATCGGGACTGTTCAAGCAGCCGTAGATTACATTAAGCAGAAAGTCGCTGTTTAAGCCAATTTAACGAAGGCAGGGCACTGTAGACTGTTGGGTTCTGGCATTGCAAGATGCTGAACACGCTATTTCTGCCAACTCCCTGTCTTCCACTCTTTGAGCTGAGCATTCTCAAGCTCTCGGACTCTTAACTATTTTGCATTCTGGGTGTTTAAACCCTCGAATCTGAGTCATGACAACTTTGGGTATTGAATTGAAGCGTGTTGTAGTTACAGGTCTGGGTGCAATTACCCCGATCGGCAACACTCAAACTGAATATTGGGATGGGCTACTGAGCGGGCAAAATGGGATCGACCGCATCACCTTGTTCGATGCGTCTCGCCACGACTGCCGGATTGCGGGTGAAGTGAAAGGGTTTGACCCCCATGCGTACATGGAGCGCAAAGACGCCAAGCGGATGGATCGCTTTGCTCAGTTTGCCGTGGCGGCCAGCAAACAGGCACTGGCCGACGCCAAGTTTGTCATTAATGATTTGAATGCAGAACAGGTTGGCACTCTGATTGGGACTGGCATTGGCGGCTTAAAAGTGATGGAAGATCAGCAAGAGATCTGCCTAACGCGAGGTCCAGATCGGTGCAGCCCGTTCACTGTGCCCATGATGATTGCCAACATGGCAGCCGGGTTGACGGCCATTCATATCGGTGCCAAGGGACCCAATAACTGCACCGTGACGGCCTGTGCCGCTGGCTCAAATGCCATTGGTGATGCCTTTCGCTTGCTGCAACGGGGGTATGCCCAGGCGATGGTTTGCGGCGGCACCGAAGCGGCAATCACGCCGCTAGCGTTTGCTGGATTTGCCTCAGCCAAAGCGCTCTCCACTCGCAATGACGATCCCGCCCATGCCTGTCGCCCGTTCGACCGCGATCGCGACGGGTTTGTCATGGGTGAAGGCGCTGGGATTTTGGTTTTAGAGGAGCTAGAGCACGCTCTGAGTCGGGGTGCTCACATCTATGCCGAAATTGTCGGCTATGGCATGACCTGCGATGCCTATCACATTACGTCTCCGGTACCGGGTGGTGAAGGAGCCGCTCGGGCAATGCAACTGGCCATGAAAGATGCCGGACTCGTGCCTGAGGATATCAGCTACATCAATGCTCACGGCACTAGCACTCCAGCCAACGACTCGACCGAGACGGCAGCCATCAAGAAGGCGTTGGGTGACCATGCCTATCAAGTTGCTATTAGCTCAACGAAGTCGATGACGGGTCATTTGTTGGGTGGCTCTGGGGGGATTGAGGCGGTGGCTACTGCCATGGCAGTAGAGGGCGATCGCGTCCCTCCCACTATTAACTTGGAGCACCCCGACGAGGCTTGCGATTTAGACTACATTGCCAACCACAGCCGAGAGCAACCCGTCGAGGTAGCCCTGTCTAATTCCTTTGGGTTTGGCGGACACAACGTCACCCTGGCCTTTAGAAAATATAGATAGGGATCAGGGAGTTTTAAACCAAGTCCACATTGAGAACTGTAGTTTCAGCCCTCACCCCCAGCCCCTCTCCCAAAGGGCGAGGGGAGCCGGAAAAGCTTTCAAAGCCCCTCTCTCCAGGGAGAGGGCTTAAAGCCTTCGGCATATATGAGAAGGGTGAGGGAAAACTCTGGGTTTCAAGTTAGACGAGGTTTATAAGAAGAGATCACCTTCGAGCACAAAATAAACATGGTTCATTGGGCGTTACAGAGGCAGTGTTGGGTGCTCGCAGGTGTGCGGATCAAATCGCCCATTTGCTTGTGTAATCTATGCGACCCTCATGGTTCAAACATCCCCCATTTGGGTTAACTTCCATTTAAGAAATTTTTCTTCCCACAGTTTTAATTAATTTCCCCAACAAAATTTATGTGCTACCGAGGACAAAACATAGTCTGTCAATAATTTTGTGAGCATAAAGCACCCGAAAAATTATTCAATTATGTATTGCTGTAGTCAGCAAGATTAGAACAAGGATATTTCCTGAGATATTTCCTGAGATATTTCCTGAGATATTTACTGAGGGGTATTGCTCTATAGAACCTTTAAAGTTCATGAGGTACAGATTATTGATAAAGAGCTGTGCTCCGCATGGCTCTTTATCAATATCTTTGTCAATAATTGACTTTATCCAGGCGCAAGGCGCTGCATAGAGCATCAAGCGGTTAAGCAGGGAACTATTAGGTCAACTCCACTCTAGTCTGTGGCCGCTTTTCTACGCATGGTTGTCTCTTCTCTCCTCATTATTTCAAGCGACTTATGGCCTGTGGTCATCTGCCATTCCTTCAGAGTGGCGTATGACATAACGGTGATAACCGCATTTGCCATGATCAGTGCAGGAAGACATCTCTGCCCTTGCACCTGTGAGCTGGATGCAGCCTCTCAACTCATACTGACAGCATTAAGAAATGGTTGTGGACTAGTGTTGAGAGGCTATCAACTGATGGGAGTTGTAGTCGAACGCAGCTTGGTGCACCTGTATACAATTGGTCAGACGCTCAGAGAGATGGCGATCGCTTGCAGGGTAGTTTTGCCTACTTTGCCTATCTTGATCTCAAAGGGGCAGGTTAGTCGGGTCGTCATAACGGCGGCTGGTGGAGAGCAATTTTTAGGCACTGGTATCCCAACCAATCTATTGAGTGTGTTAAACCCCATGGAACCTTACCGGACGGTAGAAACCTTGGAACAAAAAGTGTCTCGTTTAGAGGCAGAAAATTTAACGCTGCGTCAAAACCACAGTGCTGAGCTAGAACGACAGCGCAATGCTGAGCTAGAGAAGCAGATAGCGGCTCGCATGGCTGACTTGCAAGTGCAGACTGAACGAGAAAAGCTGCTGATGGCGATCGCCTTACAGATTCGTGGGTCATTAAACTTAGCAGAGGTGCTGAGTACAGCCGTGACTGCTGTACGGTCGTTTTTAAATTGCGATCGCCTGCTAGTCCTTCGGTTTGAGTCAGACAGAAGCGGCACCGTTGTGGCCGAATCGGTTGGTGACAGTTGGAGAGTGGCACTTCACGACCGGATTGACGACCTCTGTTTGAAAGAGAAGGCCGCGGCCCGCTATATTGCAGGACAAATCACCGCTGTCGATAACGTCGATATAGTGGGTTATTCCGACTGCTACCGCAAGCTGCTCAACCGCTATCAGGTAAAGGCAAACCTGGTTGTGCCAATTTTGGTTGCAGGGAAGCTCTGGGGGTTGTTAATTGGGCACCACTGTGCCGACTATTACACCTGGCAACAAACAGATTTGCTGTTATTAGAGGATATTGCTGTTCACCTGGCGATCGCAATTCAGCAAGCTACAGCCTACGAGCAAGCGCAAATTGAACTCACAGAACGACGGCGCACCGAAGCCGCCTTAAAGAAAAGCGAAGCCACCAACCGCGCCATTATTCAGGCGATGCCAGATTTATTAATCCGCTTGTCGAGAGAGGGACACTATCTTAGCTTTGCCAGTGGCAGTGAAGTGAAGGCGCTTTACCCGGTTGATCAGACCATCCACAGCACTCCTTACGATTTGTTACCCCCTGCCTTGGCTGAGCAAAAGCTGCGAGCCATTGAGCAGGCATTAGTCACCCAATCCTTACAGGTTTATGAACAGGAATTAGAGATTGAAGGTAAGAGACAACACGAAGAAGTTCGAATTGTTCCAGCGGGTGATGATGAGGTTCTGGTCATTGTTCGAGACATCACTGAACGCAAGCGCAGTGGGGCTGAACGACAACAATCTGAGCTTGCCCTGCGACAAAGCGAGGCTCAGTTAGCAGAAGCTCAGCGAGTGGCTCACATTGGCAATTGGGAATTGGATGTTGAAACTAAGACAATGGTTTGGTCTGCGGAGCTATTTCGAATTTTGGGCTGCGACCCAGCGCTTGGAGAGCCTAGTTACACGGAGAGCCTTCGACTCTACCATCCTGACGACGCAGCACGTCTAGAGCAGGCGGTGGCGTTGGCGATCGCCCATGGAGAATCATCTCAACTACTCTTGCGAGCCGTTCAGCCAGACGGCTCCTGGTTGTACGTGGAGGCGATCGCCCGCGCCAAACTTGATCGACACGGGCAGGTAATGCAGTTGTTTGGCACCATCCAGGATGTAACTGTGCGCGTCCAGGCTGAAAAAGCTCTACAAAACCTAGTCGAAGGCACCGCCGCTGTCACCGGAGATGACTTTTTCCCTGCTCTAGTTGAATATCTCTCTTCAGCTCTTGGCAGTAGCCACGCTGTAGTTTCAGAACTGATAGGCGATCACTTGTACACCCGAGCATTTTGGTTCAGAAACCAGATCCAACCCAACTTTAAGTATCGCGCTGCTACGTCTCCTTGCCAAGTCGCCTTAAACCAAGGGATTTACTGTCATCCGGCTCAGGTGCAACAGGGCTTTCCCAATCAGCTTGAGCTAGTAACCCTCAAAGCCGAAGGTTACCTAGGAATCGCCCTCACGAATACCACCGGACAGCCGATTGGAGTTCTCTGCGTTCTGTATGACCATCCCCTCACCGATGTATCCCGCTTACAGTCTGTCCTCCAGATTTTTGCAGCCCGTGCGGCTGCGGAGCTAGAGCGCGAGCGGGCAACTCATGCCCTAGAGCAGTTGAACCAAGCTCTCGAAACCAAAGTAGAAGAACGCACTGCTGCCCTACGTCAAAGTGACGAACGTTGGCAACTTGTGCTGCGAGGCACCAACGATGGCATTTTTGATTGGGATGTTAAACGTCAGCGCGTTTTTTATTCAAGTCGATGGAAAGAAATGCGTGGCTTTACCGATACAGAGATTGGCGACACGCTAGAGGAGTGGTCGCAGCGGATTCATCCCGATGATTACGATCGCACCATGAAGGCTATTGCCGCTCACTTTGAGGGAATAACCGAGTTTTACGAACTGCAATACCGAACGCGCTGTAAAGACAACACCTATATGTGGGTGGTGGCTCGCGGTCAGGCAGAGCGCGACGAGCAAGGTCAGGTCAGCCGAATTGGTGGCTCAGAAACTGACATTACCCCGCGAAAACAGGCCGAAGCCGATCGCGATCGCCTCCTAAGCTTGCTAGAAGCTAGCCTCAATGAAATTTACGTTTTTGATGCTGCAACACTCCAGTTTGAATATACCAATCAGGGAGCAGTGCAAAACTTGGGCTACAGCGTAGACGAGCTAAAACGGATGACACTGCTCGATCTCAACCCCAATTTTACCGAAGCCGACCTGCGTCAACGATTACAGCCGTTATTAGATCAACAGCAGGACAAATTGGTGTTAGAAACACGTCAGCATCGCGCCGATGGCAGTTCTTACCCCATAGAGATCCATCTCCAGCAGCATCAATATCGAGATGAACACGACCAAGACAAGCAGGTTTTTCTAGCGGTCATTCTGGATATGACCGAGCGTCAGCGATCTGAGCAAGAACTGCGCGGGCTTTCTACTCGCCTAGAGCTAGCGCTCAAATCGGCTCAAATCGGCATCTGGGAATGGGATATTATGCGCGATCGCCTGATTTTTGACGAGCGGATGTATGAACTCTACGGAGTCAACCCAGAAGACTTTACAGGAACCTATGACGTTTGGGAAACGAGTCTACACCCGGATGATTTGCCAGTCAGTCGTGACGCACTTCAACAGGCTTTACGGGGCGAGAACCCATTTGCACCAGAATTTCGGGTCGTGCTGCCCGATGAGAGCATCCGTGTGTTGAAGGCTAACTCGATTACCCAACACAATGCCCAGGGTGAGCCTCAATTTATGATTGGGATTACCTATGACATCACCGATATAAAACGCACCGAAGAAACACTACGGCAGCAAAAAGAGACGCTTCAGACGATCTTCGACCACATTCCCCTCATGTTGGGCTTATTTTCCCCCATCGGTGAAGTTCGGATCATCAACCGGGAGATGGAACGAGTGATCGGTTGGACTCAGGCAGAGTACGGCGATGTGGATGTCTTAGAAGCCTGTTATCCCGATCCAGACACTCAGGTGAAATTCATTCAGCACATGTTTGCGGCCAACTCCACTTGGCAAGACTTTCAAACCAGGGTGCGTAATGACCAGGTCTTGACCACGACTTGGTCTCACATTCGTCTGTCTGATGGTTCTACGATTGGCATTGGGCAAGACATTACCGCCCGTAAACAAGCAGAAATGGCCTTGCAAGAGAGTCAGCGCTTTGTCCAGCAGATCGCCGAGGCATCCCCCAATATTCTGTATCTCTACGACTTGCAAGAACAGCGCAATATCTACATTAACCGGGAAATTGGCACTATTTTGGGCTACACGTCTGATGAGATTCGCCAGATAGGAGCAGCCTTATTTCAAACGTTGATGCATCCCGATGATCTCGATCGGTTGGTCGTTAAACAGGATTGGTTTAGCAGTGCTCAAGACGGTGATATTCTTGAAACTGAATATCGAATGAGACATGCAAACGGTGAGTGGCGCTGGCTTAACAGTCGGGATGCAGTCTTTAGTCGAGATGCCCAGGGTAGGGTCAAGCAAACTATTAGTGCCGCTCAAGATATCAGCGAACGGAAACGAAGCGAAGCCGAACGTAAACTAGCAGAAGCCGCCCTGCGCCTCAGTGAAGAGCGATTTCGTCGCTACTTTGAGCAATCGCTGGTGGGAATGGCCATCACGTCTGCTGACAAGGGGTGGGTAGAGGTAAATGATCGGCTGTGTGAGATTTTAGGATACAGCCGCGAAGAGCTAACCCATCTCACCTGGCTAGAAATGACCCATCACGCCGATTTAGATGCAGATGTGGCCTGTTTTAACCAGGTGATAGCCGGAGAAATAGAAGGCTATTCCATCGACAAGCGGTTCATCTGCAAAGATGGTCGGTTGATCGACGCTAGCATTTCTGCCCAATCTATTCGACAAGCCAACGGCGTGCTGGATTGTTTGATTATGCTAGTGCAAGACATTACTGATCGCAAGCGACTAGAAGAAGAGCAAAACCGACTGCTTGCCATTCTCCAAGCCTCGACCGATTACATTGCCATGTTAGATGCAGAGGGCAAGATCTTCTGGAAAAATGCAGAATTAGAGCGATTGTGGGGCGTATTAGAAAATAAAGATTTTTGGCAGTTACATGTTTCTGATGGTCATCCTCAGTGGGCAACACAACTGATTCTGCAAGAAGGGTTTCCCAGTGCAAGAGCGAACGGTAGCTGGGTAGGAGAAACTGCCTTACTTGATGCAGAGCAGCAAGAGATTCCAGTATCCCAATTGATTCTGGCGCATAAATCACCCCAGGGAGAGGTGGAGTATTTCTCTGCCATTATGCGAGATATGCGGGCGCGCAAAGAGTATGAACAGCAGCTAGAACGCTCAAATGCAGATTTAGCCCGCGCCACTCGTTTAAAAGACGAGTTTCTCGCCAACATGAGTCATGAATTACGCACCCCCTTGAATGCCATTCTGGGCATGTCTGAAGGGTTGCAGGAAGCTGCGTTTGGTCTGCTCAACGATCGCCAAAACAAGGCGATCGCCACAATCGAGCGCAGCGGTAGACACCTATTAGAGCTAATCAATGACATCCTCGACTTGTCGAAGATTGAGGCAGGCAAGCTGACCTTGGATTTGAATCAAGTGTCAGTTCACTCTATTTGTCAAAGCAGCATCGCATTTGTCAAACAGATGGCTTTTAAAAAGCAAATTAGCCTCAACACCCAAATTCCTGACTTTTTAAGCAATGTGAGTATTTGGGCTGACGACCGTCGCATTCGTCAGGTCTTGATCAACCTACTCAACAATGCAGTCAAATTTACCCCAGAAGGTGGCAGCATCACCCTAGAGGTGCGGTTAGAGACAGAGGCTCCTAGAGAGTGTTTATCGTTACCGCTAGAAGGGCGATCGAATAAAGTCAACCGTGAGACCCCAACGCCACAAACGCTGTTTCCCCTTTCACCTGACTCAGAATCATCTGGCTCAGATTCTTCTAAGCCAGACTCTTCTGCTTCAGGCTTACCGCCACAATCTATTATCTTCTCCGTAGTTGACACAGGTATTGGAATTGCCCCTGAAAACCTGAGTCAGTTGTTTCATGCTTTTGTCCAAATTGACAGCAGCCTTAGCCGCCAGTATGCCGGAACTGGGCTGGGGCTAGCGTTGGTCAAACGGATTGTGGAGCTGCACGGCGGCATCGTTACAGTCGAGAGTGAACTTAATCGCGGCAGTTGTTTTATGGTGCGATTGCCATTGGTCTATGGCTTTGCCGGCGGTTCTGCTGTTCCGGATATTTGTCTAAACCGTATTCTGATGCCCGTTAATAATCATCGAGCGATGGTGATTGACGATGCTCCGGTGGCGGCCGATCTCGTGGTTCGCTATCTTCATGATTTAGGGATGCAGGCAACGATTTATCCCTACGGAGAGGGTGCTTTCGCAGAAGTCCTACGGCTCCAGCCTGCTCTGGTTATTCTTGATCTTCAACTTCCCAACGTTTCTGGCTGGGATGTGCTTTTGCAGTTGAAACAACATCCCAACACTAAAGCGATCCCCGTGATTGTTGCATCGGTTGTTGACGATCTGCAGCGGGGTCTGTCGTTGGGTGCATCTGCCTATTTAGTTAAGCCGTTTACGCGCGGCGAATTTCAAGCCGCCCTAGAAAAACTGCGATCGCCCCTGTCTGATCTCGCTGATCACACAGCGTCACCCTTAATTCTTTTGGCAGAAGATAACGCCGCTAATGTTGAAACTATGACTGGCTACCTCGAAGGTCGTGGATATCGGCTGATCGTGGCCGCAACGGGGCAGCAGGCAATTGATCTAGCTCAGGCTCATTCACCTGACATTATTCTTATGGATATCCAAATGCCGGGGATGGATGGGCTGGAAGCAACCCGGCAAATTCGGGAGATATCTGAACTGGCTCAGACCCCGATTGTTGCCTTAACCGCGCTAGCGATGCCAGGCGATCGCGAAAAATGCCTTGCTGCTGGAGCTACTGAATACCTAACCAAACCGATCAGGCTTAGAGAGCTAGTGGCTATGATCCAATCACTCTTACAGCCGCCAGACAGCCCTGAATGAATGATCAATTAGCCCATCTCGTGTCCAGCCACACCGCGCTTCAAACGTCACTCTAGTCCTTCACCTCAATCTTGATGCCATGTCTATTTACCCCTCCGTCTTGGTCATTGATGATCAACCCGACAATTTTGATGTCATTGAGACACTACTGCACGGTGAGGGGTATCATTTGCACTACGCGCCCAGTGGCCAACGAGCACTCGACCGCCTAAAGTACTTTCAGCCAGATGTCATCTTACTGGATGTCATGATGCCTGAACTTGACGGTATTGAAGTCTGCCGTCGTTTGAAAGCGATGCCTGAATGGCAGTCGGTGCCAATCATTATGGTGACAGCACTGACGGCTAAAGAAGATCTAGCTCAATGTTTGGCAACAGGAGCGGATGACTTTATCAGTAAGCCTGTGAATCGGCTAGAGCTGCAAGCGCGGGTGCGATCGATGTTTCGCATTCGACAACAGCAGCAAGCACTGTTGTCTTTTAATGCGGTATTGGAAGAAAAAGTTCAGCAACGGACGGCTGAGCTGCAAACTATGATCTTTCAGGATACCCTGACTCGATTGCCTAGCCGAACGGCTTTACTCGAAGCGGTGCGAGATGCGGTGCTCACTCACGATTCGTCGTTTGCAGTTGCCTATTTAGATTGTGATCAGTTCAAACTGATTAATGGTTCCTTGGGCTATGGGGTTGGGAATCAGTTGCTGGTTGCTATTGCTAGCCGACTACAGCACTACCTGCGCCCCGGTGATGTTTTGGCGCGGGTTGGGGAGGATGAATTTTGTTTCTTATTGCACTCCGTTAAAGATGCGATCGCCCTCGAGTCTCTGATTCAAGACGTTCTTCAAAGTTTTAATACCCCGTTTACCGTAGCGGGTTGTGAAATCTTTATGACTGCTTGCATAGGGATTGCGTTTGGTAATCATGTGTATCAGCAACCCGAAGAGCCATTGCAGGACGCTGATACGGCGATGTACAAGGCTAAACTACGCGGAAAGGGGTGCTATCAATTTTTTGAACCCCAAATGCATTTGGCTACGTTAACTCGCTTGACGTTAGAAAATGATTTACGTCGGGCGCTAAAACTACACGAATTTACCGTTCACTATCAGCCTATTGTCAATCTGGAAACCCTAAAAGTTAAAGGATTTGAAGCATTGGTGCGCTGGCAACACCCCGATCGCGGCATGGTGCCGCCCGGAGAATTTATTCCTTGTATGGAAGAAACAGGGCTAATTGTGCCCCTGGGAATGGTGGTTTTAAAGCAGGCGTGCCAACAGCTTAAGCAGTGGCATCAAAAAGGTTGGACAGACTTAACAATGAGCGTAAATCTATCTATACGACAGTTTGCCTCCCCGGCTCTGTTGGACGATGTTGCTCAGATTTTGGCAGAAACCGCGATTGATCCAACTTGCTTAATCCTGGAAATTACCGAAAGTGCAATTATGGATAATGCTCAAACGGCGATCGCCCTAACCCAACAACTGCGAGCTCGACACATTCAAATTAGCATTGACGATTTCGGTACGGGATATTCTTCCTTTGGATACTTGCACTGTTTTCCGGTAAACAGCCTCAAGATTGATCGTTCTTTTGTGAATCAAGTTCAAGAAGGCAACCGTGACTATCAGGTGGTCAGTACGATTGTGACCCTAAGCAAGCAGCTTGAGCTGACCGTTGTAGCTGAAGGAATTGAAACGTCACATCAATTGAAGTGGCTTAAGCAACTAGGGTGTGAATTTGGCCAAGGCTATTTGTTCTCTAAACCCCGATCGGCAGATGAGATTGAAACAATTTATCTTCAGCGGGAGTATGAAAAAATTGGCTAGCGTTAGCAGTAGGCATATGTCTGGGTGAGTTGACTAGCTACTAATCAGGGCACCGATCGCTCCACCTGAGAAGCCACTTAAGCGCATAATGTCTGTCGAATCAAGAGATGCGATGTAAAACGCCCCAGGCAGGACTCGAACCTGCGACCGATTGCTTAGAAGGCAATTGCTCTATCCGGCTGAGCTACTGGAGCATAAGGGTTGTGGCGATCGCGCTTTTCTGTTGATCTACTTTTGAGATAGAAAGGAGCGATCAGTCAATCTGTCGATCTAAGGATAGCATTTTGAGGTGGAGGGTTCGGCTTTTGTTTTGAACGCTCTGAATTGCCGGCTAACTCTGTTCTAATCGCTGCTCTTCAAAGGCGATCGCCTTCGAGACACTGACTCTAACTTACTATCAAAAATGACTTCGCTCGCTCTCCAAATACCTCTGGGGAAAGAACTTGGCGAATATCTAGCAGTTACCTTTCAACAAACGTTATTCAAGAATTAAAAGTTGGGCAAACTAAATCATCATGACTCTAGATGAATAAATAGGCAGGCGTGATTAAATAAAGTCTAGACCTTTTTAAGGTCAAGTCATCCGATCTGGATAGTTGCCCTATATAACGCGATGTGCAACTTTCCTGAACCCCCTCACCCTAAATCCCTCTCCCAGAGCGGAGAGGGACTTTGAGCCACTCTTGCTCCCCTTCTCCCCGCTTGGGAGAAGGGGTTGGGGGATGAGGGCGGATTGAAAGTTGCACATC
>JBBQFG010000106.1:0-16714 GCA_038321765.1 Elainellales cyanobacterium
TAGAAAATCCGCCTTGCGATAGACCTTTCGACCATCAGCGTAACCTGTCTGGCAGGGATGGCTCTTTGCTTCAGCTCAAATGTACGAGGTCTAGTCTAACTAGGTGGGCGTAATTAAACATAAAACCCTAAAAGTCTGCACTGCCCGCTGCGCGGGCGGTGCAGACTTTTAGAATCCTGTTTTTATTTAAGTTGAACTACTTACAAAAAATATTAGAAGCTAATTTGCCCGCGCTCCCACGCAAAAAACGTTAGCGCTGTATTGTTGTAGACCTTCTGCCGACAAATCACCAAGGGAGCAACTCGGATGGCAAGCTGGGTTAGGGCTTCTGCTGGCCAGCGTCGAGTATGGTGTTCTACAGCAATTTCGCCGGTAGGAGCGAGCAAATGAGAGTGGGCGATCGCCTCTAGCACTGGCTCATACAAGTCGCTGGCATAGGGCGGGTCAAAATAGATGCGATCGAATGTCTGTCCTGCCACAGCGGTCAAGCGCTGTACCACATCACCGCGAATTACCTTAAAGGTTTGCCCTGGTCGGGCAACAGTCGCCCAATTTTCTTGAATGATGCCACAGGCGCGCCCCGCTTGCTCAATTCCCACAACATGCGTCGCGCCGCGTCCGAGCGCCTCTGCACCCATCGCCCCCGTGCCAGCGCAGAGATCTAACCACCGACAGCCGTTAATGTGCCCCTGCCAAATATTAAACAACGCTTGCCGCACCATCGACGCGGTTGGGCGCGTATCTTGACCGGGTAGGGTTTTTAACAGTCGATTCCCGTAAATTCGTAGGCTCATTGCAAGTTTCCGAGAGACTCCCGCAAGGAAGCTGTGTCATTGCATAATGGGGGATGATTTTGGATGAGAGGAGCGCAGCACGCCCCTCTTATCCAAAATCATCCCTAAAATTAGCAGCACCTCAAAATTCTCTAACGGCCAAGCACAGAGAGTTGTCGGCTCGCTACATGCTGTACAAAATTGGCGAGAATGAGTAGGCCAGCCGTAGACGATTTTTCGGGGTGGAACTGAGTGGCCATCACACTTTGATGGGCGATCGCCGCTGTAACCGTTTGGCTACCATGCGTAATGGTGGCGGCATTCATCTGCGGATCAGTCGGTTCGGCGTAGAATGAGTGGACGAAATACATCCACGGATCTGAGGGTAGCGCCTGCCACAGAGGTAAATCGGGCTGGGTTAACTGCAACTGGTTCCAACCCATGTGGGGAATCGTGATACCCGGTTCAGGTTTGAAGCGGCGTACAAGCCCCGGTATCACGCCTAAGCCTGCCTCAGCGCCTTCTTCGCTGCCATCTAGCAAAATTTGTAACCCCAAGCAAATGCCCAAAAACGGCTTGCCGCTGGCAATCACGTCACGAATGGGTTGAACTAAATCGCGAGCGTGCAGGTGCTGCATGGCTGGGTCAAACGCACCTACCCCCGGTAATACAACCGCATCGGCCCGCTCTAAGTCGTGAGCAAAACTGGTGACATGGGTGGTGGCTCCGGCGTTGGTTAACCCTTTGCAGGCCGAGTGTAGGTTTCCCATGTCGTAGTCAATGACCGCGATCGCCACCATGCGGTTGCCCTCTGTTCGCAAAATTTACTCCTAAATCATAGACTGGATGCCTGAGAGGTTGGTTTAAAAGTTGGTTGATTGTTTGGGCGGGTCGCGCTCGAACAATCAACTTTATAAACCAAATTCGGTAGTGGTATTGAGGTAAGGATTTTCAGATGGGCGGGCTTCGCCCGCCCATCTGAAAATCCTTACAAGTTTAGGAATACCCCAAATTCAACCATTTAAACCCTATCCACACTCTATGCTCGTCACCTCTTTTACAACCTGGAAAGATCACCATACCTCTAACTCATCCGACGATTTACTAGAGCAGATTTTGCAGGATAGTCCACCGTCGTGGCTCCAGGTTTTACGACGACTGCCCGTAGATTTTGAATCAGCCCCGCAAACCGCGATCGCCCAGATTCAAATACTTCAGCCCCGTGTGGTGGTATGCTGCGGCATGGCTGAAAGACGCGATCGCCTCAATCTGGAGGTGCAGGCCGTGCAGCACGAGCAAGTTTTGAAAACGACCCTGGATGTGGTGGCATTGGCAGACGGGTTAAGCTTCACGCAACTTAGCTACAACGCCGGAGCGTTTGTCTGCAATCGGCTGTACTTTGACGTGTTGCAACATTTACAGATCCATCAGCCCACTAGCCATGCTCTCTTTGTTCATGTGCCTGTGCTAACAGCAGCCAATCGCGATCGCGTGTTAGCAGACTTTCGGCAGATTTTAGATCGGGTGAAGGCGAGTGTGAGCGTTTCTAATCAACTCGCGGTAAGGTAAATCTGTTCTGACGGATATTGCCCAACAGATGCTGCTACCGTTTTTCCCGCTGGCGCAAATGCCCACCCCTGCCCCGCAAGAAATCGTTCAACCCCAACAGGTACGTCCATTACCGGGTGAATTAGATCGCGTCCCCATGTTCAACAGCAACAGTCCCGAACTGGTTGGGGCAGAGGGAATTTTGCTCTCCACCTTTCCGCCAGTGGGGAAGCAACATCCTGCGGCGCACCTCAATGTGCCCTTTGCGGGAGCGTTTGAGGTATTTGCCCATCATGTATTTCGGGCACTTTCCCCTGATAATCTGACCAGTCTGTACTTGGGCATTATTCTCTACAACCCCGGTAATCAACCTGTCCAGGTCAACGTGGGCAGTGCGGCGAGCTATTTAAGCCAGCCCGATGCCCCCTTTATGCCGCTGCCGCCCGTAGTCGAGAATTCGGATGGAGACGTATTTGCGGGGCCCGGTAGCCGAGTCATGAATGATGTGCTGCGCGATCGGCGCAGCCCTGAATTTCCGATTCGCTTCACGATCCCGCCAGGGGAGTATCAGATGTTGATGAACTTACCAATTCCAGTGGCAACCCTAGACCCACCGCTCAACGGGCGCTCTACCCTGGTACGGCTGCGGAGCGAGGGGACAGTGTATGCCGCTAGTTTGGCTCTGTTGGCACGGCAAAATCCCGATGGCAGCGATCGCCCCCCTACCCTATCAGAATGGGTAAACCTGCTAGAAACAGGGGATTTAGTCACCCCACGCGATCGCCCACCCTCCATTCCCGACGCGCCCGGTCAGGTGATTTACGGACGGGTCGCGGGAGTGGCGAGCGGCTCGCGCTGGGCGGTACGATTGGGCGATCGCCCCAGTGCCCTTGATTTGACAATTCCTCCACCCGGCGAGGCCATTGCTTATCCCGTCAGCACACTCCCGCTGGGCAGACTGGGCAGCGGACAGGTGCAAAGCGCCCCTCTGCTGGCGCGCTATCCCGATACTGCTTACCAAGCCCACGGCAACTATGCGATCGAGTACAACTTGTCCATTCCGCTTCACAATGACACAGCAACGCCGCAGCAGGTATCTGTCTCATTTCAAACCCCAATCAAAGAAGATACCCTCAGTCAAAACGGGCTACGTTTCTTTGCTACCGAGCAACCCCAAACGTTTTTTCGAGGCACGGTGCGAGTTCGCTACGTTGATGATCGAGGGCTTCCGCGTACTCGATACGTGCATTTGGCACAGCGCCGAGGGCAGCAAGGCGAACCACTGACCCTATTGACCTTGCCAGCCGGAGGTCGTCGCCTAGTGCGCGTCACGTTTCTCTATCCACCTGACGCTACCCCACCCCAACTATTGACCATTAGAACATTGCCGTATTGAGTTTCTGGCAGGAAAAAACCCGTCCTGAAAAACAAGACGGGTTTTCCTTTGAGATATGAACGATTGCAACGAGACTAATTGACCAAGTTACCAAACGTTTCAAATACGCCCGACTTCACCACTTGGTAGACCAAGTAAGCAAACGCCGCGCCGCCAACGCCACCAACCAAGAAAGAGCCAGCAAACTCGCTCCAGCCTTCTTCGGTGCCGAGCGCTTGAGGAGGATTGGGTGTTGTAATGGTGGCGATTGGTTTTTGCACACCCACACTGCCATACAGCGACAGACAAAGGGTAAGAATAGCAATCAAAACTACGGCTTCGATTAGCCCCACCAAGTCACTCACGCCAGTATTGCGAAACTGGCTGGTATAGGCAAAA
Organism: Elainellales cyanobacterium; assembly: GCA_038321765.1. GTDB lineage: Bacteria > Cyanobacteriota > Cyanobacteriia > Elainellales > Elainellaceae > CASBQJ01. The sequence continues at coordinate 4,096 of JBBQFG010000106.1, forward strand.
GGCCCAAATAGCAAATAACCGTGAGCCATTCCCACTTCCAAACCCCGACGTTGGGGAGAAAGCCCGGTGCGATAGGCAGGCAGGTTATTGATCAGAGCTTTGGTGAAAGGAGAAGAGTTGATAGGGGTGGCTAGGTTGCCAATTTGTGGGTCACCAGCGGGTTTGACTACTTCTGCTGTCATGTTTAGGGTGTCTCCAAAGAGTTGTAACGGTTAGGGGTGCACCTGAGATGGGGGAGCAAAGCTCAAGTATTGGTGTATGAGACTTCTTGCGCGAGTTGTTCTTTAGCAAAACCAAAGAATGACTTACACCCTTATAAAAGGCATGTATTCGAGAAGTCTAAAGGTTGAGAAGGATAGGTGTTAGATGCCTGCGGCATCTTCCCGCTCAATGTAGATAAACAGAAGTGCCATTGTTACAGCGGGAAAAACCAAGCCAACAATGGGTACAAGAATCGAAGGGAGATAGGAGGCTGCCATATCGAGTTCCTATGAAAAATTACAGACCTTTCAGAACCGAATTTACTGTGAATTGGGGACTAATTGCGAAACACTAAGAATTTTTAACAAACAGTAATTGGAAGATGGAGAACAGAGGCGAGAGGAATCATCTGAAATCAGTTTCTCGCGATGGGCAAGCACAAGTCATTGCCTCCCCTAGTCATTTCCCATCTATCCTGCATTCTTTTCCTTACAGTTCCAATTCATCTATGGACAGAGTTGGTAGGTCTGGAGGGAGGACGTTGCGAGGAATAGTGACTTTGTGGCTTTCGCGCTGGGTAGCCATTTCGATAGCGATCGCCTCAAACTGTGCGTCTAAACAGCCAAACGGAATCGTCATGATGGTTTGCGCCTGCTGACTGCCACGACCATCGGAATTGAAGTGCATGACCCAGCGGGGGCCGTCAAGGGTAGTTTGAGTTTGGCGATCGCGCACCCACAATTTGACGTAGAACCGGGGCAGCAAGTCAGGCAGGGCTACTGTGACGTGAATCTGCTTGCCCGAAATTAGTTCGCCAGTGGGAAGGGTAAGGACTGGTGTAGGCACTGGTTCATCGGCTGAAAGGAATGCAGGCTCAGGGTCAGGCGCTTTTTTGGTGGGTTGAGCCGTAACCGATGTGCGAACAGGCGGCAGCGGTATATCGTCTTGCAGCACAAATTCTTGGGAGGCCAGAGTTGTATCTAACCCGAAGGGAAGCGCATCAACTTCCAGTAAGCCAGACAGCTCGGTATCCGAGGCCAGCGCGCTCAGACGAGACAAGAACCGATTTTGCAGGTCGAGGGATTGGAGCGATTGATCTTGGGGAACATTAGTCGCCGGAAATGCCAGCAAGGATTCGCGATCGCCCGTAGTCAATGCGGCCGCATCCCACTCTAGCGGTTCGTCGGCGATCGCCCCTGTGTCGCTTGGGGTAGCTGGTTCGGGAGTAGTGGATGCTGGAGGCACCGAAATCTCAACCCAGCCAGATGCCGATGGCAGTTGCACCCCATCTGCTACCAAGGCAGACTGCTTGTCTAGATCAGCCATTGACGCAGCCAAATCAGCCGCCTGGGCTGCACTCGATGAATTGACCAAGTTGAGCAGAGAAAAATCGAGTCTAGACTCGACCGACTGCTCCACAGATTCTAAAGGCGCATAGTCCTCCGAGGAGAAATCGTTGGCGATCGCCTCTAACAGGTGGTTCAAATCGGTAGTGACGGTAAAAGCAGCAGTTGCCAACACATTTTCTGGCACAGTGGCGATCGCCGGCATCAGCATCACTTCACCCAACAGCAGTCGCGTAGTCTGAGTGTCGGGAACCAGTACGTCGATTGCAAAAGGGTATGGCAAGCTGCCACTCTCTAAGGGTTGCTGCATGGTGCTCAGAACATCCGCCGTCTGAGGATCGCGGAGCGTGATATGCAGACAGGCAGTTGGCATGGTAAGCAGAGCACCACTGGCTTCTACCTCTAACGGCTCAATCTGCCCCGCTAGGCTCAGCGCCTGCCCCCAATCGGCCACATAAAGATTTTGAGCGAGAGCCAACTCCACCGCCGGGAAAGAGTCTGGCGCAGCGCTAGGAACAGTAGTATCTGCCTCCGTCGGTACAGCAACCGATTCAGAACTTCGCTCTAAACCAACGCCATGTGCTTCCGGTGCCTGCATTTCTGCGGCTTCTAATGCCTGTGCTTCTGCTTCTGTGGCTTCTACATCTGAAAACTGAGCTGCTGCGGAAACACTCAAGGGATGCTCATTCTCTTCAACCTGATCAGCATCCGCATGGCTCTGGTCATCGAACGAGGCAGGTTGAGAGAGTGATGCGCCGCTACTGTCTGGATCATCGACATCCCAATCGCCCAACTGGTCTGAATGATGGGGAAGCACTTGCAGCGTCACCGCATAGCGCCAGCCATCGCCAACCATGTCGGACATGAGGTCGCCCGTGCAGCGCAATTCCCAAGCGCCAGGATCAAGGCGGGTAAACGGAATCACCACCACCAACCCATCCCGGTTGGTTTGGCTCAGGCGCTTTTGAATTCGCTGCTTGGCGGGCTGCGCCTCTGCATCAATATGGCTGACACAAATTTCGACCGAAGCAGTCACCCGGCTAGAGCGAGCCACGACACGGTAACGCCCCTCTAGCACCTCAACATCTGGGGATTCCAGCGGTAGCCAAGAGCGATCGCCCTCCTTCTGAATCAGAAATTCCCAAAACGCCATCTCAAACCTCGATTTGCATAGGGTTGCAGCAAAACCCTCAGAACAATAGCCCCAGATTTAGTCTATTTTGCAATTGCAGCATGGTTTTAAGTGTAGCTAATGACTATATCTGTGGATTGACCATCTAGGCAAATAATCTGTAGCAGTCACGATAAATAAGTTGTGAGGGACGAGCAACGCCCGCCCCTCACAATTTGGCTCAACGGTTTGGATAGACGTTGTGCTTTGGATTGGGCATCGCCAATCTGGAATGTTTTACTCTTCGGTTTCTTATAAAGCAGCTAAGAGATTGGGGTAGTGGTATTGAGGTAAGGATTTTTTGATGGGCGGGCGAAGCTCACCCATCAAAAAATCCTTACCAATTTAGGACTACCGAGATTGGAAAGCTGGAGATCGAAAAAATGGCTTGAACCCAGATAACAGAAGCATTGTACGGCTCTGTCGCGCGATTGTCTCTGATTAGTAAAAATTATTAAGGTTTGCAGCAAGGTTGAGGCGAGAAGGCAAGATTGAGTCAAGGTTGGGTATAGATCTTGCCAAATCTAAGCGTGTTAAATCTAACGCTTGCCAATATTCAATGTTTGCCAACAGTAAAAACCAAATCCTAAAACCCTGTGCCGCCCGCTGCGCGGGCGGCACAGGGTTTTAGGATTTGGTTTTTATTTAGGTTGAACTACTTTAATGCAACTCTAATGCAACTAATGAGGGAACGATATGGGATCTCGAAAGGGCATTGTTTTGACGATTGCGATCGCGATTAGCGTCCTGGGGATGCTGCTGTCTGCTGTGTTGATTCGACCGGCGATCGCCGCTCCTCCTGCCGTCGCCGCTCTAGCTGCCAGCGACTCGCCGCTGTTGCAACCCGCTCCAGCTCAACCCCTGCACTCCTACGATTATTTTGGCAAGGTGCTCAGTCCAGCGGAGGCGCGTCAGTTAGTGGAAGAGAAGGGGCTAAACCCCGACGATCCAGTCTCGTACCAGCGCGTGGGGGCTGTGGAAGTCACCTCCGATTTATTAGCGCAAGGCAGAGATATCTTCTTTAACCGCGATGTGGGAGACATGTTTGGGCTGCAAAAAGTGTTTGGGTTCCAAAACGGGGTGCTGCGGATTCTACCTGAATATATTTTGGCTGTGCTGCGACAGGGCATGCAGCCGACCGATAACCTGAAAATTTTCCCATTGCGCCGCATTCAAGTGGGCGATCGCACCCTCTTCCCAGCAATCCCCGTCAATACCGGATTTGACCTCAAGCGCCACGGCGTCCGAATCCAGACCCTGGGCGATCTGGTTCAGAGCTTTTTACCCATCGGCCTAAAACTATCTGGCGACATTACCTGCGCTGTCTGTCACGCCAACCTATCCCCCAAGGGCAACCTGTTGGAAGGCGTTCCCAACGGCGACCTCAACGTGCCGCTGTTTATCGCCCTAGCGCCCAATAGCGCTGCAGGCTTTGCCCGCCTGAACTTTAATCCGCTTGATCCCATTTATCAAGGCAACGGCAAAACGATTATCGACAGCCACGACAACCGGGTTAAACTGCCCGATCCCGACAAGTTTGAACGCGCCTTCGACAGTGCCGTTCTGGATGTGCCACAAGGAAACTTTGAAAGTTCACCCGATCGCGTCAACAACAGCACACAAATTCCGAGCGTCTTTACATTTCAATCTGGGCCATTTGGGATGGATGGCGGTTTTGCAGTAGGGCCGTTTGGCGGATTAAGCTCCATCAACAACGCCGTCCATTCATCTGAAGTGAACCTGCTAGCCGCTGCACAGCGCAGCGAAGAGCGCTTAGGGATTGATCGAGAAGTGTATTTGGGCGTCGTGTTGCAGAACGCCGCCGACCGGGGTATTCGCTTACCCAGCGGCGACCCCGTCAAACCATCAGAATGGCTGCGAAAAGTGGCTCCAGAGCTAACTACAGCAGAGCTAGAAGACCAAATTCCTGCTCCTGGTTCGGGCGAGTATCCGTCTTTGCAGCCCAGCTTATTTACCAACAATGGCCTGGTATTTACCCCCAACACGGGTGTCAAGTCAGACATTGCTAGCGGCCCTTTCCTGTTTGCCAACAATGCTATGTCGGCTTGGCAAAACAACCTGCTGCCACCCGCCAACCTCACCCCCCAAAATCAGCAAGCACTGGCCAGTGGAGCGGTGGAGCGAGGTGCCAAACTGTTTGAGAAGGCCAACTGCACCAGTTGCCACATTGCTCCCTTTTATGCCGACAACAAAATCCACTCCATCACCGAAATAGGCGGCAACCCCGCGCGGGCAAAATCGCGCCTGGGGATCAACAAATTTTTGGTGCCTTCGAAGCTCTATGCCTTCAATACACCTGTACCACCTCCAGCCGATGCCGAAGTGTTGGATGTGCCAACCGCAGGCATTTCAGAAACGCCTACCACACTTCCCATCGGCCTTTTGCCAGATGGGGGATACAAAACACTTTCCTTGCGGGGGATTGCCTTCAGCGCACCCTACCTACACGACGGAGGCGTAGCAGTGGGCAAGGATGCTCTGGCATTTGATGCCGATCGCTCGTTTACGGTAGCGAAACCCAAGCGCCTAGGGCTAAGCGGCACCCGCGCCAAAGGGCAACCCGTTGACCCAGCCAGCAGCCTAAGAGCCTTGGTCGATCGTCAATTGCGATCGCAAGTCGTTGCCGCCAACAAGTCCGATGTCGCCCTCGTAAATAGCAACCTGGATGGCACTGGGCATGAGTTTTATGTGGACTCAGAGGCAGGCTACACAGCTCAAGAGCAAAGCGATCTGGTCGATTTTATGCTGGCACTGGATGATAATCCGGGGCAGTTCTAAAGGATGGCGATTTGGGGTGTTTCAGATTTCCGGCTGCTTTAGTCAAAGTAAGTAGGTGGGCTTAATTAAATATAAGTTTCTAAAACCCTGCGCCGCCCACTGTGCGGGCGGCGCAGGGTTTTAGAATTTGGTTTGTATTTAGGTTGAACTACTTAGCCGGAAATCTGAAACATTTACACCGAAAAGCGCTTACATCAGAAAGCTAAATTCCTGACCTACCCAGCCAGTCGAAGCGATCGCACCAAAATTCGCATCACCTCATGGGGACTGAGGGTGAGTACCAGTTGCGCGTTGGGCACGGCGCTGGCTTGACAGTGCGGAGCGCGGATCGCCGGACTCCAAAAACCTGCTTCGGCGTAGCCCAAGTTGTGGAGGCGGTGGATGGTGTGTTGCACGACTTCTGGGGTGCCAATCAGCAAGTGGCGAATGGGGGTAGGTTCGGGTGTGGATGGAATGGGCTGCGGGGTGGCGGCGATAGCCACAGGTAAACTGGATGCGGAAATCGCATCGGTTGAACGAAAGGTATGAATCATCTGGGTTTTCCTGGTAACGATGGGGAGGAAAACCCAAAAATTCAGCCACCCCAGACGCGTGGCCATGACAAGCTGGGGTGGCTAAGGGTGATTGTGTACAATAACCTCAGCCTCCTGACTGGTAGTGACAGTCGTGGGGGTTAGCTACCGGACGTTGTAGACGCAACGTTCGGCAGCGTTGACTAAATTTTTGGGCGCTCAGCACACACCCCGGACGACAGCCATCCGAAAATGCGGCATTGCCAGATTAAACCGTATTTGACTAGTACAGTCAATCTATTGGTAGGAACGAAGAGGCGATCGCGTTTCTTGTGGGGATGAGAGGCGATCGCGTTTCTTGGGGGATGAGAGGCGATCGCTCCAAAACTCCCTTCCGTTCGTACCAACGCATTGTTGAGCTACCTGGAATTCATATCATTGTGACTTGAACGAATTGGTTGAAGAAGCAGGTAGTATCATTCTCGAATATGATAGAGTCACTAGATCTTCTTATGTTTGAAGGCGGTGAGATCATTTATGGCTCACGATTTAACTGTAGAAATATTGCTTACTGGTGAAGGTATGTCACCAGGTAAAATCCGCTCTAAAGAGATTGCGGAAGTCATCGAATCTGTTGAGGATATGATAGCTTCTGTGGTGTTGCGTGATCACCCAGAATTGAAGAAAGAGGCAATAATAATCGGCTTAAAGAGTATTCGACAAGGAAGCATTGGCTTAGAGTTTTCCCCAAATTTGGCAGAGTTTACTTTGCCTGCTACGCGTCGCATAACTAAATCAATTGCAGAAAATGATTTTGGCGTGCTTCCAAGTAGTGCTATCAATTCTTTAAGAAAACTGTCTGCTTTTACACGACGCCATCAATGCAATGCTGAGTTCTTTACACAGAATGGCAAACTGGAATCATTAGCTATTCTTACTCCTGAAACTCAAATACCCGACATTTATCCGTTGTCAGGAGAGACAACTGTACACGGCGAAATAAGCCGTGTTGGTGGAGCAGAACCTAAAATTCAGTTTAAGACTTTGGACGGTCGAATAATTTACTGTAGTACCGATAGGGCAACAGCTAAGAAAGCAGGTGCCAAGCTTTATACAAAGGTAGAACTGCGTGGTCGTGCAGAATGGAATTCTGAAACGTTTGAGATTGAAAACTTTCACGTAATCGACATCTCCGATTATGAAGAAACTTCTCCATTAGAAGCCTTTGAAGAATTAGCCAACTTAATTGGTGAGTCATTCGATAGTATTAATAATGTAGACAATTTTGTCTCCGAAATGCGCTACGGACTCTCGGAGGCGTAATGGATTTAGTCTGTTTTGATACCCACATAATTATTTGGGGTGTTAGGGGCAAAGCAAGTCTCGGACAAGAAGACAGCATAAAGAAAGCTAAATACTTAATCGGCAAGTGTGAACAGGACGGGATCAGAATAATGGTACCGTCAGTTGTTGTTGCAGAAGTTTTATGTGCTTTAGAACCGAGATTGCATAGTTCTGTCAGTGAATTAATGCATCGTCGGTTTATCGTTCCGCCTTTTGATACGCAAGCTGCTCTCCACTTTGCAGAGGTATGGAGAAACAACAAACAGCTTAAAGATGAAGGTAGAATATCAATATCGAGAGCAGAAATGAAGGCTGATTCTATGATTATTGCTACAGCACTTGCACGAGGAGCAAACTGCATTTATAGCGAGGATACGGGTCTTAAAAAAATTGCTCAAGATTATATTGATGTAAAATCATTACCCAATGTCGAAATGCAAATGTCTATAGAAGATGTTCTTCAGTGATTACGTAGAACCTCCCCAGGTAAATCCTAAACAACACTACGCAGATAGTTTAGCAACCTAATTTTATTGTTCAATAGGATTAATTATTCAATAGGATCAGTTCTGGAAAGTAAGAAATTATCCCTATGTTCGCGGTTCAATAACCTCTTCGCAGGAATTATTTCTTAGAACTGTAGTTTAACGCCCAAAAATTCAGAGCTTATGCCGAATTCTGGGCAGCGAGTCTTTGCTTATGATGAAATTTTGTTGCACTTTTAAATAAAGCTCCCTAATCCTTCTCGCCTGTTCGATCAGGTGCAAAACGCCGTTCGCCCTACACGGTTCAAACTGCGATCGCCCCACCGCATAGGCATGTCCATCATCCCCTTTAACCACTTTCTACTTTCTAAACTCTGAGGGCACGAGTTGAGCTTTAGAACTGGCTCGGCAGAGTAGTGTAGTCAATGCGGCGAGTTTTGAACAACTGGGGCGAATAGGCAACGAAAAAAAGGTTTCCATGAGCCACTGCTATGGCGGTTTAATGCCTAACCCTGGGGAAATGCAACGGGATGCTTTCTAAGGGGTGGTCACACCCTACGGTACTTCAAGGAATAGAGGCGATCGGCTACGATAAAGATTGAATGCTGCTACTTCACTTCATCGTTTGGCATAGTTTCGCGGCAGGGCAGCGGTTGTAGAGACGTTATGCTCGATATTCATCTATACCCCAATTTTGGTGCTGCCGCCTCGGCTGTGCTTATTTTTCTGCACCAGCGGCTAGGGTTCGACCTGTGGATGGTGACACGCACCGAAGGCAATGACTGGATTGTGCTTCACGTGGAGGATCACGGGTACGATGTGAAACAAGGCACAGTTCTTCGCTGGGCTGACTCGTTTTGCTCACAAATGGTTCTGGGGCTAGGTCCTCGTGTTGCACATCGCAGTGCAGACATACCAGCTTACGCAGCGGCTCCTATCGGCAGTCAACTGGCAATTGGTGCATACATTGGTGTGCCGCTCAAGCGCAGCGATGGTTCGTTATTTGGCACCCTCTGTGCCATCCATCCAACTTCTCAATCCGACCAGATTCTCACAGAACAGCCTTTGATCGAGATACTTGCTTCGCTTTTGAGCAGTCTTCTAGAGGCAGATCTGAGAGCTGGCGACCAGACACGTCGAGCGGAACGCGCAGAAGCTGAAGCCCTCATCGATCCACTGACGGGGATGTATAACCGCCGTGGATGGGAGCAACTGCTGGCTGCCGAAGAGATCCGCTGCCAACGGTATGGCCATTCGGCCTGCATCATTGCGATCGACCTCGATGGGTTGAAACGTGTCAACGACACCGCAGGACATGCTCAAGGAGACGAGTTGCTTCGGCTGGCTAGCAAGGCCATGCGAAATGCAATTCGAGAGCAAGACATTGCCGCTCGCGTTGGAGGGGATGAATTTTTAATTCTTGGAGTCGAGTGTGGTGTTGCTGGAGCTGCGGCGCTTCGTGACCGACTTGCTGCGGCATTTGTTGAGGTACAGATCGAAGCATCGATAGGAATTGCCCTGCGGCAGCCTTCGCTGGGCTTAGCTCACACGGCTGAACAAGCCGATTGGGCAATGTATGCTTGCAAAAGAATTCGCCGACCCAAGCTCAGCACCTGATTGACGCTAAGCCTTTCGTTTCTGCCATTGCTGAATCTGGAATATTTTGGAACGTAGAACCTTCGGTTCTACGTTCCAAAGTATTCCTAAACCATTAATGTAGTTCAACCTAAATAAAAACCAAATCCTAAAACCCTGCGCCGCCCGCTGTGCAGGCGGCGCAGGGTTTTAGGATCTTATATTTACTTAAGCCCACCTACTGATAGCGGTAGCCATGATCAATAGGACGCCTCCCTGTCATTCCCGCGCAGGCAGGAATCCATCTGCTCGATCGGTGCGGGGCTGGATTCCCGCCTGCGCGGGAATGACGCTGGCATGTCCTAAGCTTTATGACTATGGCTATATAGCGGTTACCGATCTGGTGCGGTACGAATAACAAGCTGAAACCCTTGCCCTGTCTGTCCAACGTGTACCTCATGTTAAGAGGAACCGCTATACCTATTTAGAAACGCCTGTTTCTAAGACGGTTGAGTTTGAGCTAGGCCGATATAAAGCTGACCAGTTCAAGCCCAATTCAAGCCCAATTCAAGCCCAATTCAAGCTAAGATGCCAAAGTCAACTTGGCAAATGCCAAATCAGGTTGTTTGGGGGATCAGCCCAAGCAAAGTGCCTGGAGGCCATGCGTCTCCAGATAGTTAGGGAAAGCCCGGTGAGAATCCGGCACTGTGCCGCAACTGTAATTAAAAGCGTGTTTCTTAGAGGCTGTTTAAGTCGTGTAAAAGGTTGGACTATTTGAGCGTTCTCGCCTGAACCAATCAACCGTTGAGCAATCTCTAAGTAAAGCCGTCTTTTATCAGTCAGAATGCCTGCCCGATGATGTCCTACCTATTACGCCCGCGATGCACGGGTGATTTTGTAATGCAAAGTTTGGAACTGCTGCGTCCATCTAAGCCGATGGACTGCGTGGCTACGGTATTGTCGTCTGTTTTTTTAACGCCCACTATTAAATCAATTCGCCTGTGGCTGGATCAGCCAGAGTTTAGTTTTTTACCAGGGCAGTCGGTTTGGCCTCGATTTGAGCGAGACGGGCAACGATTCAGCAAAATTTATTCGATCGCCTCGTCTCCTGCGTGGTGTCCGGAAGTGGAGTTGTGCGTATCGCGGGTGGGCTGGAGTTCTGCGTATTTGCAAGACCTGGCAGTCGGAGCCGAAATTGCAGTCCGTAGTCCCTACGGGCTAATGACACTGGCCGATTTGCCGATGCGACCTCGGCTTTACATTGCCGAAGGGTCAGGGATTGCTCCGCTCAAAAGCCAAATTGACTGGTTGCGCGAGCGCAATTATGCTTATCCCGTGTGGCTGGTGCAGTCTAACCCCGAGACCCCCAACCAGTTGCCATACCGAGACTATTGGCGATCGCTGCAACAAACCTGGTCTAACTTTCGCTACCTGGAAGCCACAGAGCAGTCTCCCGAAACCCTGCTAGCCCGCTATCTGCCGCATCTAGCTCCGTTTGAGTTGCCGCGATTTGACGTTGATATTTGTGCGGTGGGCGATCGCAGTGCTCAGATTCAAGCTGTTGTTTTAGGGTTAGGTGCCAACCTGCAACAGGTACGGTCAGAAAAGTTCTATGCTTTCTAGCCCGTGAGAGAATAGGAATACCCTTTATCGCCGCGATCTGCGGCAACATACAGTTTTGCCATGCCCACTGAACAGCCAGTTTCAACGCCCACGCAGAATCCTCAGCCCGCTCAACCGCCGACTTTCTGGCAATCTCAGCGGGAGAATTTACAGATTTTGGGCATTGCGCTGGTGCTGGCACTGCTGGTTCGAGTGCTCATTGCAGAGCCGCGCTATATCCCCTCCGACTCGATGGTGCCAACGTTAGAAGTGGGCGATCGCCTAGTTATTGAAAAAATCTCGTATCGACTACGGCTGCCCCTGCGGGGAGACATCGTGGTGTTTGATCCGCCTGCTCAACTGCAACAGTTAGGGTTCACGAGCGACCAAGCTTTTATTAAGCGGGTTGTGGGCGAACCAGGGCAAACGGTTCAGGTTCACAACGGTTATGTTTTGATCAATGGCATCCCCTTGCAAGAACCTTACATTGCCCAGCCCCCAGCCTATGAAATGGAGCCAGTGGTTGTTCCTGAAGGCGAGTTTTTTGTGATGGGAGACAATCGCAATAACAGCAACGATTCTCACGTTTGGGGATTTTTGCCCAAGGAAAATATTATCGGTCGGGCTGCGTTCCGCTTCTATCCACTGCGACGGGCGGGAGTGATAGGTGCTGCCACACAGCCTAATGACACCTCCTTGACTGACGCTACTGGAGATTCTAGTTCTCTGCTGATGCAAGAGTAAGCGTTTCCTTCGACTTCGCTCAAATAGCGTTTCCTGAGCGAAGTCGAAGGAAACGCTATTTGAGAGAGCTGGCCTTATCTCCTTAGGCAGCGGGGATTAGCAGATGGCCTTTAAAAGCGTAAATAATGCATTAACTCTGCTGTGAGAGCAGACGGCAATGCCAGCCGTTGCTGCACTTCAGCCAGGTTGCGATATGAGCCGTAGCGCTGCCGATTTTGGGCGATCGCCCTAGCCAGAAACAAGTCTATCCCCGGCACACGAGTCAGCGCTTCAACCGAAGCGGTGTTGATGTTGACAGACGGGGTAGTCGTTGGGCTAGCTGCGTCATAATAACAAAACCGTAGTATTGGCTCCCAGGGGTTAAGCCGCTGTACAGGTAATCCTAAGGCAGCAGCTACGTCTTCTAGGCAGTGCAACTGCACACCTGCTTGAGTTAGACCGACCAGCGATCGCGCTTGGTGAATCGACAACCCCGGTAGCCGCAGCCAGTCATCTACCCCTGCCAAGTTTGCATCAATACTAATTCCCAATGTGGCTGCTAGCTGAACTTCGTCCACAGACTGAAAGCGGTAGTAGGGATCATTGAGCAGTTTTGCCCGCGTCCGCGCATCGGGTTTAGCCTGTGCCGATAGCCAATCTCCCAACCCCATGCCAATATCCCCTTGATGTTTCAGTTTGCGGTAGTCCTATAACTTGTAAGGATTTTTTGAAGCGGGGGGGGTGGGCCGGGCTGGAAAAAAAAATAATTTAATAACAAAAAAAAAGTTTGGTGGGGGGTGGGGGGGGGGGCGCTATTTTTTTTGATGGTTTGGTTAGTTGGGGGGGGGTGGTGAAATCACG
>JBBQFG010000107.1:0-16666 GCA_038321765.1 Elainellales cyanobacterium
TTGTGCCATCGGTAAGCCGATTAGCCCCGTTCCAATGAAGCCAATTTTCATATCGTATCCTGCCTATCCTAAAGCTATGGGTTTGGAACAATACTTCTCGGTTTAATTTTTTAAGAGTTTTGGGCAATAAGTAGTTCAACCTAAATAAAAACAAGATTCTAAAAGTCTGCGCCGCCCGCGCAGCGGGCGGCGCAGACTTTTAAGGTTTTATATTTAATTACGCCCATCTACTTATAGCTGTCGCCACAAAGGTTAGGACACTGGGATCAAAGGGGGTGTGGGGGCTTTGCCCCCAGCCAGGGGTTCCACCCCTGCACCCCGTCCTAACCAATCCGTCTATGGCTATACCTCTTGATTTTAGAGTTGACCCATTAAAATCAACAGAAAAAAGACAACAGAAAAAAGAGGCACATTGCTGCACCCCCTTTTACCTATCTTGAACTCATATTTAGTGTGGTAATGCTTCAATAAATCGATACTTTCTTAAATCAAAATTCTTTGAAGCAGTCGCTCTGAATCAAACACTTCTAAATCGAGGAACCGATTCCGGCATAGGAACCATAGAAAAATAAACCCAAGACCGCAATTGCGCCAAGGCCAGCGATTGTACCGACAATCCACAGGGGAATTCTGCCGCCAGTTTGCATAGTTGATATCTCCTAAATTCACTCAAGACACAATACGTTTAGATTGTCTGACCCAGACAATCTCTGAAGTACTTTGTGGGTAGCAATCGCTACCCACAAAGTCTTTAAGATAGCCACCTGTTGCAGAATTACTGCAAATTAATTGAAGAAGTAACTAGAGAACAGAATTCCTAGTGTAAAAACCAGCAACAAACCTAGATATAACGAGGTGCGGTTCAGTTCAACAGGTTGGCTGTTGGGGTTACGGTTGCGCTCCATTTTTAGATCCTCCTAGCGGTGAATAAACTGCATTGAGGCGATCGCTCCCAGAAAAAAGATAGTGGGAACAGCAAGAGTGTGAACCGCCAACCAGCGGACGGTAAAAATTGGATAAGAAACGGGTTGATTGGGAGAGTTGCTTGTCATAGTCGCGTATTTTTTACTTCAAAAATTCGTTAATTTGCTGCTTTGCCTCAAACCGCTCTTGAACGATGGGTACCTCTTGCCGCTCTTGAGTGAAATACTCGTTGGGGCGAGGAGTTCCAAATATGTCATAGGCCAAGCCGGTACTTACAAACAGCCAGCCCGCAACAAATAACGCTGGAATGGTGATACTGTGAATCACCCAATAACGAATACTCGTAACAATGTCTGAAAATGGACGCTCCCCAGTAGTACCTGCCATTCACATTCCTCCCATTACAACAGCTATAGCGTTACTCCCTATCATACGAGAGTGAGCAGAGAGTCACAAGCAATATATGGAATTTTTCTAGAAAATGGACTGCCTATATTTTTGCAAAACACTATATCCATTCTTTTTAGACAAACCATCAAAAAATGGAGCATTGAATTAAAAATTCTATCCACCTACAGCAGTCCTAAATGGGTTGTGAGACAGGTTGTGAGATGTGGGGCACACTCAGCTTACCCCACATCTCACAACCCATTAGGGATTGATATAGTTGGATAATCATTTTGACTCAACAAGCTGTTTAATTTGAAATTAAAAACTTCCTAGAATCCAGAAAAAGCCGGGAATCAATTTGTTTACAACCTTTGGAGAGATAACCTTTTGGAGGATGTCTGAAATGAGTGGACGAAAGATATTCTTTCGCACCTTTTGATAACAAGAATCTCGCAAACAGTCTTTCAGAGACACAACCTTTATGTAGGCGTTTTTGACTGCTGAAAGTCAGCTTCTAGCAGAACTAGAAAAGGCGACAAATTTATAGCACCTACCAGCTTGATTCCAAAACAGCACGCCAAGCGTAAGTAGTTCGACCTAAATAAAAACAAACTTCTAAAAGTCTGCGCCGCCCGCACAGCGGGCGGCGCAGACTTTTAGAATCTTATATTTAATTAAGCCCACCTACTTATGTGGCTTTGGCAGACGCATCACCGTCGTAGCGCAACAACGTGCCACCTTGCCCCAAGATATACCCTTGATCCGTCGACATAAAGATCACTCTGTAAAAATTTGATGGAATATTTTCTACAGCCCGATCTTTCTGCCAGGTTGCCCCACTATCTTCACTGTAAAGTAAATTGCCGCTGCCACCTGCCATCCAAATTTCATTAGGTGTTCGGTATGCTAAATCGAGTAAGCCCCAGCTTGTAGAAAATTCAGGGGAAACTTGCTCGCTCCAGTCTTCGATGCTGCCCGGTTCACTAAATTGAATCAGACCACCTCGCGCCAAAGACCAGAGCCGCCCATCTTGGCCAAACCCCATATTCTGTAGCCTACGCGAGCTAGTGCGGTTGTGCTGTTCCCAGGCTTCTTGACCAGGTTCCCATGTGGAGTAAAAATTACCCCGTGCCGAAACGGCTAGATACTTACCATCAGGCGATCGCGCAATATTTCGCAGCACTCCAACCGCTTCCTGCACCATTGCTTGCCAGCTTCTGCCACTGTCGCGAGTTTGGTAAATCGCTCCAATGTCGGTCGTCATTTCTGCCGATTTAGGAGCCAACGCTACAACCGTATTAGGAGAACCAGGCAACTGTGCGCTCAGTGGAATGCGTGACCAAGATTTGCCAGCATCTGTCGTGTGCAGCAAAATGCTGGGCTGCCCTGCGATCCACCCTTCATCCCCCGAAAAGCTGACAGACGTGAAGGTGTAGAACAGGTCATCTCCCAAGTCTAAATTGCGAAGTTCCCAGTTTTTGCCACCATCTTGGGTTTCCAGCAGCGTTGCATTTCTGCCAACTAACCACCCATGCTGGCGATCGCCTGTAAAAGCAACATCAGAAAGCGTTGCATCAGTTGGCAGCGGCACCACCTGCCAGGGATTGAAACTAGTAGGTGGCAAAAAGGTTCGGGCACAGCCCGTCGAGAATAAAACGGCAACCAGAACAACAACTAGACGCTGCCAGGATGTTTGCAAAGACTTAGAAACTCGGTGCATTTGGATTTTGTGTCAATCAGATGAAATATCAACGAATCTTCAATCAGCTAATCAAATGAGCTTTTAAAAAAGCAGACTTTTCAGGTATAAATGAGCTATTCCTAGCCACGTATGTCCATCAGAACTACTGCAATCCATAAAGACTAATAAAGAAAAGAAATCCCAGCGCCAGTGCTCCAAAAATCAGCAGGTTTTTTTGATTTGGAGTAAGCGTGTTGACCCCTAATCCATAGCCCAGATTTTCTTTGAACCCTGAAGGATTACCGACTGGGCCAATATTGCTAAAACGAGAAGAACGGGCACCGCACACCGGACAGCGCCAATCTGGCGGTAGCTCTCCAAAGGGCACACCAGCCGAAACTTGATTCTGGCTATCTCCCTTGATCGGCTCATAAATATAACCGCAGGCACTGCACTCATGTCGGTCTAGAGTTTTTGGATCAATTGCCTCAATACTCATTACTGCGAAAGTGCTGCGAAAGCTTCAAGATTAAAATTTATGTTACTGATTATGACATAAGAGGGGATTCTGTCTCACATAAGTGACCCATAGACACAATAAATTAGCCTTATCTCAGAATCAGGCATTGCTTAATCCGGATATGATTTCTTTTTTGAGAGGGGCGCGGAGCGCCCCTCTCAAAAAATTTCATACTTCAAATCAGTCTATTGCGGCTTTTCCGAAGCGGCTTCTAAGCGCAGAAGGGGAGCCGCATGCCCAACTACCCGATAAACCTCTACCAATTGCTGTTTGCCCCGAAGCGACATTGACCCCCATGATTCCACCACAAACCGACCTTTAAGATGAACCAGTGTCTCTTCTGAAATCAATACGCGACAGAGATCAATATGACGCTCCTTAAGGCAGCTTTCTAGTCTCGAAGCGGTGTTGACGCTATCGCCAATCACGCCATACTCCATCCGGTCTTTGCCGCCTAAACTGCCCACGACGACAGGCCCCGTGAAAATACCAACTCGCATTTGCACCGACATCAGACCGCGCTGCTGCCAATCTTGATTGAGTTGTTCTAAACGTCGTCCCATGGCCAAGGCGCAGGCAACGGAGTGATAGGCATCTTCATCGACTTCGCGAGATTCTAGACGAGGCATGGGCACGCCAAAAACTGCTAATAGACCGTCACCCGTGAATTTGTTGATAATGCCGTGGTGATGCTGAATCTCCTGAGTCATGGCTTCCAGGTATTCGTTTAGCCATTCCAATAACGCTTCGGGAGACATGGTTTCAGAAAGCGCACTGAAGCCTTTAATATCAGTGAATAGCATCGTTGCAGTTAAACGCTTACCGGGTAATTTGCCCGATTCTAACAGGCGATCGCGAGACTGCCAGAGCGCGTCTGCAATTTCGGGTGACGTGTTTTGACCCAGCAACGTCATCACCATTTGCTGCTGGCGGTGAGCTTGCTGTGCTCGGTAGGCAACCACTGTGCCGATCGCCATAATTGAGGCGATCGCCGGAGCCACGATTGGTACCCAGCCCTGGTGGGTCAAGAGGACAAAACCCGCGCCCCCTAATAAGACTAAAACGCCGATACTGCTTACTCCTAGCACCAACGGATGGCGCAACCACCACGCTAAGCCACCGCTAACAAGCGTCCATCCCCAGATCCATAGCCACTCTTGCCGCTCTGTCCAGAACCAGAATAGGGGCTGTTGATCCAGGGCAGCGCTGAGAATTTGGCTCACCATCTGGGCATGCAGCACTACGCCAGACATTTGATGAGAGGTTTGCTCACTGGCACTGTAGGGGGTGTAGAACAAATCTTTGCCGCTAGCAGCCGTGGTGCCAATCAACACAATTTTGCCCCGCACCCAGCTCGGATCAAATTGGTTATTCAAGACTTGCGTCAACGTCAGGCTGCGGGCAGGTGGACGACGCGATCGATAACGCAGCAAAATTTGGTAGCCACTGTCGTCTACTGATTGATAAGCCCCTGAATTAGTACGCAGTGGGACAAAAACCGCGTTTCCTAGCTGCATGTCGTCTGACTGGATGGCACTAGGTTGAGGCGTGATCCCTAAAGCCTTGAGGTAATGTAAGGCCAGTCTCAGAGAGAACGAAAAATAGGTATCGGTAGGGGTGGTAGCAAACAGCAAGTTGCGGCGAATAACGCCATCTGAATCAACTACAAAGTCGTTGAAGCCAATGCGATTGGCAGGAGCCTGAGGAGGGGCAGGAATACTATCGTTTCCAGTACTGCCCAACTTAGTGATTGAAATTAGCCGGGGAGACTCTAGATAAGGTGCCAACTGAGCGCTGCCTGGTTCTTGGGGAACGTCTCGATACAGATCTAACCCAATGACATGGGGGTCATGGCGCTCCAGATTTGCCAGCACTTCTGCCACGGTTTGATCGGAGGGCGTGGAGCGCTTCAAGGTTTGAATGTCTGCTTCGGTAATTTCGACCAGGAGTAATCGCGAGTCCAGGCCAGAATCCGGCTGGTAGCGCACCATGCGATCATAAACGCGCAATTCCAAAGGTTGTAGCCAGCCCTGATGTTTCACACCGATGACCAGACTCGACACGGTGAGACTGGTACAGGCGACGACCCTGAAACCGGATAATAGGTGAGGCTTCAGGTTCTCCCAGGTTTTAGCAAGCGAAGTCGGGAGTTTTAACACAGGGGGTTGGGAAAATATCGCGGTGTGGAGAAGATGTCTGGCATTACACCTCCTTCACTCACTACAAATTATGAGGCTACCGTTCCGGGCAGCTTTTGCGCTCTGCATTACTCAACAATCCTCAACTATAGCAATCCCTTTCACACATTATTTTAGGACTGCCTTTAGGACTGCTAAGTAGATGGGCGTAATTAAATATAAAACCTAAAAGTCTGCGCCGCCCGCGCAGCGGACGGCGCAGACTTTTAGAATCTTGTTTTTATTTAGGTTGAACTACTTGTATAGAAGCAATTCTCAACTCTCTGGCACAATTGCACCCCGAACCAAAATCACGGTGCGATCGCTATGACGGGCGATCGCCTCTGGAATATTGCCCTGCACGGCCTGAGTCAACAAACCTTCACGGCTTGCTCCTAATATGATTACATCACAGGGTTCTTGCCATGCCAATCGTAAGACGGCTCCTGGTACCGAATCCCCCCACACCGGACTGGTTAAAATCGGACAGTCACTCCGCTGCTTCAAGCTCTCTGCCGCACTAAGCATCAGGGATGTCTCTGTCAAAGGCAGGTCGGGCGGCAACACCTGACAAATCTTAATTTTTGGCTGGGTACTGAGGGATATCAAAGCTGGTAGTAACGTCAGAGCGCACTGCACATTGGGGCCTCCCGATATTGGCACCAACCAATGCTCAAACCTTTCTGTATCCCCAAGCTTGGCCAGCACAACCTCAGATATGGCCTGCCGAATGACGGTATCTACCACCGTGCCAAACACCCGCCCTGGGGTTCCAGTACTGCCTTTCCAGCCCATGAGTACCAAGTCGATATGCCCCTCTTCAATCGTCTCCAGAATGGCTTGAGCAGCATCGTGAGCCACCCGAATTTGGGTATGTACCGAAAGCTTCCAGTGGCGTGCTAGCTGCTCAATTTGGCGGAGTAAGCGGCGGCTACTAGTGGTACGGACGGGAGTCTGAGCCGGAGACCGTGAACGGGATACGGTATGAACATACAGCAGTTCGATCTCGTAGTGGCGATCGCGGGCGATCGCAGCGGCTAACTTGAGCAAGACGGGTGCCGTTTGAGGATTGCTGAGGGGCAACAGCAAGCGACCTCGACCCGTTGCAGGCGATCGCGTCTGAAACACGACATATGACGGCTCAGGGCGTGGCCCCAGTGGCGCTGTTTCACCGCTCAACTGATCCGCCTCAGCCCGAATGATATCGGCGCGGGTAATGATCCCCACTAGCCTTTGTGCGTCAGTCACGGGCAACCGACTAATCTGAAACCGATTCAACAAAAACAGCACATGCGTTAGTCGATCTTGAGGTCTAACCGTCACAGGCTGTGGTGTCATGATGTCGGCCAGAGTAGCCTCTTCCACCGATGCCGGACGACGAGTGGGGTCGGCCAAGTCAGTTTGAGTCACAATACCCACCAGTCTGCCCTCATCGATCACCGGAAAACCCCGATGGTGCGATCGCGCAAACGCTTGCTTTGCCTCCGTTACCGTCATATTGCTAGAGAGCGTCTGCACCCGCCGTTGCATCAACATCGCCGCTGTCAAATGTTGCCAGGAGCCAGCCTTGGGAACTGGTCGATCCAAATGAATACCATTCCAAGCCAGTAATTGGTTGTAAATTGACCCCCCAACCAAGTTGTAGGACACCAGGTAAGCAATCACTGAACCAATCATTAGCGGCAGCACCAAATTAAAATTGGCCGCAATCTCAAACACAATCACGATGGCCGTAATGGGTCCCCGCGTCACCGCGCTAAAAAAAGCTCCCATCCCAGCCAGAGCATAGGTACTTGGGGAACTAAGTCCCTCGGCAAGACCCAATAACAGCTCCAACTGATGTGCCCCCGTCCCGACTAAATACCCCAGTGCTGCTCCCAATACGAGCGATGGTGCGAAAATGCCACCAGGAGCACCGGAACCAACTGCCAATAATGTTAGGAAAAACTTTGCGACAAAGGCCAGCAGCGTTACATCCCAGGCCGCCGCACCAGTACTAATCATGTCTTGCAAGCCCGTGTTGTCACGAAACGTGGCCGGCAGTTGCGTGACAATTAGCCCCGATACCAGACCGGCCAACCCAATTCGACCCGGTAAGCCCAGAGACATCAACTGTCGATTGAAGGCTAATCCAGCAAAGATGCCTTGATGAAATAGCGCCCCCAGCAGGCCAGCTAGCAGCCCCAACAGTAAGAAAACTGGTACATCTTGAAGGGAAAAGCTTGCCTCATAAGTTGTCAGCAGTGGGTCGAGGCTGAGTCCGCGTCCACCTAAGAGCCGCGAAACTACGGCTCCAATAAAAGATGCCAGAATTGCCGTTCCCAGGGTAATTCCAGAGAAATCTTGCAAAAATTCTTCAACGACGAACAGTACCCCAGCAATTGGGGCATTGAACCCCGCCGCCAAACCCGCCGCAGTACCTGCCGCAATTAACTGACGACGATATTCTGGCGAGGCTGGAATCCACTGGCTGAGCTGTGCCGCCAAAGCAGCACCTATATGCACAGTAGGGCCTTGTCGCCCCAGATTCATCCCTGATCCAACCACCAAAATTACACTGGCCAGCTTTACCGCAGCTACACGCAAGTTAAGGGTAATCGGCACATTTGCCAGCGCTGCCTTAACCTGAGGGATGCCGCTGCCCACGGCTTCTGGAGCTAGCCGTTCTATTAAAAAACCTGCTAACCAGCCACCCACTAAACCAAAGACAGGTAGCACCCACCCAGCCGCAAACTGATGAGACATTTGCACCCGCCAGCCGCCCACCAAGCCAATTCCCTGCTTCAACAGTACGGCGGCTAGGCCAGACACCAAACCAATCACACAGGCTTCAGCAATTGCGAGCTGTTTAGACCCAATCAACACGTTGCGAAGTTGCCGAGAGAGAAGGGGCGATCGCATGAGATGCTACGGCAAAACGCTAAGGGATGCAAGTGGCAGTTTAGCCTGAATCCTTTAGCGTTAATGTTTTGGGTTAAGAGAATTGTCTAGAAATTTTGGCGGTATTAAATCTCACCAGGTTGTCTAAATCTTGTGGTGACAGCATTGAGGTAATGATTTTCTGAAGCGTGGACTTGCCCGTGCTTCAAAAAATCATTAAGTAGGTGGGCTTAATTAAATATAAGATTCTAAAACCCTGCGCCGCCCGCTGTGTGGGCGGCGCAGGGTTTTAGAATTTGGTTTTTATTTAGGTTGAACTACTTACTAGCTCAGGATTAACAGTTGCTTAACTTCGATGCCAAAACTGCTGCTTTTTGACTGCCGCAATATTATGGGTCGTATGAAAGTCTTCTTGAACCTTGTGTGTAAGACAGCGCGAAGCTTGCCGCACAATTTGATTGAGTAAGCGATCGCCCGTAGATTGAATCAACGCCTTTGGCAAGGCTTGAATAAATCGCGGAAACTGGATCGTTACTTCCAAATCCAACTCCCATTCGACGCTGGTTACAGGAATCGCCACATTAAAGCTTGATCCACCACTTCCCGCGTTAACCTTTTCAGCTTCGACTAAATGCATCGACGCTTGAAAATCTACTTCATAGCCCGGTGCTTGATAACCGGGAATCGGGATTGTTTCAATTCGATAGACACCCTCTTGATCTTGGGGTAGCAGATTCAACCCAATTTTAGGTTCAACTTCGTAGTTAAAAGCGCCAAACCGCCCAACCGTAAGTTCGTAGCCGTTTTCCCCTAACGATACAGCCGTCATCGGGTGAGCACAGCGATGAAACCAATCGCGATGATTGTTTAAGTAGTGAATCACCGTTTGAGCATCTGCCTGCATTGCCATACAACTGGCGTAGTGCCCTCGAAAGTGAATTGGCTCCACCTCTTGCTGAGGGATAACTTCAACAGCGCTGACATCCCCATCGATATAGGCAGATGTGGCCCCGAACACTGAATTGGATAAACCAGTTGACTGATTTTGAGCTGAACTTGCCTGCATAACACGCTACTTCTGATATCGGTTGCTGCTTACTCCGGCGCTTTCGAGGCTAGCTTGGTGCTGGTCAAACCTATTCAAAATAAAGGATTGACACCATCGATTTAGCTTCCGCTCTCCTTAGTTACTGATTTGTTACAAACCAGGGCACCACTGACAAAGCCATACCCAATGTTTGCAATCAAACTTTACTAAGGCTAACCTACGCTATAGCTCACGGCAAACAAAGAGCTTTGCATTGAGGCTATCTTGCGTTGGTTGAACCCAGCATAGCTTCTGCAAATGGAGAGAAACTATGATTGATCTACGGAAAGATTGTGTCAATCTTGTGAATCTTTTGGGGGTTAGAGGGTTTTCTACCTTGGTTTTGGAGAATTCTACGGAGAACGGGGGCTTTAGTTGGAGTTTTGTGATGGTTTAGCCACTGTAAACTTTGACGTTAGGTCTTGAGTGACTACGTGCCGGAGAATCTGATTTCCAGATGCGATCGCCATCAACTTATTAAATACATCCGATTAAATACATCAGAAACTTTTATGCCTCGACTCAGGTTTTTGGGGCAGAACGTGAATTTGGTGACACCATAGAATTTGGTGAGTCTGCATTGCTTAGGATTACAAATTAATTAACCTGCTAACGCGATGTACAACTTCTCCGAAATGCCCTCACCCCAACCCCTCTCCCAGAAGGGGAGAGGGGCTAAAAGCAGGCTTGGTTCTCCTTCTCCCTTTTTGGGAGAAGGGGTTAGGGGATGAGGGTTATTTTAAGGTTGTACATCGCGTCTGCTAATCTTTTTTTGGCAGTGCCGCGCTCTACGCGGCACTGCCAAAAAAAAGATTAGGTTTTATTTTGTACGCAATCTTTAGCATTGTTTGACAGGGGAGTTTTACAGGGGGCAAAACCGATGAAAGCATTTGTGGCGGGCGCAACAGGTCGCACTGGACGGCGAGTGGTCACTGAACTGGTACAGCGCAATATTCCCGTGCGGGCAATGGTTCGCAATCTGGAAACGGCTAAGGCCTTATTCCCTACAGATGTTGATCTGGTGGTTGGCGATGTGCTTAACCTTCAACAGGTGCGAGAGGCGATCGCAGACTGTACGGTTGTGATTTGCGCTACGGGCGCAGCCCCCAGTTTTGATCCGACTGGGCCTTACAAAGTGGATTTGGAAGGCACCAAAAATTTAGTTACTGTATCTAAAGAAAAAGGGATCGAGCATTTTGTACTGGTCACCTCGCTGTGTGTTTCTAAATTTTTCCACCCGCTTAACTTGTTCTGGCTTATCCTAGTGTGGAAAAAGCAAGCAGAAGACTACCTGCAAAATAGTGGACTAAGCTACACCATTGTGCGCCCAGGCGGGTTGACTGAAGATGACAGCACTGACCCAGTGGTAATGACTGCGGCAGACCAGTTGTTTGATGGCAGAATTCCACGAGTTAAAGTCGCGCAGGTGTGTGTAGAAGCGCTGTCACTACCTCAAGCTAAAAATAAAATTGTGGAAATTGTGACCGAGGCAACCGCCCCAGCTCAAAGCTACGCTGATTTGTTTAACAAGGTTGCTTAGGCTTACGTACACAATAAAACCTAATCTTTTTTAGAAGTGCCGCGCGGAGCGCAGCACTTCCAAAAAAAGCCTACAGGTTGATTATTTTGTAATCCTTCGTAGATTTCATTAGAGCTTTTGCCTGTGTCTCTCTTTTCCACCAAAAAATCTGACGAAGCGCCGGCGGCTGAGCCTACTATAAGACCCAGCGCGATGACTCGTGTTGTACTGGCCGGAGGGTTAGCGCTGATGGCAGTACCCGTTGTAGAACAGATATTTGGGTTGGATGGTCAGTGGATTTTTGAACCAGAATCCTCCATAGCTCTGGCTCCCCTGGCGATGGACGGCGGTGATCCTTATATTCGCGCCTTAATGCGAACCATCTCCGCCAGCGAATCTAATGATCCCAAGCCCTATTCACTGCTTTACGGTGGAGAACGCTTTCAAGACTTTACCTACCATCCTGATCAGTGCATTCCCATTGTGGCAGGGCCTAATTTGGGCGACTGCACCACGGCGGCAGGTCGGTATCAATTCATCACTACAACGTGGATAGAACAAGCCAGAAAATATCATCCCAATCCTTTTGGGTTTTGGCTGTGGCATGAGTACAGCTTTGCGCCAGAGTATCAAGACAAAGTGGTGTATGCCTGGTTGAACGATCCACAGGCGTGGGGAGGTAATCTGTCACAACTGCTGCAAGAGGGGGAGGTGTCAGAGGTGCTGTATATTCTCTCTCCTACTTGGACAAGTTTGGGCTATGGCATTGAATCGAATTCAATGTCAGACAGTTTACCGCAGATTTATGAAGAAGTACTGCGAGAAGAGCTAGCCCAGAATGCTAACGCTCAGAGCACCGAGGCTCAGCCTACTGATAATCAGACTGTGGATGTTTATCAGTAGGCTGATGTCCAAGGCAGTAGTTCCTGACGGTTAGAACCTATCTGAAAAGTTGATTTGGGGCGCATTGAAGAGAGACTGAATCAACCTTTGAGAACACGTTTCACATAACGTCTCACGCTGGATGAGGCAGTATATTTTTATGGTAAAAAGCGATCGAGAGCGGATTTTAGAGCTGCTAGTTCAGTTTCGATATTGCCTTCTTGAGCAGCGCGAGCTACACATTCGGTGAGATGTTCATCTAGAACTACACGCGCCACTCGATCAAGCGCACCTCTGACGGCGGCTATTTGCACCAAGACATCTGGGCAAGGACGGCTCTCTTTGACCATGACTTTGATGCCGCGAATATGGCCTTCAATTCTAGAGAGGCGATTTACAACTTGACGCAGCGATTCTTCACTATGAATGTGATGGTGATGCGGATGCGGAGAGTCTTGCTGGCTAGTGACGGTGTCTGAAGGGTGAGATAGCTCTGCGGTCATGGAAGGACGATCTCTAGTGAGGTAAGAGGAAAAACAGACTGAACCTGCAGTGAAGAACCTATTGGAAAATAGTAAGGGTGAAGACTCTCTCATCTTAGCCCACGCCTAAACCCCCGGTATGTCTCTAAACAGATTAAGTAGGTGGGCTTAAGTAAGTATAAAACCCTAAAACCCTGCGCCGCCCGCGCAGCGGGCGGCGCAGGGTTTTAGAATTTGGTTTTTATTTAGGTTGAACTACTTATGTCTCTAAACAGATTAGTAGACTCATCTCTTCAAAAGCCGATTGCCAAGTGTAGAGCAATTTGAAGGTGGCTCTGTTGCCGTACGGTATTCCGACTCTGACAGTTTGGAGAGGCGATCGCTAAAATCAACTCAGTCAACTTCTGTATTCAAACAAGGCTGGACAGACTGATCGAGCGGAGTGCCCGATGCAGCCTTGTAGTTTTTTCCAGAAGCAGTCAGGTAGGTAAAGGCCATGCAATTTGATTGGTTGAATCTTGAAATACGACGAATGATGGCGCGTGGATTTGCCATTGTGCTAGGGATGTGTTTAATGGTGAGTGCCCTGCCGAGTTTACCCGCTTGGGCAGTTCCTACAGTAGCAGCAGCTCCGGCTCCGGCAGCGGTGCAAGGCGGTAGCTTTATCGCCGCAGCCGTAACCCAGGTGGGGCCAGCCGTGGTGCGAATCGACACCGAGCGTACGGTAACGCGCAACCCTGATCCGATGTTTAACGACCCCATGTTTCGACGCTTTTTTGGCGAAGGAATGCAGCAAAGCCCCTATGAGGAACGACTGCGGGGACAGGGTTCTGGGTTTATATACAATCCTGATGGCACAATTTTGACGAATGCCCATGTGGTCGATAATGCAGATCGGGTGACGGTAACGCTGAAAGACGGTCGTCGCTTTGAAGGTGAGGTGCGCGGTGTGGATGAAGTGACCGATCTAGCTGTGGTCAAAATTAGCAGCAGCGATCGCCTGCCTGTGGCTCCGTTGGGTAATTCTGACCAAATTCAGGTGGGGGATTGGGCGATCGCAGTGGGCAACCCGCTGGGGCTAGATAACACAGTCACCCTTGGCATTGTTAGTACGCTAAACCGCTCCAGTGCGGCGGTGGGCATTCCCGATAAACGAGTAGATTTTATTCAAACTGATGCCGCTATCAACCCTGGCAACTCTGGGGGGCCGTTGCTGAACGGCACGGGCGAGGTGATTGGCATTAACACGGCAATTCGCGCCAATGCGATGGGAATTGGGTTTGCAATTCCCATTAATAAGGCCAAAGAGATTTCGGCACGGCTCGTGCGGGGCGAACGCGTAACCCACCCTTATATTGGGGTACAAATTGCAACGCTAACACCCGACGTGGCTCGTCAAAATAACGATGACCCTAACTCGACGGTGATTTTGCCAGAAGTGAATGGAGCGTTGGTGATGGGAATTGTGCCTAATTCTCCAGCCGCTAGCGGCGGTCTACGACGAGGAGATGTGATTACTCAAATTGATAGTCAAGTAGTAACAACAGCCGATCAGCTTCAGTCGCTGATGGAACGCAGTCAAGTGGGGCAATCGCTACAGGTCACTGTACGTCGAGGCGATCGCACCCAACAGCTCTCAGTTCGTGCAGCAGAAATGCAGCGCGAATCTTAACTCCAAGATCTGCGTACTTTATCCGAGGAACCAAGAAAGTAGCCTGGTGTTGCAAGCGCTCTGCACTTGTATAGCGGTAGCCATGATCAATAGGACGCCTCCCTGTCATTCCCGCGCAGGCGGGAATCCATCTACTCGATAGGTGCGGGGGTGGATTCCCGCCTGCGCGGGAATGACGCTGGCATGTCCTAAGCTTTATGACTATGGCTATAACACCAGGCTACTGCGTCAGGCCAGTGAATCTGGAACGAGAACCCATTCAGTAAACTTCTTGCGTGAATTGTTTTCTAGCTTCGCCGGAAAACAATTTACGTTCACGAAAAAGCATTTAGAAGTCTAATGAACGAACCTGTAGTTGTAGTGTTGGGACAAGCGAGTGTTCCCATTGCCCGAAAATTGATGACAGCGCTGCCCGGATCAACCCTGTATGGGTTGACTGGACGCACCGCTGACGTGGATGTGAGCATTAACAACTTTGGCGAAACGGTGCGATCGCTTTTCACCTCTAATACGCCGATCATTGGCATTTGCGCCGCCGGAATTTTGATTCGTACCCTAGCGCCGCTATTGACCGATAAACGTCACGAGCCGCCTGTGTTAGCAGTGGCAGAAGACGGCAGTGCCGTGGTGCCGTTGCTGGGTGGGCTACATGGTGTTAATGACCTGGCGCGGCAGATTGCAGCGGCGCTGGAGGTGGCTCCGGCCATTACCACCACTGGCGATCTGCGATTTCGCACAACGCTGCTAAACCCACCAGCGGGCTACCAGTTGGCGAATCCCGATGATGCCAAGTCCTTTATTGCCGATTTGCTGGCGGGGGCTACTACACGGTTAGACGGTGCGGCTGACTGGCTCAGCAACAGCAATCTACCGATCGCCCCAGATGGCAATCTAACTCTACGAGTCACTGAGCGAGCAGTCGCAACAACTCCCGATTGCTTGGTCTATCACCCTGCTACGGTGCTGCTGGGGATAGCGCGGCAGCTAGATCCAGAGCAATCAGAACTGGGGCAGTTAACTCCGGGGCAATTAATTCCGGGGCAATTAAAACTGGAGCCATTAGAACCAGACATTGCAACGGCGATCGCCCAGATTCACCAAACCCTGACCGAGGCTAACTTAGCGATCGCCTCCATTGCAGGAGTGTTTGCCCTAGACAACGACATGGGCGATCCCCTGTTGGAGGCGATCGCCCACGCGCTTAACGTACCGCTGCGCTACTTTAGCCCTGCCGACATCACGGTTCGCCTAGCGAGTGCAAAAGTGCCAGCGGGGACAGATATTCGAGCCACCCAAGCGGTGCTCACTGCCGTAGGGGCAACGGGTCAACTGGTTAGCTCCCAAGCGGCCTCTGGTTTGAATTGGGCGATCGCCATTGCTGCCCAGCCCGTTGATCCTCAAACAATTGGGCGATCGCGTGGCCAGCTCACGGTTGTCGGTACGGGGCCAGGGGGCGCGGCGTGGATGTCACCCGATGTCAAAGAGGTGTTGCGATCGGCAACCGATTGGGTGGGCTACAAGGTGTATTTGGACTTAGCGGGAACCCTGCGAGAGGGACAGCAGCGGCATGAGTCAGACAACCGGGAAGAGCTAGACCGCGCCCGCTTTGCCCTAGAGTTAGCCACCACAGGCAAATCGGTTGCGGTCGTGTCGTCTGGCGATCCGGGCATTTTTGCGATGGCGGCGGCGGTGTTTGAAGTGTTGGAGTCCGACGCAAAGCCAGAATGGGCGTGCCTGGATATTCGCGTGGCTCCAGGAATTTCGGCCATGCAGGCAGCGGCGGCATTGGTCGGCGCACCGCTGGGGCACGATTTTTGTGCCATCTCCCTATCCGATATTCTCAAACCCTGGACAGTGATTGAACAGCGCATTGCCGCCGCCGCTCAAGCCGACTTTGTGATGGCGTTCTACAATCCCGTTTCCAAGCAGCGCACCTGGCAACTGGGCAAAGCCAAAGAGGTGCTGTTGCAGTGGCGATCGCCCCAAACACCCGTAGTTCTTGCGCGCAACGTCAGCCGACCGGGGCAAACCGTTCGCGTTTGCACCCTGGCAGAGTTCAACCCTGCCGATGCCGACATGCGAACGTTAATTATCGTTGGCTCCAGCCAAACTCGCACCATTCCCCGCCCTCACGGCGGCGTTTGGGTCTACACGCCCCGCCGCTACGACGAATCCTAGGACGGTAGTCCTAAACTTGTAAGGATTTTCAGATGGGTGGGCGAAGCCCGCCCATCTGAAAATCCTTACCTCAATACCACTACCCCCTAGGACATAGTTGATCATTAGACTTGTTGCTTAATAAAAGGTTCTAGAAGCAAGGCACAGACTGTCTTTCCCTTCCCTTAGCGAGTTAAGCAGCTTCCAAATAAAAGTTCCATAGTCCTGATGCGGTGAGCATGAGATGATCATCGAAATCAGTCACACGATTTCTATAAATGGCTGATACTGCACC
>JBBQFG010000108.1:0-16648 GCA_038321765.1 Elainellales cyanobacterium
TGGGCGTTGCCAAAGGTGAGATTGTTCATCGTGCCCTGACTGGCTGCCATCACTCCCAGGGCACCGTAGAGGCAGTTGGCGATCGCCTGAGAGGTTTCCACATTGCCTGCCACCACTGCCGCTGGGTAGCGCGGGTTGAGCATACAGCCGTCAGGGATGATGATGTCTAACGGCTTCAGACACCCAGCATTTAGCGGAATGTCATCGTCTACCAACGTGCGAAACACGTACAGCACAACGGCTTTGCAGATTGCCGTCGGGGCATTGAGGTTATTGATCTGCTGCGGGGAGGTGCCCGTAAAATCAATTCGGGCGCTGCGGCTGGGGCGATCGAAGGTGATGGATACCTGGATTTGAGTGCCGTTGTCCATGGGATAGATCCACTGGTGGAGACGGGGTGTGGAGGGAGGTTGATCCGGTGGCAAATCGTCAGGATGTGCTGTCAGAGCCTCTACGTCAGCTAGTGAACTATTCGACTGTTGGGCATGTTGGTCATGTTGGTCATGTTGGTCATCAAACAACTGCGCGATCGCCCGTCTCACTGCCTCTTCTGCATTGTCTTGCACATGCTCCATGTAAGCCTGTACCATCGCTAGTCCATAGCGCGCCACCATCCGCTGAAGCTCCTGTACGCCTCGTTCATTCGCGGCAATCTGCGCTTGCAAGTCTGCCAAATTTTGCGTTGGGTTGCGTACCGGATACGCTCCTGATGTCAAAATCTCCAGCAATTCCGCCTCTAGAAATTGCCCCCGGCTTACCAGTTGCACGTTATCCAACAGCACGCCCTCTTGCTCAATGCTGGTGCTGTAGGGTGGCATAGAACCCGGTGTAATACCGCCAATATCGGCATGGTGTCCCCGCGATGCCAAATAAAACAGGGGTTGATGTTGAGACGGTACTGGCAGCGTCTCACTATCAATCAGTGGATTTATGAAGACTGGCGTGATCACGGTGATGTCGGGCAGATGCGTGCCGCCGTTGTAGGGATTGTTGGAGAGGTACACATCACCGGGCTGAAGGCCGCTCCCGTGTTCACGAATCAGCGCTGCGACGCTTTCGCTCATTGAGCCTAAATGCACGGGGATATGGGGCGCATTGGCAACCAATTGCCCCTGTTGGTCAAATACCGCGCAGGAAAAGTCGAGCCGCTCTTTGATGTTGACCGAGTAGCTCGTGTTTTGCAGGGTAATTCCCATCTCTTCGGCGATCGCCCGAAACAGATTGTTGAAAATCTCCAGCAGCACGGGAGAAGGAGGGTGGAACGATACCGGGTCAGAGATGACAGCACGAAGTGTTGCTTCTGCCTTCATCCCTAACCCGCTATCTTTGACTAAAACGAGATTATTCTGCTCGGTTAACGTTGCTGCCCAGCCCGGTTCGATCACATTGGTGCCTGTGGGTTCAATGATCAGAGCGGGGCTGAAAATGCGATCGCCGGGGCGCAAGTCTTGGCGTTGATAGACGGGTGTATCGTGGAATGCGCCCTGGGTATACATTTGAACGGTGGCGATCGCGGTGAGGGGATGGGGGCGCGGTGGGGGGAGTTCGAGGGTGGGAAGGGCGGAGGTGAGGCCGATCACTTCTATAGATACCGCTTCGACAATCAGCGGTTTTGGCATGACAAAGCCGTACCGTTGACGGTAGGATTGCTCGAAGGCTAGGGTCATGGTGGAGCGATCGCCAAATGACACTACTAGCGCCGAATCGGTGCCGTCGTAGCGCAGATGGGCTTTGGGTAAGACCTGAATATGTGCGTCTGATTCCAGCGGTGCTTCAGAGGATAACTCAACTGGGATGCCCTGCTGTTGCAGCTCGGTTTTTCCGGCGATCGCCAATTCTGCCAATATGAGCTGCAAGTCGGGGACTAGCGCATCGGTCAGTCTGCTTTCTACCGCCCGTTCTCGAATGGTGGTGAGATTGGCTAGGCCAATGCCATAGGCAGACAGAACTCCGGCGTAGGGATGCAGAAAAATTTGGGTCATCCCCAAAGCGTCCGCAATTTGGCAGGCGTGTTGCCCACCCGCACCGCCAAAGCAGCAGAGCGTATAGTCGATGATGTCGTAGCCTCGCTGAACTGAGATTTTTTTGATGGCGTTTGCCATTTTGTCGATGGCGATCGCCAGAAACCCCTCGGCGACTTGCTCTGGAGATAGTGCTGGGGATTGTGCTGGGGATTGTGCTGAGGATTGTGCTGGAGATAGGGCTGGGGATAGGGCTGGGGATTGTGCTGGGGATTGGCGATCGCCTGTGCTGTGCTGAATCGTCTGCGTCAGTTCAGCAAATTTCTGCCGAACCACGGCCTGATCCAACGGCAAATTCCCGGCGTTGCCAAACACAGGGGGAAAAAACTCCGGTTGCAGTTTGCCTAGCATAACGTTGCAGTCGGTGACGGTCAGCGCTCCACCATTGCGATAGCAGGCAGGCCCCGGATACGCCCCGGCAGACTGAGGCTCCACCCGGTAGCGCGAGCCATCAAAGTGCAAAATCGAGCCACCGCCCGCCGCCACCGTATGAATCGCCATCATCGGTGCCCGCAGCCGCACCCCCGCCACTTCAGTTTCAAACGTGCGCTCATACTCGCCGTTGAAATGCGACACATCGGTTGAGGTGCCGCCCATATCAAAGCCAATAATCTTGTCAAATCCGGCTGCTTTACTCGTCTGCACTGCGCCTACAATGCCGCCCGCAGGTCCCGATAAAATGCTGTCTTTTCCCTGAAACAACGCCGCATCGGTCAATCCACCATTGGATTGCATGAACAGTAGCCGAGGGGAGGTAGTAGCGGCACCGCTACTACCTCCCTGCAATTCTCTGGCGACGCGCTCGACGTAGCGACGCAAAATGGGTGACAGGTAGGCATCGACTACGGTGGTGTCGCCTCGGCTAATCAGCTTCATCAACGGGCTAACCTGGTGCGATACAGACACTTGGGTAAAACCAATTTGGCGCGCCAGATCTGCGGTTTGCTGTTCATGATCCGGGTAGCGGTAGCCGTGCAAAAAGGCGATCGCACATGACCGAATTCCAGCGTCGTAGGCATCCTGCAAGTCTTCTACCAAGCCCGTTTCGAGCGGACGCAGAGAAATCAGCACTTCACCTTGAGCGCTGTAGCGTTCGTCTACTTCAATTACCCGCTCGTAGAGCAGTTCGGGTAAAACAATGTGGCGCGCAAAAATGTTGGGGCGATTTTGGTAGCCAATTCGCAGGGCATCGCCAAAGCCTTTGGTAATCAGCAATAGGGTGCGATCGCCCTTGCGTTCTAGCAGTGCATTGGTCGCCACCGTCGTCCCCATCTTTACAACGGCAATCTGCTCCGACGGAATCGGCGCACCCGTCGGCACGCCCAGCAGTTCCCGAATTCCCTGCAAGGGCGCGTCGGTATAGCGATCGGGGTTTTCTGACAGCAGCTTATGTACCACCAATGACCCATCGGGACGCTGCGCCACAATGTCGGTAAAGGTGCCGCCCCGATCAATCCAAAATTGCCAGCGCCCGCCAGAGTTTCCGCCAGAATTTTCTGCTGTCATTGCTGTTATCCTTGTCGCTTCGTCGCGGTGATACCCTGTCGTTACGTGCTATCCCTAAACTGTTGAACGCCTCGAAAAAAGTTGTATAGTGCGACCATTTGAATCAGGTGATACAGGTCATTGTGGGTCAAAAACCCAGGGCTAAACCCACTCGCCTCCACCCCAACGGCGATCGCCGATACCAGCACGCCGCCGACAATCCACCGAGCGCTAGCAACCCTATTCAGGGCTGGTTTGATGTGTAGCAGCAGCACAATTAGCATGGCCGAAAAGTAGTCGGCGATCGCACAATCAAAGGTTTGGCAGGCGCTTGCCCCGCTCAAATAGACCAGTGACTTGGTGAAAATTGCCAGCATTGCCCAGTTCTGCCAGCGTCGGGGCACGGTACTCTGCACGGCACCCGCCAACATGCCAAAACTAGCCAGCCCCAGCGACAGGATCATGCCTTGCCACAGGGAATTAATTACCGCTTCCGGTAACTGCCCAAGGCTGCTGTGCCAGGTGCCCCCCAGCAGTGCCGCGATCGCCACCCCCAAAAAGGCCACAATCCAGCCCTGCACAGCAGGATGACGGTCAGGTTTTTGCCACAGCAACCCGGCAAAAATCAGAGACTGGAGGGCGATCGCGTAGTCCGTCAAGGTCGTGATGAGTTCAGCTAGGGGCATGGGCAACGCAACCAGCACCTAAGCAACACAAGGCTCACAAACTGCTTCTGCCAAAGCGTTTTCAATGGCTTCTGTGTCTTGAATCGCTTGGACGATCACCTGCTGGCTGGTCATCCCCTGATCGAGCTGCTTTAGCCAGCGCTGGGCTTCGTTACCCTCGCGCAGAATTTTACGAACTGGCTGGAGGAAGCAGCCGAATCCATAGGTTTTGGCGATCGCCCCGGTTTCGTCTAGCAATTCTTCTACCCACTCTCGCGCCAGTATTTTGCGACCGTTGCGCCAGTGCCTCAATTCGGCATCCAAACTGAGGTGAGCAGCGGCCATTTCGTTGGCATCGGCCATTTCTACCAAGTCATCGGCACGGGTAGCGGCAGGCAGTTCACTGAGCAGGAGTGGATCTAGCCCTGGATCGTCAACCACTTGCTGCAACCGGGCTTCGAGCAGGGCGCAGATCGACAACAGCGCCACGGGATCGCTCACCAAATCACAGATCCGCAATTCCACTCGGTTGAGGTTGTAGGGACGGCGATCGCCATTGGGACGCACCGACGACCACAGATGGCGCACGTTTTGCATCGTGCCCAACACCAGTTGCTCGTTCGTCCAGCGAATAAAATGGGCGTGGCTCTCAAACAGAGGTACATGCTGAGGCGTTTTGGGAAACACACTCCAGCGGCTCGAATGATTGCCCGTCGGCTTGCCGTCCAAAAAGGGCGAGGCAGCGCTGAGAGCCAGGTACAGCGGCGCTTCCAGCCGCACCAGCCGACAGGCGCGCATCAGCACGTCGGGGTCGGAAATGCCCACATTAATGTGTACACTAGCCGTGACTACCGTGGTGCCATAGGTCTGCTCAATATACGTGTGATAGGGATTATTGGGATCAGAGCGAAAGAAGCGATCGCTTCCCCCCAGCGCCAGCGTGCTGCCCGGAATTAACGTGTAGTTGCCCAACTGTTTCAAATACGCCCGCAGCTCCACGCGAGGCCGCACCAGCTCACACAGCAAGCGCTCGTAGCGGTACAGCGGCGGCGTAGTGTATTCCACATTGCGGCTGTCTGGCTCGCGCACAAACCCATCCAGATGCGCCACGATTTTGTCAGAAAACCCCACCACGTCTCCCTGGGGCGTACCGGTGTACATTTCAATTTCAAAGCCCTTCGACAGCATACGCATGCCCCTAGTTCGGTGGTGTGTTTCAGCCTGCGGTGTTGCCGATTTCATTTATAAATTTTTTTGAAAGGGGCGCTCCGCGCCCCTTTCAAAAAAATTTATATCCAGATTAAGCAATGCCCAGCCTGCCTAATTGATAAGCCTGTAGTCTAGTATCGGGGAAAGCGAGAAAGAAGTGGTGAGAATTGCTCCCATTCACCCGTTCGGGCTACCTACTGTCTCTGCGACTAAAAGCTGCTGATCTAGCCATTCCCAAAGCTGGGGTTCAGCAAAATCTTTGATGACCAAAGCAGTTCCTAGCGATCGCAGCTCCTCTGGGTCATGACCAGAGGCGATCGCCACAGTGGGAATGTGAGCAGCTAGTGCAGAGCGAATACCAGACGGAGAATCTTCAAAGGCAACCGCTTCGTAGGGAGCAACACCCAACTGGTTTAGAGCTGTCTGATACGGCAGGGGATCAGGCTTTCCCCTGGGTAACTCATCGCCCAAAATTACAGTGTCAAACGTGGTTGTTAGCCCTAGCGACTGCACCATAAATTGGGCATTTTCAACCGGAGCATTCGTCACAATTGCCCGTTTGAGCTGCTGGGTCTCCATCCAACTCAACACATCAAGCAGACCCGGCATGGGCGGAATTGATGCAGCGCGTTCTCGAAATTGCGCTTCTTTATGTCGTGCTAGCCACTCTCCTTCTGCTGTAGAAAAATGGGGCAGTAAGGCTGTAATGATCTGCTCGTTTAAGCGTCCACTAAAGTTGGCGGCGTAAAAGGTGGGATCAATTGGTAATCCATACCCTGCCATGATCTCCTTCCAGGTTTCGTAATGGACTGGGTCGGTATCTGCCAGTGTGCCATCCAGGTCAAACAAAAGTGCCTTCAGCATTCGGATGGTTCCTGCATTTTGTTGGAATTTGTTGGAAGTTTTGTTGGGATCAGTGTCTTCAATAGACCTCCTGCACGAATGCCTTTTTGAGGGCATGAATCGTTTCCCGGCCTCGCCAGGAAACGATTCATGCAGGCGGTCTAGTATCTAGAGTATGCCAAAGAATAGGGTCGGCTTAAAATCTGTCGATCGCCAGATCTTCAACATGCAAAATCATCACATCAATACTGCTAAGTAGATAGGCGTAATTAAATATAAAACCTTAAAAGTCTTTGCCGCCCGCGCAGCGGGCAGCGAAGACTTTTAAGAGGATGTTTTTATTTAGGTTGAACTACTTACCGAGAAATATGCTGAGCACGAGCGGTTTGAACTGGGAAGTATTAAGGTAGAACGACTAAACCTTAAACTCTAGGCTCTCTCTGCATGCCGTTAGAAATTGCCAGTACCCTGCTGCTAGGTGGGCTAGTCTTTTGGTGGGGAATTCGTTTCGGACGAATGCTGCTGCGCCGAGGAGCTACCGCAAACGACCTATTTAAGGGCAAAACATCAATTTCTCTGGCATTTTTAGGACTGTATGTGGGGATGTTGCTGCTGGCGCTCTACGTCCCTCAGTGGCAATGGCTGCCCTTGGAATGGCGGGCACTAGGAATGCGTGTCACTTGGACTGCCATGCGAGTCATGCTGCTGGGCGTTTGCGGCATTGCAGCCGTTGTGAGCTGGCAAACAGTAAGGATTCAAGTGCTAGCGGTCGCCTTGATTGGAATACTGGGACTGGGCAGTTTTGTGGCTGCTGAAGCCTACTTGCTTGCGCCAATTTACCCATCGTTAGAAGACAACTTGCGCGCCAATGGAGTATTTCAGCAAACCTCGGCTAGCAGTTGTGCACCGTCTGCCATGGCAACAGTGCTGCGACGATGGGGGATCGATGCCACCGAGTCAAGCGTGGCAAAGTTTGCTGGAACAAGCCGTTTAGGCACGTCTATGCCTCAGCTAATTGTGGCGGCTCGCAAACTGGGAATGGATGGTGTTGAATTAACCAATACAACTTGGGAGCAAATGCAGCGGATCAATCGCCCTGGCGTTTTGGCCAGTTGGCTATTTAGTGGTAATGGCAGAAAATTGCCCCATGCGATCGCCCTTCTAGAGCTAACCCACGATACTGCTACCATTGCTGATCCCGCCTTGGGTAAAATCTACCAACTGAATCGAAGTCAATTTGCCCGCATCTGGCGACGAGAATATGTTCCTTTTTTTCGTCCTGAAGAAACTATTTTATCGACGGCTCAAGCTAGAGAGTATCTGACCCGTTTGGGTTATCTTAAAACACCCCAAGACAGCTTCACCAGTGCTCTTCAGAGATTCCAGTCCATTGCCGGACTAAGTGCAACTGGCAAACTAGATAGGCAGACCGCTTTACTTTTAAGCGGCCCATTTTTGGTAGACGTGCCTACTCTAAATAAACGGGAAGGAACTTAAATACAGCACATTTCGATAGTCCTAAACAAGTCAGGATTTTTAGAGGGGTAGGCTTCGCCTACCCCTCTAAAAATCCTGACCTCAATACCACTACCGGGCAAAGCGCTGTAAAACTACGCTACACATGGCTGTAAGCGATTTCCCAGAATTACCCTGATGCTTCAGCTATCGGGATGTAGTAACAAAAAGAACTTCAATCACATTGGGCGTTTTGTAGACAGGTGGAGCACCAGTGGCAGATAGATGGCCTGCGGTCTACACGAGCCGCGCATTAATTCAGGTTTCAAGCAGGTTGTTCATATTTATATCAACTCAACGTGCAACATGAGCAGTGCTCTATCCTCAGCTACCCATCGCTAGAGATTAAGAGCAAATTTTAAGGTTCAAGCTTGATAAGTCCTAACCGGGTGTGAAGGTACTGACGATGACAACAATGAATAACTTAGATATGGCTGCATTTGATGATAATGATGTTGTATCGTTCCAAGACGGCACCGTCAGAATGGCAAGGCTCAAGCAGGCACTAGATCTGGCGATGAGTTCCAAACTGCCCGATGCGTTGATGGATTCTTTGGTAACCCAGAAACTCCACTTGAACGGCGATCGCCATTTTCGAGACAGTCACGCCTGGAATCGCAAAGACGTAAACTGGTTTCAAGAAGGCATTGATTGCGAAGTGCTGCAATTAGGAGAACCCACGTGGCGACGTGGCAAACTACGTCTCCGGGTAGCAGTGGAGTTTATCCCAGACGATGAGTTTGAACCAGACGAATTTGCTACGTTTGACACTGAACTCAGTGCAGAACACTCAAACGGTAAACCTAAAGGCTATCTGAACGGCAATTACTACGATTTAGAACACGATATTCACTAGCTAGCTCCTAGTCGGGTGAGAAACCTCCTACGGGTGGATGCTCCAAAACTCAATTTCCTGTTGTTCTAAGGTACCGTCAGGCATTGTAGTGTTAAACAGCTTGACTCCGTGTAACTCGCGTCCCTGAAGTTCTGCCCACTTGAGATCTGCGTTTTCTAAGTTAGCCCCAAAGAACTGAGCTTTCCATAGTTCTGCCCCTCGCAGGCTAGCTCCTTTTAAGTTAGCCCCTCGCAAATCGGCTCCAGTTAAGTCGGCATGAACCAAATTGGCTCCTTGTAGATTGGCTCCTTGCAGGTCAGCTCCTTTGAGATTGGCCTTTTCCAGATTTGATTCCTGCAAATTGGCTTGACTGAGGTTGACACGAGGCAAATAAGCGTCTCGCAAATCCGCGCCTGGTAAGTTTGATTCCATCAAAAGAGCATCAGGCAAGTGAATTCTGCTTAAGTTAGCCCTAGGAGCCTCCAATCCTCGCAGGGGCACACCATCCTTGTGGAGATCCTGTAGTGCTTGGAATCGAGCATAGCTAGTCGCAACTTTGGCCGCCGCCGCATTGTCAATAATGCTCCAAGCTTCGTAATGCTTTTGAGCTTTGCGATCGGGAGCGCTTTTGAAATATAAGATCACAGCAGCCACAATCGCGAAAGATTCTGCATTTTCAAAGAAAATTTTCAGAGCGTCCCGTTTAAATAGATCAAACGGAGAGTGGATCACGATATCTTCCTGTACCCAGATAGCGAGAGTGCCCAGACATAATACTGACACCAGCACCGCTAACCAAGTAGGGGTGCGTTGAGCTAGCTGCTCTAAACGCTGCACTAGCTTTAAAGACCTCCATCGCATCGGCTATTCTCCTAATGCTTTAAGCTTAAAAAACTGCAAAAAGCAGGATGGATGCAGAATTCTTCCACGTTTTCTAAATTGATAGTAGGCAATTCATAGTGCCCCAGATAAGCTGCTTTTGCAGTAGGTGATTGACCTACTTGTCGGGGAATCCTGGCCTTAACAAATCCAATGTGCCAAAGCAGCTTCTTCAGCTCTAGATAATCCATGTCAAGTACCCAATTTGCGGCGCGATCGACATCTAGCTCTCCACATACTGTAGCCAGCAAAAGATACTCAAACTCTTCCTTGCCAAAATGCGCCTTTCGTCCTCGAAACACTTCAAATATATCTAGCAAATGGGGGTACTGAAACCGATATTCTGAAGCCAGATCTTTTATTTTCTGTTCGGAAAATGCTTCTTCAGCAGCAAAGATTGTGCATTCATCAATGCGCTTACCGTCGCAATAGTACTCTAAACAAAGCTTACAAAATTGAAGCAGCTCTCGCGGGCGGAGCTGCGTGCGATCTAGAATATAATCTACCGACTCTTCCTGATAGCTAGGAATCTCTAATGCGAAGATAGAATTCCATCGACGTAGCCCGCTAAGGGCTTGCAAGTCAGGAAAGCTATGGGCAATTCGCAAACCAATTAATTCCAGCAATTCTGTCTTGCGCCAGCGAATTACTTCTACGTCTTCTCGGATCTTTTGAGCATCATCGTAAATCTGAGGAATATTATCAAATAGCTCTTGACGAATTGAGATGTAGATTCTCAAATTAGGACTAATCAAGTTTAGTTTTTGTGCGGCCTGAAAGAGTCCGGCTAGAAAATACTTAGCATCCTCTGAATTATCCCAGCCTTTGTCTAGTTCATCAACGAAGACTTTGATTCTAGTTTTTTCGAGTAGTCGCTTGAGGCTGGGAAGCAAATCTTTAATTTCTTCTAAGCTATAAAGTGCCTGTAGTTCATGAGTTTTTTGGATGCTTTCATGGCTCCCTAACTTAATCTCTTCTAGTCGTTTTAAGTATGAAAAAAGAATGCCAATAGAGTTGAGATTCTGATTTTGAAGCGTATTTTGAACGTAAGTAAAAATGTCTTTTTGAGCACCTAACAATAAGCCGCGTTTTTCTTCAACAATTCGTTTAAAGATTAGATTGTAGAGTAAATATTGCCAAGCCACAGAATAGGAGCTTTGTTTTCCCCAAGACCCTTCTTGCTCACTACGAAGATACTGAGAAAGCAGCTCATACGAGTATTCTTCTGGTGAGAGTTCTATCACCAAATTGCCCTTGCGACCTTCGACCGCTGCCATGTACTTAAAGATCGCACTCTTTCCAGCTCCGCGATTACCAACCAGAATGGTTTTACCGCTATTAAAAAACTTCTGGTACGTCGAGTTTTGATAAAAATATTCAGAAAGACCAACAGCTATATCGCGTTCCGCAGAATCTGAGCCGAGATTAAGAAGACGAATATCACGCGGCATCGGGTTAAAGGGGCACAGTAAGGACAGGGAGAAAAACGACGTATAGCGGTTCCTCGTAACATGAGGTACACATTAGACAGGCAGGGTAAGGGTTTCAGCTTGTTATTTGTACCGCACCAGATCAGTAACTGCTATAGCTTAATGAATTGAAGAATGAATTCTGAAAGCTGCTCTAAAGCACCAGTAAAATCTGACTTTGTGGCAGCTATCGGTGCAATTTTGGCGATGACGGTCTGTAAACACGTAGTCTAAAGCCAACGCTTCCTATTAGACGGTACCTTTGCGGGTAATCTTAATGGATAAATCCTCCAGAGTACAAATAAACTTTGGTAGTGGTATTGATGTAAGGATTTTTTGATGGGCGGGCGAAGCCCGCCCATCAAAAAATCCTTACCAATTTAGGACTACCTAAATTTTGATCGACTCTATCTCAGCAGTTCTCATTTTGAGAGTAAGCCCATCGTGAGAATTGCTGATACATTGTACAACCCACCCCTCTCTGCTCGCTGGGTTGTACAATGTATCGGTTGTGTTCTGCGGCACCTCCTTGATAGAACGGTATACCCTGCCCGAAATGGGCGATTTGTGGACAGAAACGTACAAGTTAAAGACCTGGTTACAGGTGGAAATTGCGGTCTGCGAAGCCCAAGCAGAGTTGGGTTACATTCCTGCTGAAGCGGTGGAGACCATCAAGGCAAAGGCTAGCTTTGACCCCAAGCGGGTACTGGAAATTGAGGCGGAAGTACGCCACGATATGATTGCCTTTTTGACGAATGTGAATGAGTACGTGGGCGACGCGGGACGCTACATCCATCTGGGTATGACCAGTTCTGACGTGTTAGACACTGCGCTGGCGCTGCAACTGGTGGCCAGTCTGGACGTGATTCAGTCTCATGTTGATAAACTGATTCAGGCAATTCGGTTTCAGGCGCAGCAGCACCGCGATACGGTGATGATTGGGCGATCGCATGGCATCCATGCTGAGCCAATTACCTTTGGCTTTAAGCTAGCGGGCTGGCTAGCTGAGGTGCTGCGACACCGCGATCGCCTCTGTCAATTGCATCGAGAGATCGCCGTCGGAAAAATTTCTGGAGCCGTTGGCACCTATGCCAATGTTGACCCGCGCATTGAAGCCATTACCTGTCAAAATTTAGGGCTAGAGCCAGATGCGGCCTCCACCCAGGTGATTTCGCGCGATCGCCACGCCCAGTTTTTTAATACCTTGGCGCTGCTAGCAGCTTCGATCGAGCGGTTTGCGGTCGAAATTCGCAACCTCCAGCGCACCGATGTATTGGAAGTTGAAGAATTTTTCTCAAAAGGGCAGAAAGGCTCCTCCGCCATGCCCCACAAGCGCAACCCAATTCGGTCGGAACGATTAACAGGGTTAGCCCGGTTGATTCGCGGCTACGCCATGACTGGCCTAGAAAACGTTGCTCTTTGGCATGAACGTGATATTTCGCACAGCGCGGTCGAGCGGGTTGCTCTACCTGATGCCTGCATTCTCACTCACTTCATGTTGGTAGAAATCACCGACCTAATCAAAAATCTGCTGGTCTACCCCGAAAACATGCGCCGCAACATGAATGTCTACGGCGGTGTTGTATTTAGCCAGCGGGTAATGCTGGCTTTAGTCGAAAAGGGTATGCAACGAGAAGATGCCTACGCGATCGTTCAATCGTGTGCCCACCAAGCATGGAACACCCCAGACGGCGATTTTCACGCGTTGATTGCCAGTAACCCAACAGTGGGCACTCATCTCTCTCCAGAAGATGTCGCCGCCTGCTTTGATCCTCGCTACCAACTGCGACATCTAGACGTGATCTACCAGCGATTGAACATTTAAACCATCCGTAGAGACGCGATTAATCGCGTCTCTACGGATTAATCGCGTCTCTACGGATTAATCGCGTCTCTACGGATTAATTTGCACCTGCTGCCCCTTCAGACATTTGCAGGTACGGCAGGTAGACCCAGCCACCGCCGAGCAGTTGTATCCAATTGCCTAGAATGACTTCACTCAGTTGGAGTGTCTGTCCGTTTGCCAAACTGTCAATGACGCCGTAACTGGCACCGGGTCCCGATCGCACTGTGAGGCGATCGCCATTCGGAGTTGCGACAGTTGCATTTACGCCTGACTCGTTCACGCCGGGTTCACTCACACCATCATTTATGCCTAGACTGGACATAGGCTGTGATCGATTTACTCCCCCCTCATTGCCTTCGGACGCAGACTGTTGAGCAACACTGGGTGTGATTAGAGCGAAGGTACCCAAAACTGCAATTAGTGCCGCGATCAGAAAAGATGGTTTTGTGCTGATGCTGGCACTAGTCGCCTTTCGAGAAAAATTGCTCAATTCCCCTTTGTCCTGTCTAACCATGTTGACAAAAGAGGAACTGGCTTTGAAGCCTCCATCTTTGAAGCAGTTGGGGAAGATTTCTAAGGGGCTGCTAGCTAGGCCATTAGATTTAACATTGGACATTTGTTGGAGCACTTAAAGATGTGAGCGTGAGTGAATATTAGGACTTGCGTAGTTGATCAGGGTTGAATCTCTGAAGAGGTTTTAGGGCGATCGCAGCATATTTCCATACTCTTTTAACCTTAAACAATTAAAACAATTAACCTGTAAGAAAAATTCATCCATTACTTTAGGACTTATCTCAGTGCGCCACATCATACTTCCATTGTTCACTATTGTTCCAGGTGTTGCAGGATTATTGATATTTGGCTATTTTGCCTGGATAGATTGGGACGCGTTACAGCTAGCTTATCAATACTTTTTAGAGGTTGCTCAGTCTTCACCTAGTTTAGAGAAGCTGTTTGCAGCAGAAGCAGCACAAAATATTCATCGCATCAATCTATTTGCCGAGGGGGTTTGGGCACTACTGAGTGCCATTCTTGCGTCGATTGGTCTTCATGGTTTACACATTAGCTCTCCCAGGAAGAAAGCAAAAATCTGAGGCTATATTTGAGGTGCCGTTTAAGCAGTTTTAAAAACTGAATTTCTTTTGAAAACAACATCATCCCGCAAACAACTGGGTAAATGGATGCTAGTTGCTGTTGGGCTATCGGTGGTTAGCATTTTTCCACTAATAGGCATTCCTGGAGCTTTTATCTATGAGGCTTGGCATTTCTTATTAAATACGCTCTGCCAACGTGAGGTAATTGCAAACCTTAGTCGCATAGGAGCAGGGGCATGGGTAATCGCGATTTATATGTCGATCTTGGCTCCTTTCGGCTTGCCCATTGGCTATGTTTTAACCCGTAAAGTTCCGCGCGTTTCGCAGGTTTCCATCGTATGTTAGTTCTCGCCTCGTCGGGTTGTGCTTGTTCGCTACGTTGTGGTCACTCATATTGACATTTTGCTTCAGCTTTTGGGTTAAACAAGCTGCTCCATAGGCATTGCACCGTTTCTGACCCATATTCCGATGGGTAATCCTAAATTGGTAAGGATTTTTTGATGGGCGGGCTAAGCCCGCCCATCAAAAAATCCTTACATCAATACCACTACCTTCCGATGATGTAACGCCTAATTTTCTCTAGAGTGGACTGCGTTAACAGATTATTTTCTGGAGAGTTATAAATAAAGGTAACAATAATGGTAGCCACAGCTATGTAGGCAACGGAGCTGGAAGGGGTTGCTGGAATAGAGATGTAGCAGCCTCTTAATATTTTGTAACTAACTATACGAACACAGACCTTTGAATTGCACAAAATTTGCACATTAAGGTTGCTTTAATCAAAACCAAGTTCATAAAAGCACAAAAGCCTAATGATTCTTAAGTGAATCAAGGTTTAACATTCTCAAAATTCATTACGCACCATTGCACTGGTTTAGTGGTCTAACTAAATCGATTTAATCGGTAGAAAAACCTTTAAGGTGCTCTCGAATCCTTTTGGGATTAGA
Source organism: Elainellales cyanobacterium (assembly GCA_038321765.1). Lineage (GTDB taxonomy): Bacteria > Cyanobacteriota > Cyanobacteriia > Elainellales > Elainellaceae > CASBQJ01. The sequence continues at coordinate 14,809 of JBBQFG010000108.1, forward strand.
GGAATACCTCAAATAGATCTGGGTAGACTGCTCATGAGTTTTGGGAGTCATGAGTTTTAGAAGACTGTCTTGAATAATCTCAGTATTGATTGACTAACCGTGGGTTGATTGCAGCTAGGTGGTTCTATTGAGCATAAGCACTCTTACTTTTTTCGAGTGTTCTTTGCTTCCTAATTTGGGCTGTTTATGCAATTAGTTTAAGCAGGTAATCGTTCAATTACAAACGATGTTTTTAAGCACAGTCAGGCTTTTGGAATTGTCTGTACTCACTGTCAAAAATACTAGGAGATGCTGGAATGCTCGACGCTTTTACAAAAGTAGTCTCTCAAGCAGATACCCGTGGTTCTTACGTTAGCGATTCCGAAATCGATGCGTTGAAAGCAATGGTGGATGCTGGCACCAAGCGCATGGATGTTGTTAACCGGATTACGAGCAACGGCTCCACGATTGTTGCCAATGCAGCACGGGCACTGTTTGTTGAGCAGCCTCAGTTGATTCAACCCGGCGGCAATGCTTACACCAACCGTCGCATGGCGGCTTGTCTGCGCGATATGGAAATCATCCTGCGCTACGTTACCTATGCCGTGTTCACAGGCGATGCTAGCGTTCTCAACGATCGCTGCCTCAATGGTCTACGGGAAACCTACCTGGCACTGGGCGTTCCTGGTGGTTCTGTAGCGACTGGTGTTCAGAAGATGAAAGAAGCTGCGATCGCGATCGCAAACGACCCCAACGGTGTTACCCGTGGCGATTGTAGCTCTCTAATGTCTGAAGTGGGCAGCTACTTTGATCAAGCAGCAGCAGCAGTGGGCTAAATCTAGCTCACTCTGAGATTTTCTTTTTTCTAGCTTCTCTGAATTACTGACCACTAAATTTGTACACGTTTTGGGAGAATAATTCGCATGAAAACCCCTTTAACAGAAGCCGTCGCAACCGCCGATTCTCAGGGACGGTTTCTTAGCTCTACCGAAATGCAGGTCGCATTCGGACGGTTTCGTCAGGCGGCAGCTAGCCTGGATGCAGCAAAAGCATTGAGCAGCAAAGCTCAAAGCTTGGCAGATGGTGCTGCAAACGCAGTGTACCAAAAGTTTCCGTACACCACCCAAATGCAGGGAAACAACTTTGCGTCTACTCCTCAAGGCAAGGCAAAGTGCGCTCGCGACATCAGCTACTACCTTCGGATCGTTACCTACTGCTTGATTGCTGGCGGTACGGGTCCTCTGGATGACTACTTGATTGGTGGATTGGCTGAAATCAACCGCACGTTTGACCTATCGCCGAGCTGGTACATTGAAGCCCTCAAGCACATCAAAGCAAACCACGGCCTCAGTGGTGACTCTGCTGTAGAAGCAAATTCCTACATCGACTACGCCATCAACGCCCTGAGCTAGGGAGTTCCATTGCCCAGAACAACGAAAGATTGTGAATGCTAGGGATTGCAAAATAATTAACCTGTAATCTTTTTTTGGAAGTGGGGGGGGGGGGGGGGGGGGGGGGGGGAAAAATTTATAATCACCATTTTTAAAAATTTATTATACTTATTTGTTGTTTGCGCCCGCCCCCGCGCCCCCCCCCACTTCCAAAAAAGATTAGGTTTTATTTTGTACGCAATCCTAAATAATTTACGAGACGGGTTATGAGAGGTGGGGCAGACGCAGCCTACCCCACTCTCACAACCCATTTGGAATTGCTATATAAGACCTGATGTGCAACTTTCAATCCGCCCTCATCCCCCAACCCCTTCTCCCAAGCGGGGAGAAGGGGAGCAAGAGTGGCTCAAAGTCCCTCTCCGCTCTGGGAGAGGGATTTAGGGTGAGGGGGTTCAGGAAAGTTGCACATC
>JBBQFG010000109.1:0-16641 GCA_038321765.1 Elainellales cyanobacterium
GGGCGGCGCAGACTTTTAAGGTTTTATATTTAATTACGCCCATCTACTTATAGCGGTTACCGATCTGGTGCGGTACGAATAACAAGCTGAAACCCTTGCCCTGCCTGTCCAACGTGTACCTCATGTTAAGAGGAACCGCTATAGTGGAGTCGAAGACTATTTGAAATGCTAATTTAATATGCGTTTTATGGACTGTAAATTAGCATTTCATCATACTTTTTAAGCAATGCCCGAAGATGTACCAATTTAGATCGAATTTACTTAGCTGATGAATAAAGCAGATTCAAACCACCCCTCATGCTAGGGTTTGGACTGAAATCTTGGCTTTCATAATCGCTTCAAGAAAAAACTAAACTTCTTCATTGGAATTTTACAAAGACCCCTGTTTTTTTTCAGAGGTGTCTAGTACTGTGCACACTATCGAGGAAAATTGGCGCGTTAATTAAACTCCAGGAAGTCTTCTAATGGGGGTAGTCCTAAATTGGTAAGGGTTTTCTGATGGGCGGGCGAAGCCCGCCCATCAGAAAACCCTTACATCAATACCACTACCCAGCGAGTTTTGAGCTGTGTAAGTATGTGCCCAATTTATGGAGACACTAAGTAAATCTGCTTAACGGTAGCAGACTGGAGTGCGATCGCGTCACCTGGGTTCATATCCTATGCATCTAACCCAGCACTGCTGGCAAATTTACTGATGACTCAAGAAAATATAAAAAGCTCTCAATATCCTACGGGAACTGCTATCTCAAAGCCAGGTTTTAGCAAATCAACAGGGTTCAAGCTAGATCTCTCCATCCCTTCATTAAAACGCATTAAAAATACGTCATCAACTAGCATAGAACCAAGACGAGCAAACGTTTCTGCGCCCCTTAAAGCCAGAAAAACGGTCAACCCCAGTGCCATTTTTCAAGCGCCTACAAAAGTTACTCAAATCAATGGTTCTTTTCAATTCAATGTCGGTTTTAAGAGTGCATCAAAGCTCAAAAAAGCTAGCTTTAACCATCAAGACATTCTGGTCAACGGCCCAAATACTTTTTCACAATTAGCTCAGTTTGTGAGCGTAAAATTTCAAAAAAACGGTTCTAGAGCGATCGCCACGTATCAAGTGAATGCTCCAGATGGCAGTTGGGATCACTCCGATAACGGCACCTTTAATTTTGTGCTACGCAAACGGCAGGTTAGCGATATCCGTGGTAACTTCGCCCGTAAAACCAAGCTTGGCCAAGTTCAATTTGATCTGCCCATAGGCATGGGTTCCGGCATTCCCAATCCAGATCCTCCTATCGGCCTCGATCCAATTGACCCGAATGCTCCCACTCCCATTCCCCCCATCCCCCAACCGCCACTACCAGATCCTGCTCCCAATCAGCTCCCTACTGCCAGTTCAACTGCTCTTAGTGTCGTTGCCGGAAGCAGCAGCTACGCGTTCACCGTCACCTATACCGACGACCAAGGAATTAACGTTTCCTCCCTAGACTCTAACGATATTAGGATAGTGGGGTCAAACGGCTTTAATCAGTTGGCCACGCTGAGCAACACGAGCGCCAATATCAACGGCACACCGCGTCAGGTTACCTACCAAATTAATGCTCCAGGAGGCACCTGGAACGCCGTCGATAATGGCACCTACTCAATCATCATGCAGTCAGACCAAGTGGGTGATACTAACGGTAGTTTTGTGCAGTCTGGATTACTACAATCCTTTACGGTAAACCTAACCGACCCAGTGGTAGGCGATCGCTCTAATTTATTGATAGAATCTACATTCGAAAACGGCAGTCTAGGCACCTGGAAGCGAGAGACGAGTGCGCCCCACTCCCTCCAAGTTGTCAATTCCTTAACTGACCCAACCAATCAAGTCGCAAAATTTGAATTGAGGAAAGATGATCCTGAAGTTGGTTTAGGGAAACGATCCGAACTAGCCCGTACCTCTGATCCGATTGGTTCAGACCGCTGGTATGCCTTCCGGGTTATGCTAGAACCGGGCTATCAAGATGACCCCAATTCTTACGAGATTGTTGCTCAGTGGCATGATGTTCCAGATCGGAACTTGGGCGAGAACTATCGCAACCCACCTCTGGCGCTATTTGTTAGAAATGGAAACTGGCGAGTCCGGAACCGTTGGGATACTAACCCATTAACCCTCAACAACGAACCCGAAGGGCGGGAAATTGTCTGGGAGGGTGCCTATGAAGCCGGGGTTTGGACAGACTGGGTGTTCCATGTCAAATGGTCGTACGGCACCGATGGGTTAGTTGAAGTGTGGAAAGACGGTGTCAAGGTAGGAATTCGCCAAGGCCCTGTGACCTACAACGACCAAACAGGTCCTTACTTCAAGTACGGTATGTACAAGGCAGACTGGAACGACAGCGCAACTTCTACCCCATCAGTTCTCACTACACCCCGAGTCTCCTACTTTGATGAGGTTCGAGTGGGAGATGCAGGAGCTACCTATGAAGACGTGGCTCCTTCTGGAGAGTAGTATCGAATTAAGGCCGTGTGCTCAGCTCAAAAGCCTGGTCGGACATTGCGTTAATTTCTTAGCTACACTGAATTTCTACCTATGTGTGACCACGAAGCATTGGTTTTCAATTCTTCTTCCGGATCACAACACTTTACAATTGGCATCGTTACAGTGAGCATAGAAAAGGATTCTTTAAATATATCGAGTGATTGAACTAATCCTTGCGGGCTGCAAAAACAACGCCGGTTCCCGCTGAAGATTGTTTGTACATTACGTTTGATATTTTTTCTGAACGGGCAACTTGAGAGCGTGAATTAAAAAGAACCCAATAATCATCTGTGAGAGGTCGGCAAAGCTACCCTTTCCCAGATAATTGTCAGGAGCTAATTTGTCCGCAATCCTTGACTAGATGTCCAGAGAAAGTATTTGAGTTTATTGAATCCCGACCCTGAGGAACGCTTGCAGGTGGTCACCATAGTTTGTCGCATTTAATTTAGAGAGCACGTATGAAAGACCTCACTCGCTATCGCAACATCGGCATCTTCGCTCACGTCGATGCCGGTAAGACGACCACAACTGAAAGAATCCTAAAACTTACTGGTAAAATCCACAAAATCGGTGAGGTGCATGAAGGTGCGGCGACGACAGACTTCATGGAACAAGAGCAGGAACGTGGTATCACCATTCAGTCTGCTGCGACCACTTGCTTCTGGAACGACCACCAACTCAACATCATTGATACACCTGGACACGTTGACTTTACCATTGAAGTCTATCGTTCGCTTAAGGTACTCGATGGTGGAATTGGCGTTTTCTGCGGTTCGGGTGGTGTTGAACCTCAATCTGAAACCAATTGGCGTTATGCCAACGACTCCAAGGTCGCACGGATTATCTACATCAATAAGCTCGATCGCACAGGTGCCGATTTCTTTCGAGTTGTCAAACAAGTCGATCAGATCTTGGCCGCTAAGCCCCTAGTAATGGTGTTGCCAATTGGTGTTGAAGAGCAGTTTTCGGGCGTTGTTGATCTACTCACCCGTAAAGCTTGGATCTGGGATGATTCGGGCGATCCGATGAACTATCAGATCAAAGAAGTGCCCGCCGATATGGTTGATCTGGTTGAAAGCTACCGTGAACAACTGATTGAGACAGCGGTTGAGCAAGATGACGCGCTGATGGAAAAATATCTGGAAGGTGAAGAACCAGATATCGAGGGGCTGAAACGCTGCATTCGTAAGGGCACCCGCGATCTGGTATTCTTCCCAACCTATTGTGGCTCGTCCTTTAAGAACAAGGGTGTGCAGTTGGTGCTAGATGCCGTGGTGGACTATCTACCCAACCCCATGGAGGTTCATCCCCAGCCAGAGGTTGATTTGGACGGTCATGAAACGGGTGAATTTGCCGTTGTTGATCCCACTAAGCCGTTACGGGCACTCGCCTTTAAGATCATGGACGATCGGTTTGGGGCGTTGACATTTACGCGACTCTACTCTGGTACCTTGTCAAAAGGGGATACCGTGCTTAATACCTACACGGGTAAAACCGAGCGGATTAGCCGCCTGGTTGAGATGCACGCCAATTCTCGTGAAGAGATTGACTCCGCTCAAGCAGGAGACATTGTGGCGATCGTTGGGATGAAGAATGTCCGAACCGGTCACACTCTCTGTGATCCTAAGCATCCAGCAACATTGGAGCCGATGGTTTTTCCAGAACCTGTTATTTCGATCTCGGTAAAGCCCAAGGTCAAAGGCGGGGAAGAGAAGATGGGAGCTGCCTTGACCAAAATGGTGCAAGAAGACCCGTCATTCCACATGGTGACCGATGAGGAAAGCGGCGAAACCATTCTGAAAGGGATGGGTGAGTTGCACTTAGACATTAAGGTAGACATTCTCAAGCGCACCCACGGTGTGGAAGTAGAAGTTGGCGAACCCCAAGTGGCCTATCGCGAGTCGATTACCAAGCGGCTCGAAGACGGCTACGTCCACAAGAAGCAGTCGGGCGGTTCGGGTCAATATGCCAAGATTGGCTACGTGCTAGAACCCGGTGAACCCGGCACAGGTTTTGTGTTTGAGTCGAAGGTAACGGGTGGCAGCGTGCCGCGCGAATATTGGCCAGCAGTGGAAAAGGGGTTTGAAAGCTGCATTGATAAAGGTGTATTAGCAGGATTTCCCTGCTTAGACCTGAAATTCACGCTATTGGAAGGCGGCTTCCACCCAGTTGACTCGTCAGCTATGGCGTTTGAAATTGCAGCCAAGGCAGCCTATCGGCAGAGTATCCCTAAGGCTGGCCCTCAGTTGCTAGAGCCAATCATGAATGTGGATGTGTTCACACCCGATAGTTACATGGGAGATGTGATTGGTGACCTCAACCGGAGGCGAGGCATGATGAAATCACAGGAAACTGGCCCAACTGGGGCGCGTATCAAAGCAGACGTGCCATTGAGCGAGATGTTTGGCTATATTGGCGACCTACGAACCATGACCTCTGGTCGTGGCCAGTTCTCTATGTCGTTTTCCCATTATTCACCTTGTCCCAGCAATATTGCTGAAGAGGTGATTAAGGAGGCCAAAGAGCGTCAGGCTGCTTCATAAGTGCTGAACACGTGACCAATTAAGCTCATTAGACGCAGCCAGTTAAACAGCCACTGTTGGAGTACGATGCACTCTAACAGTGGCTGTTTAATGAATTTTTGGTAGTGGTGTTGATGTAAGGATTTTTTGATGGGCGGGCTTCGCCCGCCCATCAAAAAATCCTTACCAATTTAGGACTTACCCTTGTCTGAACATGATACAAGTTTGTCTGCGGCGAACGTGTATCAAACTTACTGTTAAAGCCACTTTTAAAGTGAGAACCGTTGACCGATCAGCGATCCCCGTTGCAGGATGGCCAATTTGTTGGTATCGTCTTGGTTGAGTTTAGGATGAACATTAATTCTTCCTTAAGGTTTTTTGCTGAGGTTCCACGTTTAACGGTTCATGAGTCAACGTATTCCCAAGCGCTACACAATCCTAATTGCTTGCACCGGCAGGGCACCGATTACGCTTACCTTTCAGCCGCTGTTAGTCTTAGCTTTGGCGGCGATCGCCGCCTCAATTCCCATAACTTGGGTGGGCAAGGTTGTTTACTCCTACGCCCACAAAAATAGCGTACTGACTGAAACAAACGATGAGCTAACTGAACAAGCTCAAGATATTTTGCATCAGGTGGAAGTTTTAGAAACCAGAATTGACGATCTGCAAGAACGGGCTGGAATTTCTGGCAATTCCCCTTCCAAGGTAAATTCCTCCTCTTCTAGCAAGCTGCAATCTTTATCTCGTTCTCAGGGAGGAATCAGCACACCCGCTGATGCAGAAACCTTATTAGCCTCTGCAGAATCTCAACTCCCTAGTTTGTTGCAAGACTTACAGTCAGAAATACAACCCGCCCTCGAAAAAACTCTTGTCCGTGAAGAGGCTCGCCCCAAAGGAATTCCTGTCAAAGTCCGAGGCACAGAAATTTCATCAGAGTTTGGCCTTCGCCACAATCCCTTTGGCGGAGGCTACGAGATGCACGCAGGACTAGACTTCACCGCGGCCTACGGCTCTCCCATTTATGGCACAGCTCCCGGTGTTGTCGTAAAAGCGGGTATGTCAACTGGTGGTTACGGTAATCACATTATTGTTGAGCATGGCTATGGCTATCGCACCCTGTATGCCCACATGTCGGAATTAAAAGTCACCGTTGGAATGAAAGTAGACCGCAATACTATTTTGGGATATTTGGGTAATACAGGCCGCTCAAGTGGCCCCCATCTACACTACAGCGTGTACTACAAAAATCAAGCGGTAGACCCCAAAAACTACTTGGAGTAGAATTGGGTGCTAGCGTTTAGGGTTTGTGTCTACTGTGGGATTTATTTTGTGGTGACCGAACTCATTTTGGGGACAATGTAATGCTTTTTGCACGTAAGCAGACCACTTCTTCGTTGACGTACCTGGGCGAAAAATGCGAGGTGCAGGGTGATATCCATTTAGAGGGCAGCCTGCGTGTGGATGGAATTGTCCACGGAACAGTTAACGTACAGGGAGACATGGAAATTTCCCATACGGGTTTGGTAGAAGGACCCGAAATTCGTGCTCGCAATTTAGTCATTCATGGTGTAGTCAAAGCTCGCATCGTGGTAGAGGGCAAGCTATCTGTCAGCCGCACTGCTCGTCTCGAAGGCGATGCTACCGCAGGCGCTATTGATATTGAAGGGGGCGCTTTTTATAGCGGTCATATGGCTACCGCCGATACCAAGTCATTGCCAGGAACAGGGCGCTTGCCGGAGCTGGTAGGGCGAGAACCGCAGTAAGTAGGACGGGAACCGTAATTAAGAGATGAGCGATCGCGCATTGTGGCACGTTGCGAACGAGGCGATCGGGTATTGCTCAACTCAAGAGAATTAAATCCTGACACATACACTTATTACCTGAGTTAGGGCGGTGCAATCTTCTAAGTTCGACTAAGACAATTCGACTAAGACAAAAGGAATGGGCGAGGCTAAGCCTCGCCCATTCCTTTTGTCTTAGTCGAACTTAGTGAAGCTTCTTAGAGGCTAAGCTGTCCAAACTTCTCGACCTCTGGTGCCACTATCGGCCGTAAAGTAGAGCTTGCCAGCTAAGCCTATACCCGACAGATCTCCAACTACAATCAAATCTTCTGGACTGGACGATGGAGGGCCAGAGGCAACCGGTGTCGGTGGTGTGCCAGTATTGTCGATGCTATACAGCTCCCGACCATCTATACCCGTTGCCGAGAAGTATAGCTTACCAGCAGCTAAAACAAGGTTTGTCGGGTTAGAGCTATTAGGGACCAAAGCTCCGTCGAGGCCGGGGAAAATGTCGATCTGAGTGGCGGTTAAGGGATTGGAGTTTGGATCGGTTACCCAAAGCTCTGCTCCATCCATACCATTGTTGGCTGAGAAGTACAGTTTATTGTTAAACACAGTGAAATTAGAGATCTGCGGGTTTAGAGCAGGCCCTGGAGCAATCTCGTTTAACGGGTCAATCGCCCCGTTGCTAAGGTTAACTCGGAATAGCTCTTCTCCGCTGGGTCCTCCTTCTGCCTGGAAGTAGGCATAGCTTACGTCAGCAGCGTCTTTGATTACGCCAACAGCAGAACCATTGAAGATAGACCCTTCTGTAGTGCCATTTACATCGTAGGTAGAGAAGTTACCAGCGATGTCAATCCGACGCAGTTCGTTGTTGGTAGTTAACAAGTCAGATGCAAAGAAAAACAAATCGCTGCCAATGGCTTGCAGGCTTGAGATAAATCTGGGGCTAGTCGCTCCGAAGCTCGATAGGGTAACAGGTGTGCCTGGGGTGGCACTCCCGGCATTATCAATTTTCCAGAGCAGATCTCCTGCCTCAGCGCTCACCCCTGCCTTGTAGTACAGCGTATCCGTACGCTCTACATACGTCAGACTGTTGGGCACGTCGCCAGCGGTAGCCAGCGCAACAGGAACACCGCTACCATCTAACCGATAAAGCACATTACCTGTTGCATCCCCGGTTGCTGTAGCAATGAAGTAGAGACTATTTTGAGCTGCTGTTAATTCTGTAGGCGCAGAGCTTAAGGTACCTGCGGCAATATCTGCTACCTGAGAGACCGTTCCCAGGACACCGCCGCCGCTTACCCACTTCCACAGCTCAGTACCGCTGGCCCCACTACCCGCCGAGAAGTATACGCTGCTGCCGATCGAAGCCAGCTCTCCAATATTGGTAAATGAGCCAACCTTGACTGTTGTATCGAGAGTTCCTTGAGATTTCCAAAGCCCCACTGGGACATTAGGCGCACCATCCTCTCCAACAAAGAATAATGTCCCAGCAACGTCGATTAATGCTCTCGCATTGGCATCCCCAGTCGGATTAACATCTCTCGTAATGGTAGGAATGTTGGAGGTAGCGCTAACCGATAGCTCCAGATTGTATGGAGAGCTGGCACCAGGCGCACCGGGAATAATTTCCAGATAGTAGGTTCCTGAGTTGAGGCTACCTTCAAAAAATTCTTCGGTTGTACCGCCAGAATTAGAAAGTAGCGCTGAGGCTACATTACCTTCCTGGTAAAGCCTCACGTCTAAATTAGCGCTCAGGTCTCTTAGCCTCACCGACAGGAAGTTAAGCGGTTGGTCGAACACCAGTTTAAACACATCTATATCAACTCCTCCAACAAAGTCTGAATAGACTTGAGGGGTATCGCTGAGCACTGGGAATGGAGAGGTGCCTGGAGTGGTGATCAAGGTTGCATCTGCGGTGCTGTCTCCTACGTTATCGGGTGGAGCCAAAGTAGCACTGAGGTTATAGGTAGAGCTGTTACCCGGAGTGGCTGGAACAACAGCAACGTAGTACACTCCCGTTTGAGGAATGTCTACCAGAATTTGTTCGTTTCCACCTGCTCCAGCTCCTCCTTGAACGGATAGAACCCCTTGGTTGCTGTCGTATAGGATGATGTCCAGATCAGCCGTGGGTGCTATTCCAGTTAGGTCAACCTGAAGACTACCTAGGGTTGTAGCATTGATTAGGTAGAAGTCGGCGGGGTCGTTGTTGCTGACGTAATCGCTAACTTGAACTGGAGTAAATCCTACATCAGCGATAAGGTTGCTAGCACTGGCGAAATCTTGCCCAGCTTGATCGGGGACGAGATCGGCTTCTACGGTGAGGTTGTAGGTAGTTCGGACACCAGCATCGGGGGCAACTCGGAGAAAGTAAGTGCCGGCATCAAATGTTCCTTGGAGGGTAGCTGCGGCGGCACTGGAACCACCGCTTACTAGGAGAGGGTTTTGATTTGCGTCGAATAAGGTGACGTTTGCGCCTGCTGTGAGCTGATTGAGGGCAACGTTTAGAATGCTGCGATCGCCCACTGTAAAGCGATAAAAGTCGCTGGGATCGGATACCCCTACAAAATCTGTAACGGAGGTGGGCGTTGCACTGACAGCAATATCACGAGATGCCGCAAAGGTTTCTCCGGCATTGTCTGCATTGAGACTGAGTTGCAGGCTGTAATTGCCTTTGCCTTTTCTGTGATTCACCCGGACAAAGTAGACACCACTCTCTAGTGTCAGATTCAGTGCTTCGGGCTGCCGCTTGGGCCGCCTGGAAGTGGCCACAATGGTGCCATTTTGCCGCTGAATTTCGAGGTCATAGTTAGACTTTCGGGGAATGGCAGGTATCTGAGCATCGAAGCTGCTGCGAACGCCTACTGCAAAGCGAAAGAAGTCATCCTTGTCTAACTTGCTGAGCGAGTCTGTGATGGTAGTTGAGGTACCAACGGAGATTCGCCGTGCCTTCTTCCGGGTGTTTCCCGCATCTTTCGCCATGACTTCCCTTCCCATTCAAGAACTGACGTACAGTAGCTTGCCCAACTATTGACCAGAAACCATCATCTAAATTTCACAATAATTAATTTGTGAACGCTGAAATTGGTTTAGGCAAGGGTCTGCTTAGCCAAATCTACTTGGACAATGAGGTCGAAGCCTCTGGGTTTCTACGGGTCTTTGGCCACATAGATTTGGCTCGTCTCTGAGTTTATCCAGCGACATCCTTAATTACAAAACTTAACTTAAGAGGCTGGTATTGATTTAGATTCAGCTTAGTGACACTTTTTAACCCAACCTGCCTAAATTGAGGGGAAGGGCATGATTGCCCATGCCTATTGGAATGCTCGGTGCGGGTGATGGAGCACTGGGTAAGGCAGGTGTAGCAGGAAACGCGTCTGTATCCAGCGGTGGTGAGTTTGGCTGTGAGGGAAGAGTATCAGCGGGTGGAATCGGTACCTGACCCTCTTGTGGGACAGAGTTGATTGATGTCGGGCAAGCACTAGGTTCAGGGCGCTGAGTTTCTACTACTGCCTGTTGATATCCCGCTGTAGCCAGGAGTTGGCTAACCACCAACTGCGCCCGCTGATTTGCCTCTTCGAGTACACCCTGATGGCACGCTGCTGCCACAATCTCCTGTAGTGTTTGGCGCTGAGCGGCCTCTTGTAAATCGGGTGCGACATCGGGGCCCAATCCAAGAAACCCTCGATCATAGTCGTACACCCGAGACCGATTGACGTCGATTTTGCTATCGAGAATGCGGGGGGGCGGTAGTCGTAACCGCACCGTATTGTTCACAATTTGAACGTCCTCTCGCGTTAGTGGTGCCAGATCGACCCCTGCTCGTACTTCTCCATAAGCTAAATAGAGCAACGTAGTAGACCCTACTACATACCCTCCAAAGGTGCGATCGCGCTTTGTCGGTACAACTGCCTGCATTGCAAAAATAGCAGTGGTTAGTTCACTTGCTCCCCGCACCTGCTGTACAACAAGAGACTCTACATCCACCTCTGGCTTTGATTCAGCCCGGGTAAAAAGCGATCGCAACTGCTCTAAAAATATATTGCCACCTCGCCACCATCCGGCTCCAACCAACAACCCCGCTAGCAGCAGGCCACCCGTTACCATTAGCAACAGATGGTGAAAAAAGTTGTTGACAGCGACCTTCCTACGCTCGTCCTGAGACTCATAGCTGTCCATTTACCACCTATCCTGAACAGGTATCCTTCTCGTTCTAGCTCAAAACATCCTAAACTGGGACACCGGATTTCTTGCGTAACGTATTCCCTAGCAAAGCTAAGAATTCCCTAGAAAAGCTAAGAAGCGATTTATCCCTTCAAACAGGCATTATTACATTATTAAAAGAACCCCTGAATCTAAGCGTGCTTTAAGCTGCGTAGAAGGCCGTATTTCCCGTGCGACAAATACCAGGCGTTAAGGCGTTAAACAGACTTTAAATCCGAAATCTCCCCCCTAACCTTAGCTCCATGCGTACTATTGCCGATATCAACGACAAAATTCAGCATCAAACAGCAGTCGTGTGGACTGTAGAGGAACTGAAAGCAAGGGTTCAGTTGGTCGGCGTATCACAAGCTGCACAGGAAGTAGATGTAATTACCACTGGCACCTTCGAACCCATGGAAGCGTCAGGAGCGATCCTCAACCTGGGGCATACCGATCCGCCGATCAAAATTCGCCAGTGCTGGCTAGATGGCGTACTGGCATACTCTGGCTTTGGTGCCGTCGATTTGTACCTGGGTGCCAGTCAAATGGTTGAGTATTCGGGCGCGTGGGATGTTTCAGATAGCGATGAAGGACGAGACATGCGATTACGCACGCCGGCACGAGAACGGGGTGGGGGGCATGTTATTGCTGATTTGATCGCAGGTAAACCTATACGGCTGCGGGCACTGGGTCAAGTAACCGATTGTTATCCACGGGCATCGGTAGAGACAACAATTACCCGTGATACTATTAACCAGTTTTATCTGTATAATCCGCGCAACCTTTACCAAAATTTTATTGTAGGAGTCAATGGAGGCGATCGCCCTCTTTTTACCTACTTAGGCCCACTTCAGCCGCGCTTAGGCAATGCAGTTTACTCTAACTCTGGTGCTCTATCACCTTTACTCAACGATCCTGATTTGCAGCTTGTAGGGATTGGCACCCGAATCTTCATGGGAGGTGGCATCGGCTATGTATCGTGGGAAGGTACCCAACACTTTCCGCTACAGAAACGACTGCCCAATCATACGCCAATTGGTCCGGCTGCCACCCTGGCACTGATTGGGGACGCTAAGCAGATGAGTCCCCGCTGGGTGAAGGGCTGCTATTTTCAGAGCTATGGCCCTTCGTTAATGATGGGTATTGGTGTCCCTTTTCCCGTGTTGAACGAAGAAGTAGTACTCCGGTGCTCTGTGCAAGATCAGGACTTGGTTGCTCCTATCGTGGACTTCTCCATTCCCCGGCGCGTGCGTCCTACTTTTGGCTTAGTTAGCTACGCCCAACTCAAGTCAGGACGCATCACGATTGAGGGGAAGACAGTTCGCACCGCACCTCTTGCCAGCATTTTTTTGGCTCGACAAGTTGCTCTAGAGCTAAAGCAATGGATTGAGGCTGGAACCTTCATGCTTACAGAGCCTGTTGCGCCCTTGCCAATGGATAGAAGCTTCGTAGCTCAAGATCGATTGGGGGCGCAAATCAGTCTGGAGTGATTTGCATCAGTTCCCATCTTTGGGACGCTTTACAGGCTTAGAAATTGGTTCTCGGCGGGTGGGTGGAGCGCTCACTGGGGCAGCGGAATCAACTCGACGAGCGGGGCGGGGTGGACTACCTTTGGCATCCCACGGCTTTTTGCGACCAGGTGCATTGCCTCGAAACCCACCCGGCTTGACTTTACGCTTTCTGGGCGGCACAAGTGCAATCATACTGCCGTTTTGAAGCACCAAGTCGTTGCCTTGCCGCTGGATATATAAATCCCAGAAGTAACCGACTGCTTTTCCCTCTAAGGTTCCGCTGAGAATAACCTTGAATGATTTCTCTTCATCATCTTCGTGCTCTGTGCTTTTTTTAGAGCTTTTCTTGGCAGCTTGCTGCACTCTAACAATAAGCCGATTGTCTTCAGGAGAACAAAATAGAACCTCTCCTCGTATAGAGAAATATCCATCCTCTAATTGAGGAGTCGCTTCGTGAGGAACTATTGCAGATACTGGGGATGGAATAAGCTGCGCTGTACTGGTAGCTGCATCGACAATACCATCGCTCGCAGAGTTACCTGTTGAGCTATTCACACTATCTGCTGGAGTAAGTTTTTCAGGTTCCCAAACGCCTACAATTTGGACGTGGAGGTCTTGAACCTTTTCACGGGTGCGGGGATAAACGACCCAAAGGTGAGATGTCGTTAAATCTAGATGTTTCCTAACTAGACTCATGACTCGACCCAGTAGTACCGCATCAATGAGCGTGCCATCGTCAGTAGTGATGCTGCCGCGAGTGAACTGGTCGTCGGATGGCGTGTACCTACCATGCACCAAACCAATTGCCCGATATTGCATCGGCTCACTAGCTGGCGGAATAGGATGCTGACGAACTGATGATTCTAGAGCTGAGGAAAGCTCCAGATTGGAAGAGGAATCGTCTGTTGGGGTTTGGGTGGAAGCTTCCACTCCGTCCAAAGCGGTTGGGTCGATCGAAGAGTCCATTTCAAGAGTTGAAGCTGAGGGCTGATGCATATCGGTCTCTGCTGAGGATACTAACTCAGGGGATGATGAATTGTGAGCATGCATATGCTCATTTGTGAATGGCGTTGACCGGGATGACCGGGGAGACTGGTTGTGAGAGGAACTCATGAAACCTCCTTGTGGCAGAATCCATCCACCCCATGTGAGTATAGACAGCAGATGATTGATGCGAGTTACACACTAGGTTAGCATCCACATCAATCTAGCCTGCTACTGTTATCAGATGCCATCTGTCAATTATCTGCAAAGTGTGTTATCTGCTTCATAGATTTTGACGTGCCAACGTTTGAGGCTGCTTGCAAGATACAGGTATGCAAAGCTTGGAGTTGGTTAGGATTAAAACCTATCCACAGCGCCATTTAACATCACGAGTCGACATGACGATTTATAGCCATAGACGGATTGGTTAGGACGGGGTGCAGGGGTGGAACCCCTGGCTGGGGGCAAAGCCCCCACACCCCCTTTGATCCCAGTGTCCTAACCTTTGTGGCGACAGCTATAACATGACTTTCTCTTCTTGTTTATACAACCGCGATCGCCGCTATCAGGTATCTCTGGAATAGATTTCTCTAAGGGCGGAAAGAAGGGCAGTATCGACACCGAAATTGGACTCAAGTTTCTCAGACAGCTTTTTTAAGTTTTAGAAACACGTTCTTAACAAATTGAAATGTTGCCAGACGTTTGAATTGTCTATCTTGTGGTTCATTGAGGTTAACGCATCTGAAAAACGGTAAGAACACCCAGATGTGGATAATAATAGAGTGGCATTAAAGTTTGGGTCGTTCTGTGTTTAAGCAACGCAACCGCTGGATTATCACTACTGTTATGGCGATCGCGTCATTGGCGTTTCTGTCATTGCTGTTTATGCCGTTTTTGACGGCGTTTCAAACGAGCAACCAACCAGCCGCCGCCGATGCTTCGCCCGGTGCCGCACTGGCAACTCAGCAGCAAGAGCTAGAGGTTCAAGCCAAAGGGTATGAGTTGGTGCTACAGCGGGAACCAGAAAACCAGACAGCTCTGAGGGGCTTACTGGAGACGCGGATTCGTCAAGATAATGTCAAAGGGGCGATCGAGCCGTTAGAAAAATTAGCCAAGCTTAACCCTGACCAAGCTGACTACACGGTATTACTAGCTCAGGCGAAGCAGCGAGTAGGAGATGCTGAGGGTGCGGCTCAATCGTATCGAGATGTTCTTAAAACTCAACCTGGAAATGTGAATGCACTCCAAGGATTTGTTGACTTGATGTTAGAGCAAAAGCGCCCTGAGGCAGCTATTGGACTACTTCAAGACACGTTGCGAGGGGCAGAAGCGGCAAATGAAGCGACACCAGGCAGTATAGATGTAACGTCAGTTCAGTTGCTGTTAGGGCGGGTTTATGCTGAACAAGGCCGTTCAGATGAGGCGATCGCCATTTATGACCAGGCGATTGAAACGGATAATCAGGATTTTCGCCCTGTTCTAGGCAAGGCGATCGTATTGCGAACCGCTGGTAGAGCTACTGAAGCAGAGCCTTTATTTACTACTGCAGCGGCGCTTGCTCCGGCTCAATATAAAGATCAGATCAATCAACTGGCGGCTGGGGAGACACCATCTCCGGCTGATGCAGCAAACCCTAACTCGTTACCCTCCCCCGCTGCCAGCGCTAGCCCCATCCCTGCTCCATCATCTACCAGCCCTGCGCCCTCCATTAGTCCTCAGGCAGAGAATTCTCCTTCCTCCTCCTCTCGCGTCACAGGTGCTGCGCCTGCTGCCCCTTAAGCTAGATGTTGTTGCGGACGCTTCATACCTACAACAGCATTTAATTACGTTACGCAATGTGCAACTAAAAGTCTGAAAACCCAAATTTCTCGTGGATCAGGCATCTTGCCTGACTGATTTAGACAGGCAAGATGCCCATCCCACAAGAGGTTTGAGAAAGTTGCACATCGCATTAAATCTAAGGTAGTGACTAGGCTTGCTGTCAGGAGTTGAGCATGATAACACTAACCCATTTGATTGATGATGCGAAGTGTTATCAACTTGTACGCCAGTATCGCTGGCCTGAGGGAGTTAGCTGCCCAACATGTGGTTGCCATGACATCACCAAACGCAGTAAAGATGAGACTCAACCAGAGCGTCAACGCTATTGTTGTCAGGGCTGTGGCAAGCAGTTTGATGACTTAACGGACAGCATTTTGCAGGCCGTCATCAGCCGCTGTGAGTCTGGGTGGGGTGCCTTTATTTAATGGGACTGAATTTGTCGAATCAACAGATTGCCCAAGAACTCGATCTGCATAAAGATGATGTGCATCAGATGAAGACCCAATTGCGTCAAGCCATTGTCAATCACCAACCTGAGGTGCAACTATCGGGGGAAGTTGAGTTTGATGAAGTCTATGTGACCGCAGGCCATAAAGGGCAGCCTGCGGCAGTTAAAAAAAAGGCCGCTCAGGTCGTCGCCGCAAACTCAAAGGGCTACCCTGCGGGAAGCAAGCTACGGGGCAGGGGGACGCTCGAAACCGAAAAACCGCCCATCTTTGGCATGATTGAGCGAGGAGGGGAGGTCGTGATCCGGATGCTGAAGAATGTTCAGCAAACGACCATTGCTCCAATCATTCACGCGATGGTGACTCCAGGTACGCTGGTTTACACCGACGAGTATGACATCTACAGCCGCCTGGAGGCTTGGGGCTATGCCCATAAGACCGTCTGCCATAGTGCCGGGGAATATGCCCGAGATGAGGATGGAGATGGATTTTGTGAAGTCCACGTCAATACCATTGAGGGCTTTTGGTCGTTGCTCCGCTCCTGGTTGAGACCACACCGAGGCATTTCCCAGGGGAACCTCCCCCTGTATCTGGGATTTCTTCGAGTTTGTCCATAATGTCCGCAGGCGAGGCAAAGCCCTACTGGGCAGCTTACTCAATGCTGTGCTTTTACAGCTCCCCGGTTCCCATATTGAGCCAAAGTCTAATACCTCCACCATCTTATATTTATAGCAGCCGCCAGTTAGGTTAGGACGCCAAACGGAGAACATGCTCCATGGCTTCTCGTAACGTATCAAAGTTGTCTAGCTGCTTTCGGATCCGACTTTTCAGCCAAGACCAGCAGCGTTCAATCTTGTT
>JBBQFG010000110.1:0-16573 GCA_038321765.1 Elainellales cyanobacterium
GTCAAGTGCGCCAAGCTCAACCACGACCCTGATAAACGCTGTATTTTTCGCTGCAACTATAAACAAACAGGCGAACAGAGTAGCAGATTTGATTTGAGCGATCGCTTGTTGTAAGTAGATGGGCGTAATTAAATATAAAACCTTAAAAGTCTGCGCCGCCCGCTGCGCGGGCGGCGCAGACTTTTAGAATCTTGTTTTTATTTAGGTTGAACTACTTAATAGAGTCTATTTCTAAGGAATTTATCTATGACTGCACACCACTACGACATCATTATCATTGGTACAGGTGCAGGAGGAGGCACACTAGCCCATAGGCTTGCCCCTACTGGTAAGACAATTCTGATTTTGGAGCGCGGTAGTTTTTTGCCGCGTGAAAAAGAGAATTGGAATGCTAGAGAAGTCTATCAACAAGAGCGCTACCACACAGATGAGATGTGGTACAACATTGAAGGAAAATCATTTCGTCCAAGTACGGGGTATTGGGTAGGGGGTAACACCAAAGTCTACGGCGCGGCACTCTTACGAATGCGGGAGCGAGACTTTAATACCGTCGCGCATCGGGAGGGTACATCTCCTGCGTGGTCGCTAAAATATCAGGATTTCGAGCCATTTTACACAGAAGCGGAAAAGCTCTATAACGTACATGGTTTACAAGGTGAAGACCCAATCGAACCACCGATGAGTCAGGGTTATCCCAATCCTCCGGTTAGTCACGAACCACGGATGCAGGATATTTGTAACGGCATTCAACATCATGGGCTACATCCATTTCACTTACCTTTGGGAATTAAACTGGATGAGGCAAACCCAGACTTCAGTCCTTGCATTCGGTGTAATACCTGTGATGGATATCCTTGCCTAGTTCATGCCAAAGCCGATGCAGATGTGAACGCGGTGCGCCCAGCTCAACAGCACGCCAATGTCACATTAGTTACAAACGCCAAGGTTGTACGTTTACACACCAGTCCATCAGGAAAGGAAGTCACCGGAGTAGAGGCAGAAATTGAGGGAAAACTATCCCTGGGGGAACCTGCGACACAAGCACACCTTTTTACCAGTGACATTGTAGTAGTTGCCTGTGGCGCAATTAATTCTGCACTACTGCTGCTGCGCTCTGCCAACGAGCAACATCCTAACGGATTAGCCAATGGCTCCGACCAGGTGGGGCGTAACTTTATGAAGCATTTGGCTACAGCAATCCTGGCGATTAGTCCTCAACCTAATCCAGCCGTCTATCAAAAGACAATTGCCGTCAACGATTTTTATTGGGGCGAGCCAGGGTTCCCCTATCCAATGGGGCAAGTTCAAAACACTGGCAATGTTTTAGGAGAAATGATTCCGGCATCAACTCCGGCAGCACTAGCCCCTTTAGCCAAACTGGCTCCTGGGTTTGGACTCGATCAGATTGCTCATCACTCAACGGGTTGGTGGCTACAATCGGAGGATTTACCGCATCCCGATAATCGCGTTCGCGTCATGGGCGAGAAGGTGTGTCTGGAGTATAAACCGAACAATACAAAAGCCCACGAACGTCTAGTTCAGCGGTGGTTGGAGATGTTGGCAGCAATCGACCATGGTATGCGGCCTTATATCATTCCGATGGGCATTTATCCGCGCAATAGCATTCCCTTACAAGCCGTAGGTCATCAGTGCGGTACTTGCCGCTTTGGTGAAGACTCAACAACTTCAGTACTGGATCTGAATTGTCGCACTCACGATATAGACAATCTCTATGTCGTAGATGGCAGTTTCTTTCCCTCCAATTCTGGAGTGAATCCAACACTGACCATTATTGCAACTGCGCTGCGAGTTGGCGATCACTTAAAAGACCGGATGAAATAAAATCCTAAACAATTGTGTTCCTTCAAAAATTAGAATAATGTCAGGATTAGGCAAGGTACTCAAGCAAACTTTTCTCTCTTTTGGGGTGGCAGTGGCGATCGCCATATCCACTTCTGGCCGCGTCATCTCCCAGAATCAGCCACGCCAAACTTCGTCAGTACCAATTGTCCTCACTCAAGTTCCTGCCGCAGAGTCAACGGTTCAAGCGGTAGCCAGTGTAGGAATGACTGTATCAGACATGGATCGCATCCTGGACTTTTACACCGAGGTTTTACCTTTTCGCAAAATTTCAGATGTGGAAGTGTGGGGCAGTGAATATGAGCATCTGCAAGGTGTATTTGGGGTACGAATGCGAGTGGTGCAGTTACAGTTGGGCAATGAAGTCATTGAACTCACGGACTATCTCACCCCTGAAGGACGACCCATTCCAACCGACTCACGCAGCAATGATCATTGGTTTCAACACATTGCGATCGTCGTGAGTGATATGGATGAGGCATATCAATATCTGCGACAACACAACATTCAACACGTTTCTACCGCTCCACAGCGGCTACCGGATTACATTCCAGCCGCCGCAGGGATTGAGGCGTTCTATTTTCGTGATCCAGAAGGACACAATTTAGAAATCATTTATTACCCAGAGGGTAAGGGTGATCCTCGCTGGCAAGAATCTAGCAGTGAGTTGTTTCTAGGCATTGATCATACCGCGATCGCCATCTCTAACACGCCAGCCAGTCTCACTTTCTATCGTGATATGTTGGGGCTAACAGTTGCAGGCGAAAGTGAGAACTACGGTACAGAACAAGCTCATCTCAATCAGGTCTTTGGAGCACATTTGCAAATTACTGGACTGCGGGCACCTGTGGGCATGGGCGTTGAATTTTTGGAATATCTCACGCCATCAAATGGGCGATCGCTGCCGAATGATGCTCAGGCAAATGACCTCGTAGGCTGGCAAACTACACTAGTGGTTGAGGATGTAGATGCAGCGGCGCAACGAGTGCGATCGGGCGGCTATGATTTTGTCTCATCAGGTGTAATCCAACTGCCAGATGATCAGCTAGGGTTTCGCAAAGGGTTTTTAGTGCGCGACCCCGACGGTCACTTGATCCGAATTGTGGAGCAATAAGACTTTTTACACATGGATATTGAATTTGGGCGAGAAATCTGCGGTACGCTGCAAACAGCCGAATCACGAGAATGGCTAGTCAGCAACGGTATTGGTGGATATGCTTCTGGTACAGTTGCAGGACTGTTAACCCGTCGCTATCACGGCTTACTCATTGCGGCATTGAATCCACCATTAGGACGCACTTTACTGGTTACTAAACTGGATGAGACTGTTCACTACAATAGACAGTCCTATTCGCTTTCTACAAATCGTTGGACGGATGGCACAGTGAGTCCAGGGGGATATTATCATATTGAGCAATTTTTTCTAGATGGAACGACTCCTGTTTGGCAGTTTGGCTTTAGTGATGTGCAACTTGAAAAGCGTATCTGGATGCAGCCCGGAAGCAACACCACCTATGTGCAATACACGCTGAACCGCGCCACGCAATCGCTGCAACTCACGCTTCAGGCATTTGTTAACTATCGAGATTATCATGGCAGCACGCAGTCTAATGGCTGGCAAATGGACGTAGAGCCGATCGACCAAGGAATTCAAATTGCTGCTTTTCCGGGTGCAACTCCAGTTTATTTACTCAGCAATTCTGCCAGCGTCACTCCTGCTCATGAGTGGTATTACAGCTTTGATTTAGCGGCAGAGCGCGATCGCGGCCTCAGCGATCGCGAAGATCATCTCCATGCTGCCACTTTTGACATTACCCTCAACCCCGGTCAATCCTTCACAATTGTCGCCAGCACAGAAAAGCAGCCTAATTTGAATGGCGCAGTTGCCTTTAAGTCGAGATCTGCTCACGAACAAAAGCTCATCAGGCTGTTTGAAGCCAATCGTCCCATTCATGCCAAAAAGACACCCGATTGGATTAACCAATTAGTCTTAGCTGCCGATCAGTTTGTGGTGGTGCGTGAAACAGAGGGCGTTGATTCTCGCTTAGGTGATCCAGAACGTTTCTTACTCAACGAATCCGTTGGAAAAACGGTGATTGCCGGATATCACTGGTTTGGCGATTGGGGACGCGACACCATGATTAGCTTACCCGGTCTTACTCTATCAACTGGGCGTTCTGAAGTAGCACGATCGATTCTTCGCACCTTTTCCAAATATGTAGATCAAGGCATGTTGCCCAATCGGTTTCCAGATGCAGGAGACGTGCCGGAATACAACACAGTTGATGCAACCCTCTGGTATGTTGAGTCAATTCGTCAGTATTACGACGCAACTGGGGATGATGATTTATTGATAGAGTTATTTCCAGTCCTATCAGACATGATCAATTGGCACTGTTGCGGCACTCGCTACAACATTCATCTAGATCCATCAGATGGCTTGCTGTATGCCGGAGAAGCTGGAGTACAGTTGACCTGGATGGATGCTAAAGTTGGCGACCAGGTAATTACACCTCGGATTGGCAAACCAATAGAGATTAACGCTCTCTGGTATAACGCGCTGCGAACAATGGCAAAGTTTGCTCGTCAAATTGGCAAACCTCACCAAGAATATGAAGCGATCGCCGATCGCACTTTAGCAAGATTCTCGCGCTTTTGGAATGAAGCAGATGGCTATTGTTATGATGTGATTGACAGTCCAAACGGCGATGATGCGTCCCTCAGACCAAACCAGATCTTTGCAGTTTCTTTGCCTCACAGTCCGTTATCTTTCAACCAACAGCGACAGGTTGTAGACATTTGCGGACGGATGTTGCTAACGTCTCACGGGCTGCGATCGCTATCTCCAAACCATCCTCAGTATTCAGGGCACTATCGCGGCAACCCCTCCGAACGCGATCGAGTTTATCATCAAGGTACCGTTTGGGGCTGGCTACTCGGCACTTTTGCCCTGGCACACCTGCGGGTCTATAGCAATGCAGCACAGGCTCATCAATTTCTAGAGCCAATGGCAAATCACCTCGCCGCTCATGGACTAGGAAACCTCAGTGAAATCTTTGACGGCGATGCCCCTATGATCCCGGCAGGCTGTATTGCTCAAGCCTGGACGGTTGCAGAAGTGCTGCGTGCCTGGTTAGCGATTGAGGATGCATGAACGGGGCAATACGCAGAGTGGTGAGCAGAAAATCACGATAAACCAACCAATCTCAGAAATTTCACCAAAAACCTTGAAAATGACTGGGACTTCATGCGCTATGGCTAAATATGGCGTTGCTGAATTCTAGGATGAAGCCATCCGAGCTGCCCACCCATCGGGAAGAAGCCACACCCTGACGACCACAGTCTCGGCATTTTTAATTCTGCTTACCCCGTCGAGGCGTTCCATTTCTCATGATGTCATCCGACCCACAACTTGGACAGATTTAAGTAGGGTTTCATCGTTGATTGTGGCTAACTTGAGATTACTTTTTCTCTATTTTCTTTTATCCTTTACGAAAAAGCATTACCCTGGAGGCTTCCGCTCCTGGGAAGAGAGTCGTGTCTTTTGGCGCATTCGTGGCTATCTGTCCACAAACTCTCCTTTTGCGACCTCTTTTGCGATCTACTGAAGATATTCATGCAGGATTGGATCTGCTGTATTTATCTCAAAAGGAGGTTTGTGTCGGTAAGGATTGACGATTTTCTTCAGGGAGTGATAGCCTGTATGCAACCCATAAGTCAGCCTAATCTATTGTTTGGTCAGTCCTGATGACGAAACAAAGAGCGGAGGAACCAAATCTTGGGGCGAATCTTTCGGAAAGCCGCATCTCTGTCTTTCCCTAGAGGGGCACCTCTCAGCCCTAGCCCGTCAGCTAACTCCGTCGGCATTGAGGGGAGACTGAACAGTCAGCATTTTTCATTGCTCGATCGCCTTCAGTTTCCTCTGAATCTGTTTAAATAACGCTTTTAAGCCCCATTGAGCTACTCTATTTTGGGTTCTCATGGTTCTTGCAGAGCGTTGGATCGTCGTCTGGCAAGCACTCAGACAGATGTGCCTGCCTTGTACAATCAGGAGAAACTGATGCTGCTGCAATTTAATATTTTGGCGATCGCCGTAGTGACTCAGGCTGCATGGCGAAAGTCTATCCGCCCGACGCTCATTCAGGACGTTGTTTTGCTGCCGCTGCTGGGAATTTGTAGCGTGATTGCGCTGTGGTGGTTTGTTGCTACCTTTATGTCTGAGTTGCTGCCTACCCCCCTTGAAGCGCTGCTGGCAAACCTGGATTACGTCACCCATCCTTTTTATCGGCGCGGCCCTGGAGATTTGGGCATCGGCTGGCTGCTGTTGGCTAGTCTGCGGCGCGTGTTTCTGGGGTTTTTACTGGGTTCTATTGTAGCAATTCCAGTGGGGTTTTTGATCGGCATGTCGCGCAAAGCCATGCTAGCAATTAATCCGCTGATTCAGATTTTTCGCCCTGTCTCTCCAGTTGCCTGGTTGCCGATCGCGCTCGCCATTTTCAACCTGGCAAACCCTTCCGCTATTTTCGTTATCTTTATTACCTCCCTCTGGCCCACCATTATCAATACGGCGTTAGGGGTTTCTAGCGTTCCCAAAGATTATCTTGATGTGGCGCGCGTGCTGGAAATGTCGCGCTGGCGGAAGATTACCAAAATTATTCTGCCTGCCAGCCTGCCCTATATTTTTACGGGGCTACGTATTAGTCTGGGCATTGCTTGGCTGGTGATTGTTGCCGTAGAAATGCTGACAGGTGGGATTGGTATCGGCTTCTTTGTATGGGATGAGTGGAGCCGCCTGAACCTAAATTCTGTCTTCCTAGCGATTTTGGTCATTGGCAGCACGGGCTTGGTGTTGGATTATCTCCTGGGTCGGCTGCAAGTCCTGGTGACGCATCGATCGCCCACTTCTGCCTAATTTTTGTCTTGCCGAATTTGTAGCCACTTCTATCTAAACTCTTCAGTCGAGGTTTCTATGCGTAACCTGAGCCGACGATCACTTCTCTATGGCTTGGGCGGATTTGCCGCAACTAGTGCTCTGGCAGCTTGCAGTCTGTCATCCGGAACAGCCACCAATTCTAGCGCTAGCATTGCCCAAGCCGAGGTCGAACCTGTAGTCGATCCCCAAAGCTTGGAAAAGCCCAATTTAGCCATTGGTTTTGTGCCAGTTAACGATTGTGCACCATTCGCGATCGCCTACGAAAAAGGCTTATTCCGCAAATATGGGCTAAACGTCACCCTCAGCCGAGAGGCAAGTTGGGCAACGTCACGGGATGGCGTGATTTTTGGACGGCTGGATGCGTCTCCAGTCGTGTCGGGAGCAGTAACCAACGCCCGCATTGGGGCAGAGGGCGCTCGTCATGCTGATCTTTGTGCAGGCATGACCATCCACCGTCACGGCAACGCCATGACCATGAGCAAAGACATGTGGGATGCTGGCCTGCGCCCTTTGCGAGAGTACAATGGCGATCTCGATACGTTTGGGCGCGATTTCCGTCGCTACTTCGAGGGTCTGCCGCCGGAGCGGCGCGTCTGGGCTGTGGTGCTCAGCTCCTCAATCTATGAGTATTTCGTGCGTTACCTATCTGCGGCAGTAGGGATCAATCCGCTGAAAGAGTTTCGCATCATCATTGTGCCGCCACCGCAAATGTTGGTCAACATGCGTATCGGCAATATGCAAGGCTACATGGTGGCCGAACCCTGGAACACCCGAGCGATTCAGGGCAATGAAGGAGTGGGCTTTACTTTTGCGCAGGGGCGAGAAATCTGGCGCGGCCATCCCGATCGCGTTCTAGCCGTGCAGGAATCGTTTATTAACCAGAACCCCAAGACCTATCGATCGCTGATTAAAGCGATGATCGAAGCCTGCCAATATTGCAGCCAGCCAGAAAACCGGGAGGAGGTTGCCAAACTGATCACAGCGCGATCGTTTACAGGCGCAAAACCGCGCAAATGTGTAGCTCCGACAGTGATTAACCCGGGAGATGTGGGCAAACTGCCTGAGTGCGTCAGCCAGTTCACGGCACCAGGCATTGTCGGCAACTATAACTACGGCGGATTTGACGGCAAAAAGCGGATCGTTCAATCTGCTGAAACTACGATGTTCTACGATTTGCCCCCTGATCTCGCTGCGATTTCTGGCAACCATTCCACCTTTTTGTGGCAGTCTCAGGCTATTTGGTTGATGACTCAAGCGGCACGCTGGGGACAAATTTTAGAATTTCCTAAAGATGCTGAGGAAAAAGCTCGGAAGTCTTGGAGAACAGATTTATACCGCGAGATTGCCACCGAAATGGGCATCCTATGTCCGGCTGAGGACTACAAAGTAGAACCTGCGGAGATGTTTATCGATCGCAAAGCCTTTGACCCTAGCGACCCGGTGCGTTACCTCAACAGCTTCGAGATTCGTGCCAACGGAGCAACCCCCATTTACATGGCCTAGTTGACATGACCTGATTTATTTGGTTGGGCAGTAACAAACCTGACACAACGCCTGACAAGAGACACACGCTATCGGAAGGAGTCCATTATGGTAAAACCTAATCTGAGCTACGCCACAGACGATCGCTTTTCTCCGACAACTGAAGAATTCTTGGCGATCGAGAATCTGACAAAAACCTATAAAACAGGAGATGGCGGTCAAGCCACTGTCCTGGATGGGATTAATTTAACGATTCGAGAAAATGAATTTGTTGCCGTCATTGGGCATTCTGGCTGCGGCAAATCGACCCTGCTCAAGATTGTGGCAGGTCTAGAGAAAGCCTCTTCTGGGTCAGTGCGGCTGCAAGGCAAAGAAATCCGCAAGCCCGGTGCCGATCGCATGATGGTGTTTCAGCAATATTCGCTGCTGCCTTGGCTAACAGTGCGTGAGAATATCCGGCTGGCCGTGGATGAAGTCCTAGAACATTTGCTGCCTGCTGAGAAGAAGCAGTTGGTCAACGAACATTTGGCGATGGTCAACCTAACGGCAGCAGCCAACAAATACCCTGATGAGTTGTCTGGCGGTATGAAGCAGCGGGTGGGCATTGCTAGAGCGATCGCCATTCGTCCGATTATGCTGCTGATGGATGAACCGTTTGGGGCATTGGATGCGCTGACGCGGGGCAAACTGCAACGGCAGGTGCTTGATATCTGGGAGAACCAGCGTCAAGCCGTGATGATGGTGACCCATGACGTAGATGAGGCGTTCTACATGGCCGATCGGATTGTGCTGATGACCAATGGCCCCGCTGCCAGCATTGGCGAAATATTGGACGTACCGTTTGACCACCCGCGCAATATTCAAGAAATCCGTGAACTGCCAGCATACTACGAGCTACGTAACCATGCCCTGAACTTTCTCGATCGCCATTTCTCTCAAGACAACTAAGGATCGCAAATTAATTAACCTGTAATAGTTTTTTGGAAGTGCCGCGCTTCGTGCGGCACTTCCAAAAAACTATCGGGTTTTATTGAATCCATGATCCTAAAGGCGTGTCAAAGCCATCCTGTCCTTTCAAGGAATCAATTCGCAAAGCAATCCATTGGCAACCCGAATCGCTAAGATCCAAAGTAAGGATCACGCATGGGTAGATCTTTTTCATCTATAGCCGTGGCCATTCTTCTTTACTCGTTATTTCTTGCACATTTTTGTAGGTCTGCAACGTCCCCATCCAACACCTGTGACTAAGGCTATAGATCTCTCCCATCATTTACGGCGTAGGCAACATGACGCAAACATTACGAGATCTTCAGGCAGCAGCGATCGCTACGTTTACTTCAATAGCCGGAGGAGATGCGCCGCTGAGCTTTGTCAATGATGGGGCAGCGCTTCTGGCTAGCCAGAAGGGAATGGCTATCTGCGATCGCTATCTCCAAATCATCGGTAGTGTTCTAGACCTGTATGTGTCGCCAAGCCAGATTAAGAAACGGCAACCATTCTGGGACAGCCATCCACAGGTCTAGCGCACTACCCATTCTGCCTGACGTTGATCAAGATTGGCTTAAGAACGATTAGTATCCAATTCACGCTGTAACTCAGCAACAGCGTCCAAAATTGTCGCAAATTGTTGCCCAAAGATGGTTAGCTTGTATTCCACCCGGGGCGGGACTTCGGGATAAGCAACCCTCTCCAAGATACCAAAACCAACCATTTTGCTCAGGCAATCATTCTGTACTTTGGTTGTTAGCCCATTGATAGATCGTGTAATTGCTCCAGGGCGATCGACTCCTTGCCGAATCAGCGTCAAAATCCGTATTGACCACTTACAGCCAACAATGTACTCCAACATCGCAGCCGCTGACCTTGGTTTTCCAAATTGATCTGTATCCATGTCGCCTGTGTAGAAAAGTTCTTCAAGCCCTGTCTCAATTTGTACCAAAAAGTGCGTACCTAACCGAAAAGTACAGACTTTCACAGATGGATTGAGTTGCTTACTATTTGGTTATTGGTTGCCATCAACTCACGGCCTCGAACAAGGAAAGTCTATGTATTCAGATTTTAAGCATAAACAAGCGTTGATTATCGGTGGAAGCAGTGGTATTGGGCGAGCCGTTGCCAAGATTCTCCTAACCTACGGCGCATCTGTCACCCTCGTAGGGCGCAACCTCGATAAACTGCAAACGACTGTAGCCGATTTAGAGCAATTAGGGAACGTCCAGGCTTGGCAATTTGACATTAGCGATCGCCAAAGTGCCCTCCAGCTTGTAGACCAGATCGCTTCTAAGCTAACGGATGTGCATTACCTGGTCAATGCTGCAGGTGTGTTTCTGCCCACGGCATTTCTCGATCATACTGAAGCCGACTACGATCGCTATCTCAACATTAATCGCGGCACTTTTTTTGCCACCCAGCAAGTCGTTCGCAATATGGTGCAACAGAGACAAGGTGATGCAAATGACTCTCGACGCGCTTGCGCTATCGTCAATATTGGTTCCATGTGGGCACATCAAGCAATACTGGCAACTCCCTCATCTGCTTATTCAATGGCAAAGGCTGGCTTACACGCCCTTACCCAACATTTGGCGATGGAGCTGGCTCAATACCAAATTCGTGTCAATGCGGTTGCACCTGCTGTCGTTGAAACGCCAATCTATGAGGCCTTCATCCCGCCAGCCGACATTCACACGACGCTACAAGGTTTCAATGACTTTCATCCAATCGGGCGAGTTGGGCAACCCACTGATGTTGCCCAAGTTGTGGCGTTTTTACTGTCTGAGCAAGCCGCCTGGGTTACGGGTGCAACATGGAATGTAGACGGTGGAGTCATGGCAGGGCGTAACGCCTAGCGATCGCGATTTTGCACCATGATTTAGATCAAATCTTGATTGACAATCAAAGCAGCAATTGCGCCTCAGCCTGAATCATGGGTTTGTTGTAGAATTTTCCATCTGGTTCTTGATGAATGACCTGGCTTAATTCACCAATATCAATGCCTGCAAAGCCGCTGTCCGTAATCAGTTGAGCCGCGATCGCCTTTGCGTCAGCATCATCCCCGCAGTAAAATAGCACATAGGGATCAGCGCGATGATGCTCATTGGCAAGGGTTGCCGTTGGCAGCGTGTTGTAGGCTTTCACTACCTTGGCTTGCGGCACTTTTTGAGCCAGCTCCAGGGCGGAACTCACGTTCAGAACGCGCTGAATTTGACCTGAATCGGTGCGGCTGTAGGGATTAGTAGCATCAATGATGATTTTGCCATGCAGTGAGCCAGCCGCCGCCAGCGCATCGTCGGTTGTCCAGTAATAGACTGCTAAG
Source organism: Elainellales cyanobacterium (assembly GCA_038321765.1). Classification (GTDB taxonomy): domain Bacteria; phylum Cyanobacteriota; class Cyanobacteriia; order Elainellales; family Elainellaceae; genus CASBQJ01. The sequence continues at coordinate 11,589 of JBBQFG010000110.1, forward strand.
AAAATAACGTCGGCAAAGCTAGCAGCGTCTGCGATCGTGCCTGCTCTGGCAGTATCTCCTGCGGCTGCTACTAACGAAGACAGTTTCTCAGGATTACGAGAACTGAATAGAACGTCGTGTCCTGCCTTTGCCCACAGAGTTCCCACCGTTCCACCAATGCCACCCGACCCAATCACGCCAATTTTCATCTGTCTTCTCCATCTAATTACAACGAGAAAATCCTTAGGCAGTCCTAAATTGGTGAGGATTGTTTGATGGGCGAAGCTCGCCCATCAAACAATCCTTACATCAATACCACTACCGTTTTATTTAGACGAAATAACTCGTTATCGGTAACATTCCGCTGCTCTTATGGGCAAGGGGAATAGTGGTATTAGTCAAATTAATCACCATGTCGCGGTTACTGTTAAAGCCGCCAGCAGTATCGTTGACGGCCAGATAGGTGCGGTTTTTCCAAGTGAGGAAAATGGCCTCGTTTGCAGCAAGTGCTTGTTTGCCCGCCTTTTTTCGGTTTTTGTCGGCATACGCTGTGGCGATCGCCGCACCCAAGGTAGAACCAACTACCGCCCCGGCATAAAATAGGCCAGTCGGACGATTTACAGTCGCCAAGTTAAGGTCATAGTCAAGCTGGATGCGATCGCCCTCTCCAGTACTAAAATCCGTAATTTGATCGGGTGCGCTCAGGCGAGATGCCGCAAACGCCGCCCGTTTAGAATTGCCTTGGTAGACAAAGCGATCCGCTCCGCCACCGCCAGTCAGTACGTCTGCGCCCAATCCGCCAGTCAGCCAATCATTGCCCGCTTCAGCAGAAATGCGATCGCGGTTCGTCGTCCCCGACAGCAGATCATTCCCCGCTGTTCCCAAAATTACATTAGCGGTGGGTGGTGAACTGATAGTCCCGTCAAACTCAAATGCGCCTACATCCACTCCGTTAACCCGCTGCATTCCAAGCTGATCGGTGGTGGGTGCGCCTGCACTAACGCCTGTGTTGATTGCCGGACTGGTTGCCAACAGCGGGTGAAAGGGTAGGAAGCTAGAGCCGCTAGTTTGCAAAGCCCCAAGACGCGGATCGGCAATGCGAATGCCACCCGTTGCCAGATTGTCGTTAAATCGATTGGACTGATTGCTCAAAAAACTGGGGAACTGAATGTTACCGCCGCCATTGGTCAATTCACGGCTGGTCTGCTGGCGAATCTTCCAATCGTTGCCGCCGTTTGCAGCAGTGTTGTTAAAGAAAATGCTGTTGCGAACCGTCACCGGATCAGTTCCGGCGTGGATGCCGCCGCCAACCCACCCCGCAGAGTTGAAGGCGATCGTGCTGTTGGTAATGGTAGCTGGCCCTAACAGCACCATGCCGCCCCCTAATTTATCGTAACTGGTACCTGTGGCGCGGTTTGCCGAGAAGGTGGTGTTGACGATAGTGGTAGGTGCTTTCATCATCCACAGACCACCACCCTGGTTGGTTGCAGAGTTATTCACGAAAGCAGAGTTTTGAATGGTTAGCCCCCGGTTTAGTTCGTTGCTGAGCACCACCAAACCGCCCCCATTGCCAGCGTTGCCATTCGGCAGAGGGTTCACCTGGTTGTCTTTGAACAAACTGCCGCTGATTACCACATTGTCTTGCTTGCCAGTGTAGAGATAGGCGGCTCCACCTTCTGCCAGCCCTTTATTGCCCTCAAACCGACTGCCCGTAATCCGAATAGTGCCAGAAGGTTCATTAGTGGAACTGGCGCGATCGGCATAAATAGCGCCGCCATAGCCACGCAGGGATTCATTGGGCTGCCCTTGATCAACCCTGGCGCTGGTGGTGTCGTTGTTGAGAAACTGGCTGTTCTCAATGGTGAGCTTGCCGTTGAGACTATTGATGGCTCCGCCGTTAATACCGCGATTGGCGGTAAAGGTGCTGTTGCGAACCGTGAGGCTGCGTGGCCCCCAAAAAGCGATCGCCCCTGCCCCGCGCTCGTCGTTGCCGGCTGTCGCTCGGTTGCTGCCAAAAAAGCTGCGATCGACTGTAACAGTACCTTCAAACGCGCTAAAAATTGCGCCGCCGCCCTTGTCTGCCACGTTGTTGCGAAAGCTCACACCGTCGATGTTTAGAACAGCACGATGAGTAGTGGAAATGGCTCCGCCGCGATCGCTTGTATAGCCATTCACCATCGCCAGATTCTTCACGGTGACGGTTGTTGGGCGGTCTTGATTGGAGTTGACTAACAGAATTCGACTGCGATTGTTGCCGCTAATGGTGAGATTAGACACACCCGTCCCGTCAATGATGATGTTTTTACCAGCATCAACAGTTAGGCCGCTATTGAGGGTAATTGTTTGGTCAGCCAAATTAGAGGCAAAGCGAATCGTGCTGCCAGCAGTTGCAGTGGCGATCGCCCAGCGCAACGAACCCGTGCCGCTATCGGCCACGGTTGTAACCGTTAGTGAGTTGAGCGTCCCGCTATAGGCAGTCATCGCCTGTGCACTGAGCGCCGCTGCTGCCTCAATGCGACCCGTTGCCACTTCCAAATTCCAATCGCCACCATTGCCAGTGAGGTTGGTAGAGGCGGCGATGTCGGCTCCGGTCAACTGGCTCATCCGGTTCAAGAAGTCATTCCCCTTGGTGGCGCTGCTGCCGACGTTGCAGCCATACAGTAAGATATCGGCGCGATCGGTAAGGGCAGTAGACCACTGATTCAGTTGAGTAGCATAGCGAGTCAACGTGTCAGCGTTAAGTTGGCTAGACCCTAGCTGCAAGCTTCCAGCAGCGCCGTGAGAAAAAATTTGCAGACTTTCTAGCCCTGTCAGCCCTTGCAGAGCATTGGTAATTTGTGAAATGCCGTCTTGGGTTGAATCCAATACCAGAACCTGCGTATCGGGTGACAGCCCATCGATCAAGCTTTGAGGATTCGCGATCGCCCCGTCAATAATGGCGATCGTCGTTGCATGGGTTGCTATGTGAGACATACTGCTCCTAGATAATGCCGTCAATGGAGGGAATATCTGGCGTTGCTTAATCCGGATATGAAATTTTTTTGAGAGGGGGCGCAGAGCGCCCCCTCTCAAAAAAATTTCATACTTCAAATCAGCAATGCCGAATACTTATCCATGCGGCTGAACCATTTCGTAGGCAATTAGCAGGCAAGACTCAGACTCCGGGGCAGAAGCATCGTCGATGTGAAACTTCACCGAGATCAGTAATGTTTCTTAATTCAAGTAATAATTGCGACAGTCCGGAATATATTTTGTACTGATACAAGTGAGACAATTAGGGGCGTAGCTCAACTTGCTCATCCGGTGGAATGTTCTAGGGTCAACACACCGCATTAGAATACCCAATACGTGGCCAATGGAACCAACCCAAATCCTTACCAATTTGGGACTACCCTAAATTGGTAAGGATTTTTTGATGGGCGGGCTTCGCCCGCCCATCAAAAAATCCTTACATCAATACCACTACCCATATTTGTATGGTTCACTCAAGACATGCTGGAGAATCTATGAGGCCGAGAGTTTTTGAGACATTCATTTCGCTTTCTCTTCTAACAAGCTGTGTCTCAGAACAACTGCTTCAGAGTCAACCTGAAGAACTAAAAGCGTGTTCAGCAAAACTCGCTGAACAGAATCAAATAGGAATTCGACAGATTGCACCCACTGATTTAGAAATTGGCGCTGATTCTAGTACGCCCGTAATATCCAATGCACAAAAATTTATTGTTCTAGTTCCGGCATTGGGTCAAAACGGAGAGCCTCTTATTTACCCACAAAGTTACGAAAAGGCAGGGCAACCGATCTTAGATTACACAGGAAACCCAGTGGGCGATCGCGGGCTAGTTTTTTTCAACGGTAAAGATAAGTCCTGGCAAGCCGTTAAAGGCGACGGTGAAGGAATCATTATCATCAATGAAGTCACGCCTGAACAAGCTAAGAAGCTTTATCAAAAAGTCCAAGAGTTCAATCCAGATCCAAACAATTTGACCTTGAATGAATTGAAGCAGGTTCTTGATTTTGCTCAGAATGAACTGGGATTAGTAGATATGTACAACTCCTCTCGGACGTTTGTTCGAGAGAAAATGACTCCGGCGATCGCAGGTGAAGTCCCCACCCTTAACGGAAAGGAAATTGAAGCGTACGGGTTCCAAAAGAGAGACGATCGCGATGTGAATCAGTCTATCTACATTCCTGGAGCATTTGTATTTGAAGGCCCCGCTGCCAGTCCGCAGGAGTTTAAAAACGGTGGAGTGATTGTTGAACAAGGTGGAAAGATGCGAGGAGTTCAACCAGATATCTTTGTTAGAACCTATAAGCTAAGCGACGGTCGCCCTATTTCCTCTGTCACCAGTGATCTTAAAACACAGTGCGAATAACACCAGTTTTCATAATATAGCCATAGACGGATTGGTTAGGACGGGGTGCAGGGGTGGAACCCCTGGCTGGGGGCAAAGCCCCCACACCCCCTTTGATCCCAGTGTCCTAACCTTTGTGGCGACAGCTATAAATAGGCGGGCGTAATTAAGCATAAAACCCTAAAAGTCTGTACTGCCCGCTGCGCGGGCGGTACAGACTTTTAGAATCTTGTTTTTATTTAGGTGGAACTACTTACTGCATCGCAGAACTCTGCATTCCGTAGCGATCGCCATGTGCTCTTCTTGTAGAAAGTTAAGTTATAGCAGCCGCCAGTTAGGTTAGGATGCCAAACGGAGAACATGCTCCATGGCTTCTCGTAACGTATCGAAGTTGTCTAGCTGCTTTGGGATCTGACTTTTCAGCCAAGACCAGCCGCGTTCAATCTTGTTCAAGTCTGGAGAATACGGCGGCAGGTACCAGATTTCACATCCCGCTGCTTGCACCAAGGACTCCAGCCGACCCCCTTTGTGAAAGGTGGCATTGTCAATGACCAGTTTTTGCCCAGGCCAGAGGACAGGGACTAAGCAGGTTTCCAGCCAGATTTCAAACACCGTGCGGTTGCAGGCTCCTTCAATCGTAAAGGGCGCGAGCAA
>JBBQFG010000111.1:0-16469 GCA_038321765.1 Elainellales cyanobacterium
TAGCCATAGTCATAAAGCTTAGGACATGCCAGCGTCATTCCCGCCTGCGCGGGAATGACGCTGGCACCTATCGAGCAGATGGATTCCCGCCTGCGCGGGAATGACAGGGAGGCGTCCTATTGATCATGGCTACCGCTATACTGATTCAGTTGACGCATGCTTTCAGGCGAGGAGACAAAAAAGGAGAGCCACGTTTAAGTAACTCTCCTAACCATCAGGGTGCATCTACATATCACATTATGCCATCTCAAGAGTGAGGGGTAACACCCCTAGAAAAGATTTTCTCGAAAGACGATCCATGTTTCCTATGAAATTTGGTACTGCCTATCGCGATATCTTATGAGTATCCTAGCTTTCAGGAAATTTACGCTTGTCGATAGGGTTTCGATATGAGTAAGCATTTGGCAATAAAGCCTGATGAAAGAAGATCTGCATGGCGGTAGATTTTGAAGTTTTTGCTCCCTTGCAAAGGAAAAACTCCAAAATTGTTTCCATATAAGAGTTCTGACGTTAAGTAGTTCAACCTAAATAAAAACAAGATTCTAAAAGTCTGCGCCCCCCGCGCAGCGGGGGGCGCAGACTTTTGAGGTTTTATATTTAATTACGCCCATCTACTTAGTTGTCTAATCTCTGAGTCAGAAGCTGGTTCGTTAGCTTCGGGTCTGCTCGCCCGCCTGTTTGTTTCATGACTTGCCCCACAAAGAAGCCCAACATGTTTTTCCTGCCGCTGCGGTATTTTTCTAGCTCTGCCGGGTAAGCAGCCAGTACGGTGGCGATCGCTGCTTCTAAAACCGCTGGATCAGAAATTTGGATCAGCCCTTTACGCTCGATCAGCGCTTTGGCAGAACCACCGTTGACCAGCAGTTCTGGCAGGATATCTTTACCAATCTTGGTGCTAATCGTGTTGGATTCAACCAGTCCAATCATTTCTGCCAGCGATTCTGGGGTTAGCGGAAGATCCGTAATGCTCTTTTTCTCATTATTTAGATAGCCGCTGATATCGCCCATAATCCAGTTGGCGGCTTGTTTAGCAGGTGCTCCGGCAGCGATCGCCGCTTCAAAGTACTGGGCGATGGCTCGATCGTCCGTTAACACCCGTGCATCATAGGGAGATAAGCCCAGGTCGCTTTCATACCGATGCCGTTTTTGAGCAGGCAACTCAGGGAGTTGCGATCGCCACTCGGCTAGCTGTTGATTTGACACCTCAATGGGCCCCAAGTCGGGTTCTGGGAAATAGCGATAGTCACTTGACCCTTCTTTTTTACGCATACTGATGGTGCGTTGCGCGCCCTCTTCCCACAAGCGCGTTTCTTGTACTAATGCCTCGCCTGCGGCCAGCGCTTGGGTTTGTCGCTCAATTTCGTAATTAATGGCTCGCTCAATGGCGTTAAAGGAGTTCATGTTTTTAATTTCGACCTTGGTACCAAATTTCTCAGTGCCCACAGGACGAATTGAAATATTGACATCGCAGCGTAAGGAACCTTCTTGCATATTGCCATCGCTAACGCCTAGATAGCGGACAATTCGTCGCATCTCACGGGCATACTCAGCGGCTTCGGCTCCCGAACGCAAATCGGGTTCTGATACGATTTCAATCAGCGGCACACCTGCCCGGTTGTAATCAACTAGAGAATACGTGGAACCAGAGAGGCGATCGCTGCCACCATGCACTAGTTTGCCAGCATCTTCTTCCATGTGTAGGCGAGTTACACCAATCCGCTTTCGTATCGGGTTTCCCGCGTCATCTTCTAGCTCTATCTCAACCCAGCCGTGTTCGGCGATCGGCAAGTCGTACTGCGAAATTTGATAATTTTTGGGCAAATCGGGATAGAAGTACTGCTTACGATCAAACTTGCTATAGGGCGCAATTTGGCAATTAAGCGCCAACCCAGCTTTGACGGCATACTCCAGCACTTTCTGATTCAACACAGGTAACGTTCCTGGCATACCCATGCAGATGGGATCAATGTGGGTATTAGGATCTGCGCCAAATGCTGTAGAACTGCTGGAAAAGATTTTGGTCTCAGTGCTAAGTTGGCAGTGGGTTTCTAAACCAATAACCGCCTCGTATTGGAGTTTGGCAGGCGCGGCAAGAGTCATAAGCAGTTCTGTAATGTTCCGGCTTTTGAATGGCTAGTTGAAGACTCAACGCTGAATAGTTACACGATTGAGTCACATCATCGAGCAGTTTAGCTACTCCGTAAATTGGTAGTGGTATTGATGTAAGGATTTTTTGATGGGCGAAGCCCGCCCATCAAAAAATCCTTATCAATTTAGGACTACCCGTAAATTTTTAAGCATCTTCTGAAACTCTATTGTATGGCAATCATCAGGTAGGTTAGTCCATCATGCAGATTAGTGCATCAGGGCGTGGCGCAAAGCTTGCACAACCAAATTAAGCTGAATCGAATTGAGCTAAGTTGGTCAGGGAAACGACTTTGCCCATCTTGCAGTAGGCTTAAAAATAAGGGTAGTCCTAAATATTGGTAAGTACTCGTAAGTAGTTCAACCTAAAATAAAAACAAGATTCTAAAAGTCTGCGCCACCCGCTGCGCGGGCGGCGCAGACTTTTAGGGTTTTATGTTAAATTACGCCCACCTACTTAGTTTGCATTGGGATCTTAAGGCGCTGCGCGAGCGGCGCAGGCTCTTAAGAGCTAGTCTTCATGTAGTTTTAGACTACATTACGCTTTATAGTTAGACTCAACGAGGCTTGGAGAGCAGAGTGGATGTCCAATCAACGTCTTTGGAACTAATTGTGCAGCAAGTTGGAGAAGCTGTGCTGACCACCACAGAAACCGTAGAACAACTCTCTGGAAACATTGACGTGCTGGCAAAGCAAGTGCAGCAGCAGGGCTACCAAATTTTTGCCCTGAGTGATGCGGTTCAAACGATCGCTGAGAATCAGGATGCCACGTTAGAACGGTTGGGACAATTAACGGCAACATTACAGCGCCTTGTTGCTGCGATTGAAGACGGAGATACAGGCAGCTAGAGCAGAGAGTAAGGTCAGCGCAGCGGCTGCTCCAAAAAGGTTGAGGGTAATCTGTATCGATTGCGGTCATCTGTCAACCATGTTTTGTTGAGGGTTTGCGTCGCGCACATTCAACAAAATAAACAATATACCTAGAACCTCACCCCGGCCGCTGCATAGATTTCTGTGATTGTTGAGGAGACTGATCCTTGACATGCCTTTAACTCTCTGTTCAAAATTTATAATCCAGCGTTATAAATTGAAAGGTTAACGCTCAAGTTGGCACTGAACTAAGTTGGCATTATATAGTTGGCACTGAACTAAGTTGGCACTGAAAGTTGGCACTGAAAGTTGGCACTGAGGACCCCCACGCAATGTCAAGGGCTGAGGAACTGCGGCGAAACTGGCAATCGCGCTTAAGACAAGACTGTTCAGAGCAGTCCTCTATAGCTCAGGAGGGCATCCTTGCTTGGTTGTTGGGAGATGATTTATCTCGGTTTGATGAGCTGTTGCCGCCCCAGTTAGCGGTGGCAAGACAAGCTATGGATTATCGCTACCGCATTTTGCAGCAGCGATATTTGGGAGTGGCGCAAGATGTCGCATATCGCAATTTGTTGCAGCGGCTGAGCAGTTTATTTTTAATTCGCAGCAAGGTTAAAACCTGGGTGGCGCTGTCACGCGATCGCCATCGAACTGTCATGGACGTGCTGCAAGAAGTGATTCAGGAGCTAATCCAAAGTGATAGCTACATCCGTCAGCAAATGCGGTGGATTGCAGAATGCACGGCAAATCCTCGGCTCCGCAATGCTCTAATGCTAGCCACCGTAGAGGAATATTGCCTGCGCCCCATTCGCAATCAACCGTTGCTGGTTTATCGCTTTGTCAATTATTTGCGGCGATCGCAGCGGGGTGGCATGACGCAGGTACCAACTGGCGATTTAATTCGCCTCGTGTCTGATGAAATCGCTCCCGATGATAGCGACAGCCCCATGAGCCTGTTAGATAATCAGGCCGTAATGCAGTACCAGCATCAACAAGCCTGGGAAGAGCAGCAGGCACTCCGTGAGGATGTGAAGCAAACGTTTCTCAGCTACCTAAAAGACGGGATAGAACCTCTGGCGGCACAGTGGCTAGAGCTGCACTTGCAAGGAAAGTCGCAGGAGGCGATCGCCGTTGCCCTCAACCTGCCCATTAAACAGGTTTACCGCCTGCGCGAAAAAATCAGCTACCATGCAACGCGGGTGTTTGCTGTGAAAAGCCAGCCTGACCTTGTGTCGAGTTGGCTGGGTGCGTCAATAGAACAAAACTTAGGGTTAGCCCCACAGGAATGGCAGCTATTTTGGGATGGGTTGACGATCAACCAAAAACAGCTCGTTGAAGATATGAAATCTAAAAAGACCCCAGAGGCGATCGCCACCGAGCGTAATCTCAAGGTCAGCCAAGTCGTTGGGGAATGGACTAAACTTTATCTAGCAGCACACACATTGCGAACTGGTTCTAAATCTTCACGCACCGAATCGGGTGGAGGGAGATAAGGACACTGTGGGAAGGCATCTGTACCGTTAATTTTTAGTGCTAGGTTGTCCATCACTCCCTTTGGTTAGCTCCTATGGTGTCTCCCTTGGATGACCAATCTAAATTTCCTGACTCTATCTATCAGTCAATTCGGTCTCATTTTCAAGACGATTTGGCTGTCTATCTAGATGTTCAGCAATTGTTCATTCTGATTGATGGGGTATTGCCCTTTGAAGCGTGCTTGTACTATCAAGTTTTGCCTCTGTACGTAAACTCTGATCGTCTGATTTTGGGCATGGTGAACCCAAATGACTCAGCGGCAATGGACTATGTGCGTCGCATCATTTCGTACCACAAGTATCGACCTATTGCCCATACGATCTCATCGGAGGCGCTGCAAGTAGTTCTTTCTGCATACCTAAACTACAGCGGCAGCCAAGCGTCTCAAAAAGCTGACTCTGGTTTTTCGCAGAAGTCGCGATCGCCGTACAGTTCTTCAAAATCGCGCTCGAAGCAACCACAGGTCGATCACAACGCCCAGCCAACCTACATCGTAGATAGTCCTGAAGATCTGAACCTGGAATTGCCTGGAGAGTTTCTGCCAAATCTGTCATCAACCTCGATATCGGTTCCACAGCACTCCATTGACCCATCTGAGCATCCTACTGTTCCAACAAGCAACATCCCTAACGCTCCTTTTCCTTCGACACCGCTACCGTTCAAACCAACTCAGTTAGAACCATTAGAATCAAACCCTTTAGCCTCTCTAGAACCAACTCAACCGACTGATCTAATAGCTCCGATGGGACTAGCGGATGGGCAAGACCAGCAAGCCGATGCTCAGCCCTTGGAGAATTTACAGGCTGATGCTCAACAGCATAGCCCTGCTGCAAATTCACGTGTCAAGGTAGATTCAGCAGAGTACATGTCCCATGAGATTCCTCAAACTCCTGAGATACCCTCAGTGCTGTTACAGCCTATCCCTCCCTTAAAGGTGCAGCTTAACCACCTAAACGAACCCATAGAAGCCCTGGCTAATTTACCTCCTCCAGTTTTTTTGCAAGAGCTGTTGGGACGGGTGTTAGTCGAAGGGATTGGACGGTTATATTTTGAACGCCAACACCGCCATGGGCGAATTCTCTGGAGTCAAAACGGAGTGCTGCAATCTGTTTTAGAGCGGCTAGACCTACAGCAATTTCAAGGAATTATCAACGAGTTAAAACTCTTAGCTCACCTGTCGCTATTACCCATAACCCAGTCCAGACAGACCGAAACGGAGCGCCTGTACAAGCACACTCGAATTTTGTTGCGGTTTCGGTTCAGTTCCACGACATCAGGAGAAGAAGCAACGGTACAAATTTTGCGGGGAGCAGCGCTGAAATTCTATCAACAGCAACAAGTCGTCTCTTTAGAACGAGATGCTCTGGGAATTGCCCGACAGTTGCAAACTAAGTTAAACGAAATTCGCGATCGCGCCCGCTCCGAATCTGGAGATGCATCTATGCGATTAGACATACTTCCTGCTTTAAGCCAAATTCTTAAAAACATTGAAGAACAAGTTGATCACATGCAACCTGAATCAGACCAATCGTCACCTAGCTGATTTGCAGTTAGGACTTACGCACCTGACACGAAAACCCAGGAAAGTTGAATGAATGTGTAAGTCCTAGAAGTATGAATTTTTTTTGAGAGGGGCGCTCTGCGCCCCTCTCAAAAAAAATTCGTATCCGGATTAAGTAACGCCAAAAATCAAAGTGCCACGCCCATCCATTACCCACTCTACTGACATAGAGCCATTACCAATTTAGGACTACCCAAAAAACTAAGACAAAAAAGGATGGGCATTGCCCATCCTTTTTTGTCTTTTGTCCTAAAATCGACAGCGCTACAGAACTATAACCTATGCCAGCACAGGCACTGGCTGGGCTTCCCAACGACCGACAGCATTACCAATCACAGCCAATTCCTGCATCAGCCGATCGAAGCGGTCAGGTGTCAACGACTGAGGGCCATCAGAAAGAGCCTTAGAAGGATTAGGATGCACCTCAATCATGAGAGAGTCGGCACCTCCCGCGATCGCCGCCATCGACATGGCTGGTACATATTCTGACTTGCCTGTACCATGGCTGGGATCAATCATAATGGGCAAATGAGTCAGCGATCGCAAAACTGGGATTGCTGACAAATCCAACGTGTTGCGAGCATGTTGGTTATCAAAGGTACGAATACCCCGTTCACAGAAAATAACGTTTGGATTACCCGCCGCCAGGATATACTCTGCTGCCATCAACCACTCTTCAATCGTGGCAGACATACCTCGCTTGAGTAGGATCGGTTTATCTTGAGCGCCCACTTTCTTCAGCAGCGAGAAGTTGTGCATGTTGCGCGCTCCGATTTGAACAATATCGGTCACTTCGCAAATTTTTTCTAGATCTGCTGCGTCCATCACTTCAGTGATAATGCCCAAACCCGTGGCTTCTTTTGCGGCAGCCAATAGACCCAGTGCACTCTCACCGTGTCCTTGGAAGGCATACGGCGAGGTCCGAGGCTTATACGCCCCACCCCGTAGAAATTTGGCACCTGCGGCCTTGACTCGACGTGCCGTTTCAATGATCATCGCTTCGTTTTCTACTGAGCACGGCCCCGCAACCACCACTAATGGCGCAGTAGCGCTAAAGATGACCGGCCCGCTGGGAGTAGAAACCACAACCTCACTAGGCTCGCCCTGGCGGTACTCTCGGCTGACGCGCTTGTAAGGCTTTTCAACCCGTAGCACTTGCTCGATCCACGGACTCCAATTTTGGAGTTGAAGCGCATCCAAGTCCACCGTATCGCCGACTAGACCCACCACTGTTTTGTGCTTGCCAACAATTTTTTCTGGAGTCAGCCCGTTAGCAGTGAATTCGGCGCTGAGGCGATCGATTTCACTTTCTGGTGTGCCCACTTTCATTACAACAATCATGTCAAAGCCCTGCTAGTTCTACATCAGTTAAGTATTGCCAGATTCTTATGCCTAGACTCTAAGAATTGCGTCTAAGCTAACTTCGAGTACTTTTGTAAGAGTTGACATACGCTAACTTTTACAAAACATCGGATCGATTTAACGTAGACTTCCGTTTTGTGAACCCACTAACGCTCAATCTAGAAGCGCTTAACTTGCTTATTGTAGGACTGACCCGGGTAAAGCCATCCTTCAACTAAGTTTTTTAAGATCTGCTTTAAGATTTTTTATCTGGCGATCGCCACGCACCAGCCATCCGTTTCAAGTTGGTGCCAAATTCTGTAATTCCCAAAGCACTGCCCGCGCTCTCTTCTTCCCACGAAGCAGACAGAACGCCGTAGCTTAGTCCCAGTACGCCCAGTCCAAAAAAGCCCATGCTAACCAGTACGACAACAACGTTAGGCAACTCAACAATATCGCGGCTGACGAGAAAATAGCTTGCTACGAACGTAGACATGCCGAGAATAGAAGGCACACCACAAAACAGAGCCATCCGTCGCACCATACGCTTACTAACGGCATCTGGGACATTCATGCTGGCCCTGGAGCTAGGTTCGCCTGAACGACTGGCCGCGACTGATGAAACTGGCTTAACAGCCGCAGATTTTGCCCTTGAAGCTCTAGCTGCCGCAGGATTGCCTTCGGCAGCTTTGACAGTTATTTTGTCAGCCTTCTTTTCAGACTGCTTGCGGCTTTTGGTTGGCTCAAACGGAAGGGGATTGCGTTGGCTTGCCTGTGCGGAGGGTGTATCGCCACTTTTCGCAGAATCGGATTCGGATGCCATAGGGTAAATTAGCCGCGAATGCCAAGACGGGTAATCAGGGCACGGTATTGCTCTGGCTCTTGTTTCAAGATGTAAGCCAGGAGGCGTTTGCGCTGGCCAATCATTTGCAACAGCCCACGTCGAGAGGAGTGGTCTTTTTTGTTGGTCTTCAGATGGGCGCTCAGTTTAGTAACCCGTTCAGTCAGCATAGCTACCTGAACTTGTGCCGATCCGGTGTCGGTTTCGTGAATTTGGTAATCAGAAATAATTTCTTGCTTGCGCTCTTGCAGAAGTGGCATGAATGTAGCTCTATCTTGATTTATACAATCACTGATTTTATCACAGTAATTCCTTACCTAGAAGGGTGAACCGTAGCCACTTTACCTAGAATATTTTTGGTTGCAAACGAGGATCGCTACCAAAAATGTCGTTATTTTAACCTGCTGGCCACAGCCATAAACTTAGGAAACCAGCAGCTCTTCCGGCGTAGTTTTTCGTGCAATTCAGGCAAAACTAACGACTAAGCCAGGCGATCGCTTTGCGAATCCATTCTTCGGCATCAGCATTTTTTGCCAGCGCCGTTTCCTGTCCCACGGCTCGCAGCGCCTGCATAATTTCTCCGTTCGTGTACCCTAATGCTAGTAACGTCATTTCTACATCTTCTTGCACATTGGTAGCTGGTGCAGAATCAGGTAAGGTTGTGAGACCTGATTGCATGCGCCACTCTGCCAGTTTAGTTTTTAGCTCTAGGGCAATGCGTTCTGCGGTTTTGGTGCCCACGCCCGGAGTACGCGATAGCATTCGCGTGTTGCTGGTTACAATAGCCTGCACCAAATCTTGTAGCCCCAAGGCATCGAGTAGCGCCAGAGCGAGTTGAGGCCCCACTCCGCTGACACTAATTAATTGCCGAAATAGATCTCGCTCTGCCGTTGAGGCAAATCCGTATAAAACAGTCTGGTCTTCTTTGACTTGCATGTGAGTAAACACCTGCACCAAATCACCCATAGCGGGCAGGTCTTGCATGAGGCGTGGTGCTACTTGAATGTCATAGCCGATCTGGTTAACCTCAATCGTCAGGATGACTCGACCCGCGCTGGGTTTTTGAATACTGGCGATCGCGCCCTTGAGATAGCTAATCATAACGGGTGTAGGGTATATAGGCGAAGACGTAGGGGCAGTGAGCGATCGCAGGCGCGATTTTGAATAGTGTCTATGGTTTTGTTTGCTCTGCTTGTTGATCTACTTCTTGTTAACAGCCTACAGCTTAAGACTTCTTGCAGAGGTGCCTTTTTGAGGAGAGTGGAGCGCGCGATAGCGCGACGCTAAGCCATGATCCCCATCAGATAACTCTTACACCTAAGTAGTTCAACCTAAATAAAAACCAAATTCTAAAACCCTGCGCCGCCCGCTGTGCGGGCGGCGCAGGGTTTTAGAATCTTATATTTAATTAAGCCCACCTACTTAACTCCTCGACATTATGAACCGATGGAATCAACTGATTGCAACCTGGCTACCCAAACTGGATCACCGAATCTGGATTTTGAGTGCAGCGCGGCTGCTATCGCAAATTGGGACGGGATTCACCCTGTTTTATGCACCGATTTTTTTTGTGAATCAGGTAGGTCTGTCGGCAACACTAGTGGGAGTGGGGATTGGTAGTGGCTCAATCACTGGAGTCATCGGACGTATTTTGGGCGGATCATTTTCCGATTCCCCTCGTGTGGGGCGGCGGCGTACGCTGTTGCTGGCGACAGTGGTGTGTGCCATTGGATCGGTTATTTTGGCACTCACCACAGATTTTTCGACGTTTTTGGTGGGAAATTTGCTGCTGGGATTAGGGATTGGGCTGTATTGGCCTGCCACGGAGGCAGTAGTGGCTGATCTAAGCACGCCCGAACAGCGCAACGAAGCCTTTGCACTGACTCGGCTGAGCGATAGTGTAGGGTTGGGCGTGGGTGTTATTTTAGGCGGGGCAATTGTGGCGGCAACAGGGGCGTACCGATTACTTTTCTTAATAGACGCTGTTTCATTTGTGGCGTTTTTTGGCATTATCTACTGGACGATCGCCGAAACCCGAAACCCCTGTCAGGTGAACCATGCTGTGTTGAAAAGTTGGAGATTGGCACTGAGCGATCGCGCTCTGCTGATTTACGCTGCTGTAAATGTTCTGCTCACTACGTATTTGGCGATCGTCAACAGCGCTTTACCACTCTATTTCACCAACTTTGTTCCTCAAGGTGACGCTCCTGGGTTTTCTGCATCTGTAATCAGCGCCTTGTTTTCCTGGTATGTGGTGCTAACTGCCATTACCCAACTGCCGATTGTACGTGCTCTATCTCGCTTCAATTATCCCCAAATGTTAGTTGTATCGTCTTTGTTGTGGGGCATTGGGTTTGGGCTAATTTGGGTAACGGGCACCGTTACAACCGGATCGCTAGGATGGGCGCTGCTGGGACTGGGCGTTATGGCGATCGCCACTGTTGCTTACACGCCTGCTGCTTCGTCGCTTGTTGTCGATCTAGCTCCAGAATCACTACGGGGCGTTTACCTTTCTGTAAGTTCGTTGTGCTGGGCTGCCGGATACTTCATCGGCCCCATCTTGGGAGGCTGGGCTATGGATGGCGATCGCCAACTGGCTAATAACTTCTGGGTTGCTGCTGCCGCTAGCATTCTGGTCTGCTTAGCGATTTTGAAATGGCTAGACATCGCTCTTCGCAAGCGAACCGTCAGCACACCAACGAACCCGTAAGCCAACCTCAATCATCGTCTCCGGTTGGTGGCAGTATCGGGCGTTGTTGAAGTGGGGATTTTTAGACGTGCAGGCGCAGCCTGCACGTCTAAAAATCCCCACAGGTTTAGGACTACCTTCGCTCGTGAAGCTTTTGATACACCGCACGCACATCCACCTGATGATGCGCCAGCGCTACTAGCGTGTGATAAAACAAATCGGCGACTTCTCCTGCGATCGCATCGGGATCATCGTCTTTGCAGGCCATTACAACTTCAGCCGCTTCTTCACCAATTTTTTTGAGAATTTTATTGTCTCCGCCTGCTAACAGCTTGCAGGTATACGAGTCGGGGGTGGGGTGATCTCGGCGATCGCAAATCACACTAAACACCTGTGACAGCATATCGGCAGGCGGCGCTGTTACACTACCGCTGACCTGGTGAAAACAACTGCGTTCCCCGGTGTGGCAAGCAATATCGCCAATTTGCTCTACCCCAATTAAGAGCGCATCGCTGTCACAGTCGTAACGGAGCGATCGCACTTTTTGCAAATGGCCAGAGGTGGCACCTTTGTGCCACAGTTCAGCCCGCGATCGGCTCCAGAAAAAGGTTTCACCCGTTTCCAACGTCTTTTGTAGCGATTCCCGATTCATCCACGCCATCATCAGCACTGCGCCGTCTAGATGATCTTGCACAATGGCAGGCACCAATCCCTGTTCGTTGTACTGGATTGCGTCTAGAGGAATTGAGGCGTTGAAAGATTGCAGCTCGCTAACCATACCGTGTACCAAACTTGAGGTTTCATCATGCTAGTACGTTTAACCGACACGATCGCCGTTTTGGAATCGCCGTTTTGGGATGCGAGCGCTAATCTCGCTAAACCCCAAATTTGAACAAATCACCCAATTGGGGGGGTTGACGACATTTTGCAATCTTTGCTACGGTTGCATGTAAGTAAAGCAAATTAATCGGCTCCACCTTCAAATGCTTTCTCAACGGCCTTATTTTTATTTTTGGTTTAGCCCGGTTCACTTAAGGTGAGTCCAGCTTGACCTGGAACCTTGAGTGAACCGCAGACAACGCTCTGCGGTTTTTGCTTTTAAAGGGACTGAATTACACTGCACCTAACCGCATCTTCAAAACCTACCCATTACCCCGATATGGCAACCTCCACCTTCTATTTTTACGGCTACTTTTTTTGGCTCAGGAAGCATCCCGGGTAAATGGTCATGCGCGATTGTGCAACCCGGGACCTCAAAGGTACCGGGTTTTTTTAATTCATTTTTTCTACTGATCAGGTTTCACTGGCTAATTTTCGAGACTCATTCCTCAGACCACGACCTTCCAACACTTATTTACCAAAGGAAAAAACTCCGTGCAGAAAGCCAAACTTGCTCTCAAAAATGATCCCAGCCATCAGTCCATCATTCAAATTTCTGACACAGTTACCGTCGGTGGGCAGGATTTATTGATCGTAGGCGGACCTTGCACCGTCGAAAACCGAGCGCAGATGGAGGCGATCGCCAGCCGACTGGTAACCTCCTCTGTTCAAGCCCTACGAGGGGGTGTCTACAAACCTCGTACGTCTCCCTACGACTTCCAGGGGTTGGGAAGAGAGGGGTTAGAAATTTTGGCAGCCGTGCGCGATCGCTACGGAATGCCTGTCATTACTGAAGTGATGGCGATTTCGCAGATTGAGGAAATTTCTGCCTATGCTGATGTATTGCAAGTGGGCAGCCGCAATATGCAAAACTTTGACCTACTGAAGGCGTTGGGACAAGCCAACAAACCCGTTCTGCTGAAGCGTGGATTGGCTGCCACCATTGAAGAATTTGTGATGGCCGCAGAATATATTCTGAGTCACGGTAATCCCAACGTCATTTTGTGCGAACGAGGCATCCGTAGCTTTGATACTTACACCCGCAACGTGCTGGATTTGGGAGCGGTGTCGGCTCTAAAGCAAATTACCCACTTGCCTGTAATAGTAGACCCCAGCCACGCCGCTGGAAAACGGGAACTGGTGGCAGACCTTGCTCGCGCCGCCATTGCCTGCGGAGCCGATGGCCTGATTGTGGAGTGCCACCCCGAACCCGAAAAGTCCGTTTCTGATGCGCGGCAGGCATTGTCGCTAGACGACATGGTGGCAATGGTACACAGCGTTAAGGCGATCGCTACAGCCATTGGTCGATCGGTACCCAGTGGAGTAGAGCACCTACCCCAGCTTGCCTTAGTTTAGGGGTAGCGGTATTGATGTAAGGATTTTTTGATGGGCGGGCGCAGCCCGTCCATCAAAAAATCCTTACCAATTTAGGACTACCCATGCAGGAAGTCTAATGTATTGGGATTACTCGCTTAGCGCTGCCCTTAAGCTGCGACAGAAAGTTTCCACAGCCTCTAGTCCCTGATGGGGTTCTCCTTCTGCCAGTCGCTTAACGAAGGCACTTCCCACAATCACCGCATCGGCTCCCCACTCCATAATCTGGCGCGCCTGACTGGGTTGAGAAATACCAAACCCTACCCCGATTGGCTTATCAGTCACCCCGCGTAGCTCCATTAGTAGATCCTGCACTCGACTGCCAACCTCAGTGCGAACCCCTGTCACACCCGTGACGCTAACGAGGTAAATAAAGCCCTGACACTGAGCAGCGATCGCCGCAATTCTCTCTTGGGGGGTTGTAGGAGCCACCAGCAAAGTCACATCGATCCCCGCCGCCGCCGCTGGCTTTAGCAATGCCTCCATTTCTTCGAGCGGCAAATCGGGTACCACTAAGCCCTTGACTCCGGCCTCTGCAATCTGCTTCAAAAACGTTTCGATTCCCCGGTTCAAGATGGGGTTGTAGTAGGTGAATAAAATGATTGGTGCTCGCAGGTCAGGGCTAACCCGTTTTACCAGGTCTAAGACATGTTCTAGCTTCGTACCCTTTGCCAAGGCGCGGGTCGCTGCTGCCTGAATCACCGGGCCATCTGCCAGGGGATCAGAGTAGGGAACGCCCAACTCGATCAAATCTGCCCCATTGCGATCGAGGATATACAGCGCCTTTTCGGTCGTTTCCAGATCTGGATCGCCTGCCGTGATGAACGGAATCAATGCACACTGGCCGCGATCGCGCAGTGCCTTCATACAGCCAGAAACCGAATTCATCCGTCGTCCCTCTTTCCGTCGTGTGCTGCCAACTTTTCTTGCTCCAGTTCCGCTTGCAGTGCTGCCAATTCTGCTGGAGTCATTTCGTCTAACCGCTTTTGCAACACTGCATCTTCGTAATCTTTCAACTGCTGATTGTACGTCATGGTTTGGGTTACCGCCCGCGCTGCATACGTCAGCAGCCAGCCCAGCAAGCCACCCATGAGAACAGCTTGAGTCCAGATTCCCGCGTTCACATCCTCTAAGCCAGCAAACTTTAAGACCAGATAAACCAGCCCGCCCGCCGCAAAAATCCCGATACCAATGCCAATGACATCAATCCGGCGCATATAGTCCTCATCAGGCTTGCCCTGTCGGTGGAGCGATCGCCAACTTGATTTTACGATGGCGATAGAACCAGCATGTTCTCAATCTTGATTTTACGATTCAAGGGTTGTCACAGCGAAACCAATTCACGACGGCACCCCTTAAAACGCTGTTGCCCCGTTCAAGTTCACCAGGCGGCGATTCTACTTTGTTGCATTCGCGATCGCCTACCCCTCTGCACTATGCAGCGCCTTGTTATACTGCCGCTGACAACATTGGCAAGTGCTTTGGGTGAGCAGCCACCTTGAGGAGCCAAGCCTGAATTCCTGGATAGCCAGAAAGCTCGAAGCCACCTTCGTGGGCTACATGCGTGTATGCGTACAACGAGATGTCAGCAATGGTTGGGGAAGCACCCACGAGGTATGTGCTCGCCGAAAGTGTTTGCTCCATTACCGATAGAGCTTTATTGCCCCCACTTTGCTTTGCCTCGTACTCTGCTCGGCGCTCTTTTGGTAACCCTAGATATTTCGCGATGAATCTGGCAACTGCGATATATGGCTCGCGGCTGTATTGCTCGAAAAATTGCCAGCTTAAAACTTTAGCCCGCTCTAAGGGGTCGTCTGGCAAAAACTCAGTACCCTGAGCCAGGTAATTCAATATGGCGTTTGACTCGGAGAGATAGTCACCAGACGGCAGTTCGAGTAGGGGAATTTTACCATTGGGATTTTTGGCAAGAAATTCGTCTGACTGAGTTTCGCCAGACAGAATATCCACCTCTAGCCACTCATGCTCAATGTCAAGACGATGCATTAGCAACTGAACTTTGTAGCAGTTACCCGATTGACTATCTCCATAAACTTTGAACATCCACACACCTTCCCCTAGGTATGGCTGCCGGATCAGCCACACGCGGGCTTTAACCGTTAGCCAAGCTTCTGAGCTACCCAATTAGCCTTCTAGCGATCGCTTGTCAGGCCGAAAATTCAAAAATGGGCTGAGCAATAGCAGTCCAGGGAATAGCAAGAATACCAAAAAGTACATCAAAACCCGTTCAATTGAACTCGCAATGTACCAGCGCTGCTTTAGATAGAAAAAAGTAATCCCTGGGAGCACAACGAGATAAGCGCCGCCCACAGCTAGATATGCCAGAAGAACAAGAGGAACAGACATAGGCTTTAAGTAACTGCCATCAAAAATGACTCAAACAGGGCTGCAATTCGCAAAACCTCTCAGATTCTACCGCTTTCAGCAGTTGGGGAGAATACAATTTTGTGATGAGTCGAATCAGCATCGCTCACAAACAACGGCTGCTTCTTTATGCGCGATACCCACGAAGAAGCAACCCTTCAAACAGCCGCTTACTGACTGACGACGCGAAGGCGACGGGTAAGTTGAATCATGCCATCTTCGCGGACAATAATGCCCGTAATCCAACGATCATCCGGTAAGGCAGGGGCGCGTCCGACTTTGAACAATCCACCTGCCGAAAGCAGCTCTAAATTTAACGTAGCCGCATTGAGATAGTTCGCGGGCTGAATCGGTTCTTCGACTGCTGTCCCTAGCAATAAGCGATCGCCTAGCGGTTCTTGCACGATCATGTCAAAGTCAAACGATTGTCCAATCGTTACCTGTTCAGGCAATATCACCTGTACTGTGGGTGGACGATCGCCCGACCTCACCTCACTACTTTCTGACAAAATCTCTTGCGACACAATTTTGTTATCTTCGTAGCGCTGACGAGAGCTAATGACAGCATTCAGTGAAAAGTCTCTACCGCTGACCTGTTGAATACCTGTAATAGTCGTCGTCGTTTCGGCCACAATCGCCTCACCGTCGCGATGCCAAGAATTCAACGCTGTTCGATAGGAAAGCGTAGAGTATTGTCCCCAAAATTGGGTCAGCACTTGCTCCAGCGTGTCGTAAGTTAGCCCATCCGAGTGTTGAAAGCTGCGGCTAAATAGCCGCAGCGCTGCTCTCGGATTTCGATCGCTAGCCGCTTGATCAAATCGGGCGATCGCCCGCGTTAACTCCTGTGGCGCGGC
>JBBQFG010000112.1:0-16403 GCA_038321765.1 Elainellales cyanobacterium
ATAACTTCTTCACCGTTATGAGTTGCTTCCTCACGACTTTTTCCATGAGTGCAAGGCATCACAACTAAATCAGCAAACTCTGGAATTGTGACCAGGAAAAGCTGATCTTCATCAGACCATTGGATCACCATACTGTATCGATTCATGAATCCTCGTCCTCCTTTCTGATGTCTTTAAGCGCGGCGAGCAATTTTGCTAATTGTTTTTCTAGGTAGAGTAGCGCATCATCCTCTAGCCACTTCTATGTCGAGTCGCTTCGTAGCAATGCGATCGCCCAGCCCTAATCGTCAATAATGGCGCTGCGATCGAGCATCAGCATATTGCGCAACTGATCAGTATCTAGCTCAGTTAGCCAGGTTTCACCCGTGCCCACTACCTGTTCCGACAGGGCTTTTTTGCTTTCAATCAGCTCATGAATCCGTTCTTCCAGCGTGCCAGTACAGACAAACTTGTGTACCTGCACATTGCGCGTTTGGCCAATGCGGAAGACGCGATCGGTGGCCTGATTTTCCACTGCCGGATTCCACCAGCGATCGAAGTGGAACACATGATTGGCGCGAGTCAGGTTTAGCCCTACTCCGCCTGCTTTGAGCGACAGAATAAAAATGCGCGGAGCCTGGGGGTCATTCTGGAACCGATCGACCATCACCTCGCGCTGCTTGCGTGACGTGCTGCCATACAAAAACAGCACCTCGCCCTTAAACTGCTGCTCCAAGTACGCCTGCAAATCTTTGCCCCACTCGGCAAACTGCGTGAAGATTAGCGTGCGATCGCCCTCCGCCAAAATCTCTTCTAGCATCTCCGTCAGCCGCTGCAACTTCCCCGATCGCGCCAAAAACGCCGCCGCCGAGCCGCCTTCATCCTTCATCCTTCCGCCGTCATCCTTCAGCAAGGCGGGATGATTGCACACCTGCTTTAGCCGCGTCAGCAGTGCCAAAATCATGCCGTGTCGCTGGATGCCCTCTGCCGCTTCAATTTGCTCTAGCGAGTGATCGACCAACTGCTGGTAAATTGCTGCCTGGTCGGAGGTGAGGCCACAAAATACCGTCATTTCCTGCTTGTCGGGCAAATCTTGAATAATGCTGCGATCGGTTTTGAGGCGGCGCAGAATGAAGGGCTGAACCAGCGATCGCAGCGTTTTCAATGAATCGGTATCGCCGTAGCGTTCAATTGGCACCCCAAAGCGCCGCTGAAAGAAATTGCGAGGGCCTAAATAGCCGGGATTGAGGAAGTCTAAGATCGACCACAGTTCCGACAGGCGGTTTTCGACGGGGGTACCTGTAAGGGCAATGCGGAACTGGGCGTCTAACTGCCGTACCGCCTGCGACTGCTTGGCCTCAGAGTTTTTGATATTCTGCGCTTCGTCTAGAACCACACCCTGCCATTTCACGCTTTGCAATTCTTTCTCATCGCGGTAGACCAGGGCATAGCTGGTCAGCACGAGGTGGTATGCCTGCATCGTTTTGGCAAAGGTTTTGCCCTGCGATCGCTTGTCGCCATGATGCAGCAGCACCTTTAGCGTCGGGGCAAACCGCTTCACTTCGCGTTCCCAGTTGCCCAGCACCGACGTGGGGCAGACCAATAGGGTGGGATGTTCGATTAAATCGTTTTCTTGCAGGTGCAGCAGCAAGGCAATGAGCTGTACGGTTTTGCCCAGACCCATATCGTCTGCCAGACAGGCTCCCAAGCCCCACTGCTCCAAAAAGGCCATCCACGAGGCTCCCCGAATTTGGTACGGGCGCAGCTCGCCACGAAAATTGCGGGGGGTGGGAATCAGCGTCAGGTCTTGGTTGCCCGTGGTCAGCGTGTTGATCAGCTCTTCCAGCGCACCCGATGCCTCAAAGCTAACCACGGGCAGCTTCTCAACGATTTGAGTATCGCCCGTGCTCATCCGCAGCGCGTCTTCTAGCGACAGCGACATTTGTTCTTTGCGGCTGGCAAAAAATTCCTGGGCAGCGCGCACATCCTGCGATCGCAGTTCTACCCATTCGCCATTGATTTCAACCAGCGGCGTATCTAGCGCCACCAACCGATCAAACTCCGCTTTTGACAGGCGCTGTCCGCCAATCGTCAATTCCCACTTAAAGTTCAGCAAACTCTTTAAGCCCAGCCCCTGCAACCGCTTGGTTGGCGTTTCGGCCTGTACGCTTAACCCCAGTCGATTCGCCCAGCCCTGCTGATTGGCCAGACTGGGCGGCAGCACTACGCCAAAGCCGCTGTCCTGCAATCGCCACGCAGTCGTTTTAATAAACTCATAGACTTGCAGCGGTGTCATGCGGCACGACTGGGGCTGCTGGGTTTGCAGACTGGGTTCAATGCCGGGGTGAAGCCGCGATGCTAAGCCCAAACCCGCTAACAGCGTCTCTTGAGGTTGGTCGATGGTGCGCCCTGAATACACCAGCCGATCGACCGGGTTGTGCCAAATGGTACGGGCGCTAACCAGGCATTCGGGATCATCAACGGCCTGCAAAAAATACTCTAGCGTCCAGTCCAGATGCCCCATCAGCGGCGGATGTAGATAGAAGCAGGTGCGAAAGGGGGTGTCTTGCTGATTGAGGTGGTGCTGTAGCGGCGTTAGCCACTGAGTTAGCACGGCCTGTAACCGC
This sequence comes from Elainellales cyanobacterium, assembly GCA_038321765.1. GTDB lineage: Bacteria > Cyanobacteriota > Cyanobacteriia > Elainellales > Elainellaceae > CASBQJ01. The sequence goes on from JBBQFG010000112.1 coordinate 2,607, forward strand.
TCGGCTTTTTGGGGATCGGCGGCGATCGGCTTTGCCGTCTCACAGAGAATCGCCTCTGCCCCAGCGAAGCTTTGCAGCCACTCTCGCAACGCCACATCCTTAGGCAAGGCCACGGCAGGCAAAATGGCAGCATCCGTATGGGCAGCGCGCAGGGTGGTGCGAATTTGGGCATCGACCACCCGGTTCAGAAAATCGAGCAGCAGAGGCCGCGCTAGAACTGGTGTAGTGAAGTCAGCCAAAAGCTGATCAACTGGATTAGCCTCAAGCGGGCTGGAATCAGTTGGGCTGGAATTAGTTGGGCTGGAATTAGTTGGGCTGGAATCAGTTGGGCTGGAATCAGACGAATTGGCAGCAGGCGAACTAGAACTTGGGGAGGCGATCGCCCTCGCGTCGTGATAAGTGCGGCAAGCGGCGGGCATTTGTCGGGCAAACTGGCGCAACCGAGTTTGGTCTACATCACTGTCGAGCAAGACATTCCAGGTGCTAAGCAAAGCCCCATTAACCAGACGTAGGGCAGGCAAAAACTTAGCACGCGCCAGCAAATCTAGACTCCAACGAGCCACATGCGACCAAAACCGCAAATCGCTGCCTACAAACGAGTCTGCTTCACTCACCGCCACCAGGGGCAGGGAATTGAGCAACTGGGTCGCCTCTAACGGCGTAAGGCAAATGCCGCCTACCTGCCAGGGATAAAGGTCGAGGGCTGAAGCCGCAGCTTCGGCATCGGGCTGTAGCACCGCCGCAGAGTGTTGCGGGACGCGCTGAATGGTGCCCAAACCGGATAGCTGGGGCACAGAATCCGTTGCTGGATGAGCATCCAATTCAGCAGATGCCGCATTGGGTTGAGAGTCTGCCGCAGCCTCCGATTCGGCAATGGCAGATTGATAAGTCGGCAGAGCGAACCAAAAGGAACGGCAGCGCAATGAAAGCGTTGGCTCTGTCGCCACTGCCGAGCGCTTACCGCGTCTGGGTGTAGCTTGAGTTGGTTCTTCCAGAGGAAAGTCGGCAACCGTCCATTGCAGCTTGTGAGCCTGGTGGAGCGATCGCAAAAACGTCAGTAGTTCGGCATGTGTCATCGCAAACGGATGGGGCTGCACCGCTTCTGTCTCAGCCGTTGTCGCAGTTTGTGGCTCTAACCGCCGCCATATTTCACCCCATAGAAAAAAGCAGCCGTCCGTCAACTCCGCTGTGCCAGCCTCATTCGCAACGCTCAACGAGCCAGAAGACAGCGAGTTTAAAGACTGTGCGTGAAGCTGAGAAATCCAACTGCCGTGTAAGATTGCCATGCAAGTCGAAGAGAAGTCGAAAGGAGTGCGACGTAAAAGGCAAGCAGCAAAACGCTCAAAAGCAAAGGAGAGAAAAAAGCCAGAGACGAATACGCGGTGTAAGGATTGCGTTTAATACAGTAGAAAAACCTAAATAACGCAGGCCAATTTGCCAGAAATTACTAGAGAATAGGACGATCTGTACAGGATATGGAGACCAATGCTGTTACCCATTCAGCGAATACTCAAAAACGGCATCGCCGTTGAAGTGGATGAAATGCGCTCAGACGAGCAAGAAACCGTGCGATCGCTGCTAAATCAGATCGTGATAGCCGGGATGACCTACCCTCAATCTCAGCCGCTGTCTGAGGCAGAGTTTGCTGCCTACTGGCTCAAACAAGATGCCTTTGTAGTCCGGCGGGTTAAGGCTAGCTCAACCGATACCCCACACCATACACCAAAGTCCCTGCCATCCGAAGTGTTGGGCGCGTTTTATCTAAAACCCAACTTTCCAGGACGCAGCGGTCATATTTGCAACGCTGGGTTTATTGTACAACCCTCAATGCAAGGCTTGGGACTGGGGCGACTGATGGCAGACGCGATGCTGGCGATCGCCCCCACCAAAGGCTATACCGCCGTCATGTTTAACCTCGTGTTTGCCAACAACACTCCATCGTTAAATTTATGGAAATCTTTAGGATTCCAACCGATTGGCCGCATTCCCAAGGCGGCTCACCTGGCAACCGGCGAAACCGTTGATGCCATCATGCTGTACTACGCCTTTGATGATCCGGCCTAATTAATTGTCAGGGGTAGAAGGGCGATCGCCCTTCTGTGAGTAACCAACAACCCTTGACGCTCACCGATGCGGCCTTGCGGAGGGGGTGTGGGGGACGGGCTTCGTCCCCTGCTGGGGGTTTGGGGGCAACCCCCAAGGCTGTTGGCTCGGAAGCCAAACTTCCAAATACAGTATGGATACCCAAAAAAACGCCCCGCCACACTGAATACAAGTATTCAGTGTGGCGGGGCATTTTTATCAGGCTATTCGAACTACTCGACAGCAGCGCGGGCAGCGGCGGCTTCGTCAGGGTGAATGCCCAAACGAGTCAGATTGATGCGACCGCGTCCGTCCACTTCGCGTATTTTCACAACCACATCATCGCCAACAGCCACTTCATCCTCCACCTTGCCAACGCGGTAATCCGCTAGTTGCGAGATGTGAACCATTCCTTCTTTGCCAGGAAGGAACTCGACAAATGCACCGATGGGAATAACACGAGTGACCTTGCCCGCATACACATCGCCAGCGCTTAGTCTGCGAGTCATGCCTTCGATAATGGCACGGGCAGCCTTTGCCTTTTCGCCTTCAATAGCAGAAATAGTAACCGTACCATCATCGTCAATGTCGATTTTGGCTCCGGTTTGCTCAGTAATCCCCTTAATGTTTTTACCACCGGGGCCAATGACCATACCGATTTGATCGGGATCAATTTTGATGGTGAGCAATCGGGGGGCAAAGGGCGACATTTCCTCACGGGGTTTGTCGATCGCTTCCAGCATCTTATCCAAAATGTGGAGACGCGCGGCTCGCGCTTTGGTAACGGCTTCAGCAATCACCGCAACAGGCAACCCGTGGATTTTCATATCCATTTGCAGCGCGGTGATCCCAGTGTCAGTACCTGCCACCTTGAAGTCCATGTCTCCCAAGAAATCTTCAATGCCTTGGATATCGGTCAAAATGCGAATCTCGTCGCCTTCTTTGATTAGCCCCATCGCGGCACCGCTAACGGGTTTGGTGATGGGTACGCCGGCATCCATTAGCGATAGCGTGGAGCCACAGACCGAACCCATAGAGGTTGAGCCATTGGACGACAAGACCTCAGACACAACGCGAATCACGTAGGGGAAGTCTTCTTTAGAGGGCAAGACGGGGATCAGAGCGCGCTCTGCTAGAGCACCGTGACCCACCTCACGCCGACCGGGCGATCGCATGGGCTTGGTTTCACCCACCGAGTAAGGCGGCATGTTGTAGTGGTGCATATAGCGCTTCTGCTCATCTGGATGCAGGTCATCCATGTCTTGCGCGTCTCCCGGAGTGCCTAGCGTCACCACCGATAGCACCTGGGTTAACTCGCGTTGAAATAGCCCGCTGCCATGAACTCGATTGGGTAATACACCCGTACGACACGAAATCTTCCGCACTTCGTCGAGCTTACGTCCATCAACCCGCACACCGTCTTCAATAATTTGACGACGCATCAACTTTTTGGTGATGCCTTTGAAGGTAGTGGGAAGAGCCTTGGGACTAGACTCAGACGCAACTCGAATCGGATCTGCTTCAGGTAATTCGGCGATCGCCTGTCCCACTTCGCCTTTGACTACATCCAGTGCTGCATCTCGCTCACCCTTGCTGTACTCAAAGTGACTGAGGATCTCTTTGATTGAAGCACTGGTGCGTTCGGTAATGAAATCATCCAGGGTTGAGTCAACGACCGGGTCGGGGAGATGAACAATCTCAATGCCCAACTCAGCAATCAAATCGCGCTGTGCCTGAATCAAGTCGCGCACGGCTTCATAGCCAAAGTCGATCGCTTCGATCATGTCTTGCTCAGGCAGTTGGTTGGCTCCCGCCTCTACCATGATCACCCCGTCAGGCGACCCTGCAACGATCAGATCCAAATCCCCTAATTCGATTTCGCTGTAGGACGGATTGATAATGAAATCATCACCGATTAGTCCAACGCGCACGGCGGCCATGGGGCCATTGAATGGGATTTTAGCCAGCAGAGTGGCGATCGATGCCCCGGTTACGGCCAAGACATCGGGCGGCACGCGGTCATCCATTGACATGGTGGTGGCCACGATTTGGATATCATCGCGCAGCCAGCTCGGAAACAAAGGTCGCATGGGGCGATCGATCAGGCGGCTGATCAACGTGGCCTTCTCTGGCGGACGGCCTTCTCGACGCAAAAAGCCGCCAGGAATGCGTCCTGCGGCATAAAGTCGCTCTTCGTAATCTACTAGTAGCGGTAAAAAATCGATTCCTTCTCGTCCCGCTGCGCGGGTCGCCGTTACAAAAACCGCAGTATCTTCAGATTGCACGAGCACTGCGCCGCCTGCTTGGGGGGCAAGCAACCCCACCTTTAGTCGGATATCCCTTCCATCGAAGGATATCGACTTGTCTATCTCTGCGAACATGTAGCGATTTGTCCTTATTTCCTTATTTTCTTCTCTCGCAATCGTAGCACTGATATCACAAGTGCTGTTACTTCGCTGAATGTTTACGGATTGGGGTTAAGTTTCATCGTCGGGCAGCACCCATTTAGGAGGCTCCATCATCCGTCTTTTGATCCGCTCTTCAGCAATTTCCAACATGCGATCGAGGGAGGTATTCTCAATAAACTTAGAGGCGCGATCGCGATACTCGGTATTAGGGCACTGATCGCCCAGAACGCATCCGTTCTTACAGGCTTCAGCGCAGTTGATTTGAGTTGGCTCCATGAGAGTTTTCCCTCCACTGCGACATCTTCTCAAAGGTTACTGTCATCGTATCGCACTGTTTGATACCCCGAAACATAGGTCAGAGGCACTGCTGATTTTAGGGATAATTTTTTTGGATGAGAAGGGCGTGCAGCGCTCCTCATCATCCAAAAAATTATCCCCGATTATGCAATGCCGATCAAACTGGCAGGCTTTAGAACTATTCTTCAACCTGCCTCAACCCTGCAACGTGGCTAAGCCGAGATATTCAAGACCGCTGGGTGAAACACTGAAGCGGCAGGGCAGCACTTCTAAGCCGTGGGCGATCGCCTCTCGCAACAACTGACCATAGACCGGATCGGCACTGTCGCCAGGGGCAAAGTGGGTGCAATCGCCCCGGTTGATCAAGTACAGCATGACGCTTCTCATCTGCGGCATCAGCGCCGTTAGCTCTCGCAAGTGCTTTTGCCCGCGTTCGGTCACCGTATCGGGAAATAGTGCTAACCGTCCCTGCACCCAGGTTGTGTTCTTTACTTCTACGTAAATGGGGCGATCGACATCAGCCCCGGTTAACAGAAAATCTACCCGGCTTTTTTTATCCTGTCCGTAGGGCACCTCACCGCGAACATGGGTATAGCCAGTCAGTTGTGGAAATAACTCAGCCGTCAGTGCCGCCTTCACGACTCGGTTTGGCAGGGCTGTATTGACCCCTACCCAAGTCGGTTCTGTATCGTTGACTTGAATCATTTCCCAGGTGTAGGGCAACGAGCGATTGGGGTTGTCGCTGCGAGAAACCATCACCGGATTGCCCGGAATGTTAAGGCCCGTCATTGGCCCCGTGTTGGGACAATGGGCTGTAATCAGATCCCCGTTGTCTAGTTGAATATCGGCAAAAAAGCGCTTGTAGCGTTTGAGTAAAATTCCAGACGCAAGCGGTGGGTACGGGTAGATCCAGGGGGAAATCATGACGTATGGCTAGTAGAACAGAACGGGCGATCGCCTCTAAGGGCGCACTTCGCAGTAAGATACGAAATGGAGAGGTGGCAGAGTGGTCGAATGCGCTTGACTCGAAATCAAGTGTGCCGAAAGGCACCGGGGGTTCGAATCCCCCCCTCTCCGTTGTTGCGTCTGGTTGAAACAGGTTGGAACAATCGAAGTAGCTTATGGTAGCAGCTTAGAGGGGCGATCGCCGTGGTGCCAGCCATACCTAATTTCACGATCAAGCCGGGATACAAGCCACAGGCAGCAGATACGACAGCGGCAGTGGATGCGCTAGGGTTTTGGCTGCTCCGGCAACGTACGGTTCAGCAGCGGTTGGCTATGGGTGCTGCCTTAAACCGGAGTGCTCGGCAGTTCTCGATTAATTGCTTCCGCAAACGATTTTCAACCTTGTCTGAGCCGGAGTTGAGCCGAAAGCTGGCAAAGGCATGGCTGCAAGAATACTGCCCGGTTGACTATGTTCCAACGGGAGATGACATGACGTGGATACAAGACTCAATCACACTGGCAGCGCAATTGCATTCCATTTTTGAGTCCCTTGACATTCCCTACTACATCACATGCGACGTGGCCGCGATCGCCTATGGAGAACCTCGGACGACGCAAGATTTAGATGTTGTGCTGTCGATGCAATTGCCAGACATTGCCACATTGGCGATCGCACTAGAACAAGCTGGCTTCTATGTTCCTGGGGCGGACGATGCCGTGTCGGGACGAATGCAAACTTTACAAGCTATCCATCAAGAGAGTATTGCTCGTGCGGATTTGATGATCGCCAAAGAAGATGATTTTGCTCGCATTCAATTTGAGCGCAAGCAGCAATATCCACTTCCTGATGGAACAGAAGTGTACTTGATCTCTCCAGAAGATTTAGTTCTAAACAAAATTCTATGGGGGCAAGCCTCCCGGTCGGAGAAGCAATGGCGGGACGTATTGGCTGTATTGAAAACACAGGGCGATAGCTTGAACTACGCTTATTTGCAAACATGGGCTGAGCGGTTAGGAATCTCGGCTAGCCTAGAACAATCGCGGATTGAAGCAGGCGTTTAGAACTCGAATAGACGTGTTCGAGTCCTACTCTTAGAGGATGTTTGAAAAGTGGTCTGCTGTGATTTTAGGCACCTGTTGATCCCCCTAGCCCCCTACCCTTCGGGAAGCCGCTTCGCGTCTATAAAAAGGGGGGAACTGGATTCAAAGTCCCCCTTTATTTCTAGCGCAGCGGCGCGCCAGCGCGGGGATTTAGGGGGATCTAAAACGTTTTGCTACTAACAATCAGACTTTTAAAACATCCTCTTAGCGCTTGAGCAATTGGGTTACTGACACTACCAGATCAGGGAATGCCAGTGGTCTAATATCTCCAGAGGTCAGAGTTACAGTTGAACGGTATTCGCCATCAACAGGATTCTGCTTTACCACCAGTTCCATCTGGCGTAAGTTAACCACCCAATATTCACGAATTTGAGACTTGGCATAAACCTGGCTCTTTTCTTCTAGGTCTTTGGCCAAGCTGGTATTGGAAAACTCAATTAACCAAAATACATCCGACGGGTAAGGGTGGCGATCGCCATACCCTGCATCTCGTCTACGAACAATTGCCAGATCTGGTTCTGGCTCTGAGTTGGTTTCTGGCAATGTGATAGGATGCCCCTCTCTCACCTTGGCGCGGTTGCCCAACAGTTCCCGTAGGTAATCTGCCGCATCGCTGCTGAGATCGGCGTGAATAGCTCCTTCTGAGAGCATTTCAACAATCTCTCCATTCAGTAGCTCAACGGAACAGTTTTCTAGAATTCCGGCTGCAACCATGCGGTGATACTGGTCAATCGTGAATTTTGCAATCGTTAATGTCATGTGCGATCGCCCTCGTTGGTGGCGCTGACTAGATTGACGAGCAGTTGCTACCCTGTGACATCGAGTGTCTGCTAAAGTCCCAAATCGACCGCAACCCGATGGGCACAGGCAAACCCCGAAAAGGCCACAGCGTTGAGTCCTTGCCCAGGGAAGGTGCTATCGCCCACGCAGTACAGGCCGGGAATCGCCGTGCGGTTGAAAGGCATCCCCAGTAGACCCAGCAGCTTGCGTTGGGGAATTGGGCCATAGGTACCGTCGGTTCGTCCTAAAAAGCGGCGATGGGTGCGCGGCGTGCCTGCTTCTTGATAGTCGATGCCTGCCGATAGTCCAGGAAAGATGGTTTCTAGGCGATCGCACAAGGCTTTGGCCACCTGATCTTTTTTGGCCGCATAGTCGCTCGGAGCTAAGTGCTGCCAGTCTTCAATCCAGTCGGGGGTAAAGGTGTGGATGATGTGGTGTCCGGGCGGAGCCAGATCGGGATCGAGCAGAGTGGGAATGGAGACGAAAATGGTGCCCCTAGCGGCTTCCAGTTGACTCCAATCCTCTAGCAAAATATGGTGGCAGTCGGTACCGAGCGGCAATACATCGGCCTTGACTCCCAGATGCAAACTGAAGAAACTAGGAGATTTTTTATAGCGCTGCTGCCACTTTTGCTCAGCGCGCGGCATCTGCTCAGCGGGAACAAGTTTCTCAAAAGTATCCCAGCGAGTCGCGTTAGAAATAATCCGCCGCGCTCGATATGTCTTGCCCGATGCCAACCGTACGCCCACCGCACGACCGTTTTCCTGAAGAATGGCCGTCACTCTCGCTTTGTAGTGAATCGTGCCGCCTGCTTTTTCTAAGCCTTCTACCAGTTTTTGAGCGATCTGCCCAACGCCACCCTTGGGGTAATTGATGCCGCCGTAATGGCGATCGCTAAACACCATCCCAGCGTTAATCATGGGAGTCAGGTCAGCGGGCACCACCGACCAGCAGTAGCACTCCATGTCAATAAATTTGAGCAGGTCGGGGTCAGTGATGTAGCGACGGGCAATATCTCCGGCATTTTGCGGCAAATATTTGACCAATCCCAAACAGGCAAAGGGATGCTGAAAAAAGACTCGTGCCAGGTAGCGCGGCTCTTCTAGCGACAGCAAATCCATCGCGTTGAGGCAGTTAAACACCGCCCAGCATTCGTCATAAAACTGCCGGATACCCCTGGCTTCGTGAGGAAACTTAGCAATTAGCTCGCGCAAAAATTGCTCGTAGTCTTTATGCACCCGCAGATCCAGGTTTCCGGGCAAGTGGTAGTGAATTTGCACCGGGTCGGGAATGGTTTCCAGCGTCATGTTGACGGCTTGCAGCGCCCGTGTGAGTAGATTGGTAGTGCCTTGACTGCCAAAGCCAAAAATCATGGAGGCACCTACATCAAACCGATAGCCGTTGCGCTCAAAATAGCCCGCACTGCCACCCGGAATTAGATATCGCTCAAGCACCAATACGCTGGCTCCCTTTGCCACCAGTTGGGTGGCCGTTACCAAGCCGCCAATGCCAGAGCCAATTACGATCGCATCAAATTCCTCTGGTTCGCAGGACGAGAGGCGATCGCTCAGTTCTACAGGTGCGGGCTGAGACTCATTGGAACCGATAACCATACAAACCTGAGCGCTGAAATACCTCAGTTATCAGTGTATCGGATATCAGTGTATCGGACTCTCGCGGGTTATTGAGGCAGCAATTGGTTGAGCTTATTCCTTGCATCCAACAGCAGCACTTGAGCCTCTGGATAGACCGTTGTACTCGGCTGCACTTGTTCTAGCTGATCGACAATGCGCTGCAATCGACTGATAATATCGTTGCGATCGCCCACCCCATACTGGGGAACCGACCCTTGCAAGTAGCTAACATCAGCCTGTGCCTGCCGAAACAACTGCACAGCATTTTCTTCTGTTTGCCTACGAATCCGAATCTGCGCCAGATTTGACTGATAGCCGCCTAGAATTTTTCGGGCTTCAGAGTAGCCTGCCAAGTCCGTCGTCGGGATGCTAGCTAGTTGGGCGATCGCAGTTTCCCAGAGCCGTTCAACTTCTGCCCACACGTAAGTAGGGTGAGGCGCGTTTTGCCCCATCAGCGCCGCCTGCATCCCAGACTGTTTTGCCCCATCGATCAGGGCGGCAGTTTCTTGACTTTCGGCTGCCAGCCCTACGGTTTCTTGGAACTCTTGCTGATTTGCGTCAAGCTTTTGACGCGCCGTTTGACCCGCCAGCGTTTGGCTGGGCACTAGCTCAAACTGGTTCAGGGCAGCCCGCCACGCCGTAATGGCAGCTCGCGTGTCTAGGGGAAGAGTGGCCTGTTGATAGTTCTGTCGCGCCGTGTTCAGGGCTTGCTCTGCCTGGGTTAGCACGGTGTGAGCATTTTGTTCTTGAAACACTTTTGCGCTCAGGCGAGCGATCTCAGAGCGGGCATTGTTGAACGAGATCCGACTTAGCCGCCAGTCGCGCTGCCAAGAGGCATAGCCATCCCAATAATCCAGCAGGTCAAGGGGTAGGGCATCTAGCCGTTTTTGTGCCTCTGCTACTTTTTGCGCTCCTACCTCAATGTCGGCAAAGCTAGAGGCGTTGTCAATGAGCTGAGTGGACTGTTGAGTGAGGGCGATCGCCTCTCGAAAATCTCGATCCAGGTTGATGTAACTGGGCAACAGTAGCATCGGCATAGAGCGGGCAACGGGGCGACGAATCGGCGGGTAGGGTTGGTTCACCACCCAAAGCCCTGCTGCTGGAATTCCCACTAACAGCCCCATTAGAGCAAGCTTGCTGACAAGACCTGACGTACGCCGTGCAGGAGGGGGATTTTTCAATGGTCGAGTCTGGAGCAGTGGACTGGTTAGCTCAGATGCCATCTCCTGCTCTAGTTGAGCCAGGGTTTTGGAACGGGGTGTTGGAGAAACGAGTTTCCCTGGAGACGGGGCAACAGGCACACTGTTTTGGGAACTCGAACTCGCAGTGGAGCGGCGGAAAAGTCGGTTAAAAAGAGCCATAGCAGATGCCGTGAGGAGCTAACTTTAAGAGTGCCCATAACTAGCCATACTGCTCAATTCTAGCCGCGCGTTGCAGAAGCCAATCGGTGGCTTAGACTAGATCACCAAGCAGTGGATAGGTTGAGAGTCTCTTCCAGCAGCCGTTTCAGCCCATTCATAGATATCCCTGCCAGAGAATAATTAGCCCAATCTTTAGAAATGGGTAGCTCTAAAGCAACATTTCTTTGTCTAGCTTTTGCCTCAGCCCTAAACAAGTAGGACTTACGCACCTGACACGAAAAACCAAGAAAGTTGAATGAATTTGCAGGCGCGGAGCGCCTGCAAATTCATTCAACTGCGTAAGTCCTAACAAGTAAGGATGTTTAGATGGGCAGGATTCGCCTGCCCATCTAAACATCCTTACCTCAATACCACTACCTAACTTCCTTGGTTTATCGTTAGAAACACGACTTTAGCCGCCCATACCGGGAATTAGCCCTGTGCTCAGCCGCTTGAGGGCACGACTGGCTACGTCTCCATAGCTCAGCTTGCCACAGAGAATTTGTGCCATGCGCTCAGTAGCAGAGGGACGTTTGACCCCTAGCTTATATCCCACGCTGGGCACTCGGTAAAACACTCCGGCTAGACGCTGCGCCCACACCATGTCTTTGCCCCATTCGTCTTGAATCACTTGGGTGTAGGTTTCGAGGGCATTGCTCGTACCGCTCAAGGCCGCATCGATCGCCTCTGCTGCTTTGACTCCGGTAAACATTGAGGGGCGAATTCCCTCAGCCGTCATCGGGTCTACAACACAGGCTGCCTCTCCGGCAAGCAGGGCATTTTGGGTGTGGAGCGTCTGGTCGCCATCCCATAGACAAAGGGGATGCCCGTATTGCTTTGTGGAAGGCAAATCGATCCCGAACAACGTTGCATATTCACCCAAGATGGCTTTGAAATCTTGCGCTTCGCCACCGCGAAACGTACCAATACCAATTGAGTAGCCGTCTGCTTTGGGAAAGTTCCAGATATAGCCGTTCTTCACCATGCCAAACTCGAAATGGCACGATTGGGGATCGTCTACGTTGATCTTGGCTTCTGCTTCTAGGGCACCGCCGAGTCTACGCTTACGCTCCTTAAAGCCCAGCCATTTAGCCATAGAGCCTTTAGCCCCGTCTGCGGCAATTAGATAGCGCGCCGTAAACGAGCCTTGAGCGGTGTTGACCTGCCAGCGATCGCTCTGCCATTCAATTCCCTTGACTTCAACGCTGTCTTTTAGCTCTGCGCCTTGCCCTTGAGCCTGCTGAATTAAAAAGTGATCAAAAACATCGCGCCGCACCATCCAAATCGGTTCTAGCTTGTCGAGCTTGGCCTCGACTGGATCGGCCATCTTCCAGGTGTAGCGGATGGTATTAATTTTTAGGGAAATAGCGGGGCTAAAGTCAAAGTCAAACCATTCCGCTACCTGAGGCGACACACCGCCCCCACAGGGTTTATAGCGAGGGAGTGATTCTTTTTCTAACACCAGTACCGATCGCCCTCGTTTTGCCAAATGGTAGGCGGCACTGCCACCCGCCGGACCTGCGCCGACAATAATGCAATCGTACATAGGGATCACGTCCACTCACTCCTAAACTCAAAATATCTGTTTGATCTAACTCTTAGACTTGATTCGAAAATGGAGTTTATTGCCCAATCTTTATCGGGAGTTTATAGTTTGGCAGGTTTTTATAAACTTTTGCTGAAGCTAGATTATAGGAAATTCTCGTCTTAAGAAAACCTTTGTCTGGTTGATCTGCCTAAAAAGATGGGTAGTCCTAAATTGGTAATGATTTTTTGAAGCGCGGGCAAAGCCCGCGCTTCAAAAAATCATTACATCAATACCACTACCAAAAGATGCTCTAAAGGATTCTACCGTTTGGAAGATCTGGCTTCGACTGCGCTCAGCCAGCAGAGAGGATGAAGGGCTAGCTGAACGAGAAACCGAAGCCAGCAGGGAGAGTGGGACGACGATGATCGTTTAGGAATACTGGGTCGCTAGGGGCAATTCTCGGTTGAGCGGCCAATTGCCGATGTCTTTAAGCTTGTAATCGACGAGGTTGTGTAGGGTAAAGGTGCGAAGGTCGCGCCAGTAGCGATCAAAGCCATATTTAGGGTTTACTGAAAGTTTGGGTGTAGGCTTGGGCAGCGGCAAACGCCCCTTCAGTCTCCCAATGCCCAACATTTCTCAATTCACTCCATCAACCAGCTAAACAACCCTTCTACTGTGAGGTTAAAATCTTTAGCAAAGCCCGGTACTGGCAATCGCACCCCCGGTTCATCGTAGAAACTAGTCGGTTGATCCGGTAGATAAACAAACACAGATTGTTCGTCTGGATCAATTAACCATCTCATCTGAGTGCCATGCTTGAGGCAATGCAAAATATTTTTGGTAACTTTAGTTTGGTTTTGGGATGGTGAAAGAATTTCGATTGTCCAATCTGGGGCAATTGAAAAAATGTTGGCAACTCCACCATTTTCCCTACGTGGAATTCTGTCCCACACAAACACGGCAATATCCGGTACGATTGAACGCCCACCGTAGGTACAACGCAGTTCTGTAAAAGCTCGCGCAATTTGGTGAGGTTTTACAACTAGGTTAATTGCAGGCGCTAATTCAGTCTGAATTGCACTATGTTCTCCTTGTGGCATCGGTTTCTGGATAACAAGTCCATCGAGATACTCGCTGGCAGGTTTTGTCTCCGGCAGACGTAAAAATTCTTCCAGCGTCAGTGGTTTAGTAGGAGTCTGTACCATTTTCAGCATTCCTAGCAAAGGGTCAGTTACCCGTCCTTTACTTGTCATTCTACAGACGGATTAGGTAGTTGTCGCGATCGCATCCATGTTGACCCGAAACGGCGAAAGGGCGATCGCCTCACTCCATCCGCCTCACTCCATTCGCTTCAGTTAAGTAGTTCAACTTAAATAAAAACAAGATTCTAAAAGTCTGCGCCGCCCGCTGCGCGGGCGGCGCAGACTTTTAGGGCTGTATGCTTAATTACGCCCGCCTACTTACTGCTATCGTCATACGCCGTATAGAACCCATTTGACATCTAATTAGAATTGAGATTTAGGGCGATTTTTGGGCAGTAGGGGCGAAGCATTTGCACTCGAATTGACGCTGCGTTGCCAGAATATTGATGCAAATGCTTCGCCCCTACAGAATATTCGCGA
>JBBQFG010000113.1:0-16385 GCA_038321765.1 Elainellales cyanobacterium
CAGAAACAATTCACGCCGTTTAGGATTGCAAATTAATTAACCTGTAATCTTTTTTTGGAAGTGGCGGGGGGCCCGCGGGGCCGGCGACAAAAGATTTTTGGTTTTTTTTTTGTGACTCGAGGTCATAATAAACAAACACCCAATCTTTTCGCGCTCGCGGCCCCCCCCCCCCCCCCACTTCCAAAAAAAGATTACAGGTTAATTAATTTGCAATCCTAAACGGCGTGAATTGTTTCTGGATAAAACCCAGAAACAATTCACGTTCTCGGTAGTGGTATTGAGGTTAGGCATCTATTCAGTAAGCCTTGTAACCGCTACATTGGGGCGATCGTCTACAGTCAATAAGGTGACTTAATCGACGAGTCTAGCAGGTTAAGGGAGGTTGACCTGCTAGACTACCCACCGAATTCCTCACTGGGTAGTCCTAAATTGGTAAGGATTTTTTGATGGGTGGGCTGCGTCCGCCCATCAAAAAATCCCTACATCAATACCACTACTCCTCACTGAACTGCATGTCGAAACGGATAGATGGAGGTTGACTCAAATGACGCTAGCGACGACAACATCAATCGACTGGGATGCGTTTGTCGCGTCTCTCGACGGCGTTGAGGTGATTCGGGATGCAGCTCAGGTAGCAAAGCTCTCGAAGGACTATTACACCTACAGTCCAATTTTGGTGCCGCTTTTGGCGGACAAGGTAGGCGACTTGGTGGTGCGGCCTGCTAATGAAGCAGAGGTAATAGCTGTCGCTAAAGCCTGTGTGCAGGCGCGCATTCCGTTGACGGTGCGAGGAGCGGGTACAGGTAACTACGGGCAGTGTATCCCGCTAGAGGGTGGCGTTATTCTAGATCTCACTAAAATGCAAGCGGTGAAATGGATCAAGCCCGGTTTAGTCTGCGTTGAACCGGGGGCAAGGCTACTGGCGATCGATAAACAGACGCGCGAAACGGGCTGGGAGATTCGCATGGCTCCATCGACTTACCGCACTGCCACCGTGGGCGGCTTCATTAGCGGCGGCAGCGGCGGCATTGGCTCGGTTACCTATGGGCAATTGCGCGATCGCGGCAATCTTCATGCGGTGCGCGTTGTGACGATGGAAGACGAACCTCGCGTGCTTGAACTGCGCGGCGACGACGTGCAACAGGTAAACCACGCCTACGGCACCAACGGCATCATCACCGAATTGGAAATTCCGCTTGGCCCTGCCTATCCTTGGGCAGAACTGATCATTACATTCGACGACTTTATGACGGCTGCTCGGTTTGGTCAGGCGTTAGGTGATTCTGATGCCATTACCAAAAAACTGGTCACGATCTTTGCCGATCCGATTCCTAGCTACTTCGTGGCGCTACGCGACACCATCCCCGCTGGCAAACACTGCGCCTTTGTCATGGTGGCTGAGCCGTCTTTGGAACCGTTTGGCGATCTAATCCAGCAGTTTGGTGGCTCCGTCTGCTACCGCAAAACGGCTCAAGAAGCCAGCAAAGGCACCATGCTGATGGAATTTACCTGGAATCACACAACCCTGCACGCTCGCAACGTAGACCCCAATCTCACCTACCTGCAAACATTGTTTCCCTACGACAAAGAGCTAAAGCTAGTGGAGCAAATGTATCACCACTATGGCAATGAAGTGATGCTACACCTGGAATTTTTGCGGGTGAATGGCTGTATCTTACCCGCAGCGCTGCAACTGGTACGCTACAGCACGCCTGAGCGGTTGATGGAGATTATCAAACATCACGAAGACAGCGGCGCATTTATTGCCAACCCCCACACCTACATTCTGGAAGATGGCGGCAGAAAAACGATCGATCCGGTGCAGCTTGCCTTTAAAGAAAAGGTCGATCCGTATGGGCTGCTGAACCCCGGCAAAATGCGGGCATGGACTGAGCGATAGTAGTTTTTTAGCGCTGCTGGTTTCAATAGTCCCAAACAAGTCAGGATTTTCAGGCGGGCTTCGCCCGCCCATCAAAAAATCCTGACTTGTTTTGGACTACTCGCTTGGTTTAATGCTGAGCCTTATTATAGCGGTAGCCATGATCAATAGGACGCCTCCCTGTCATTCCCGCGCAGGCGGGAATCCATCTGCTCGATCGGTGCGGGGCTGGATTCCCGCCTGCGCGGGAATGACGCTGGCATGTCCTAAGCTTTATGACTATGACTATATTACTGGCTGGGTAGGTCGGCGGGGTGGTCGGCGAGTTGGGGCGAAGAAACGACGCTGGTTGTGACAAGCGATCGCAACAACCCTGACCGAGAGGTGCGAATCGTATCAAACGTAGCCTTGATGAAGCTGGCGATCGGCACAGCCACTAACAGCCCCAGCACCCCGCCCAGCTTTAATCCCACATCCAACGAAACGAGCATCCATACCGGATTTAGCCCCGTCAGTTCGCCCAAAATGCGTGGCCCCAAAAGGTTCTCGCAAATTTGGATAATGACGATCGCCACTAGTAGCACCTTCACCCCCAGCCAAAAGTTTTGGAGCGCCAGCAGCGAACTCACGACAATCAATGTGGTGGTGCCCCCAAATGGAATAAGACTGGCTGCCCCAATGCCAAAGCCAAACAGTTCGGCCAGAGGCACTCGTAAAACCAACAGCGCCGCTGTTTGAGCCACACCCATAATGGTTGCCAGAGTGACCTGCCCGACAATAAAGCGCTCAAAATTCTCAGGTAACGATTGCTTGACCCGTGTGCCCCAGGGGTCGGGTAGCCAGCCCAAAATACCATTCCATAGTCCCTCACCCCGCAGCACCAAAAAGATCGTGAATACGGCAGTTAGAAAAATATTGACGATGCTGCCGATCGCACTAAAGAAAATGCTGATGATCTGACTAGTAAGCGATCGCAAAATGCTGGTCAGCCGCTCTATTTGCTGATTGAGGGTGGTACTGACATCAATCGGCAACTGTTGATCGATTGCCCACGTCTCGAACGACTTAAGCTGCTGCTGCCCAGATTTAAGCCAATCTGGCAATCGGATGATTAACTCATTGGCTTGCCGTAAAATCAGCGGTGCTAAGAAAAACACCAAAACACCCAATATCACCAAAAACAGTAGAAACACCAGCCCTACCGCAATACTGCGCTGCACTCCCCGCTGCTGCAAAAATCGAATGGGATAATCTAACAAAAATGAAATCAGGGTAGCTGCAATTAGGGTACTGGCCAGGGGTTGCATCCACTGAGCCAGCAGCAGCAGCAGCCACGCATTCAGAAATAGAACAGGAAAGACTAATCCCACCGTGAATATTCGGGGTAGTTTGTTGAGAGTTTCTAGCATAGGAATGGCCAACAGTTAAGGCGCGCCCAAAGCGGCGGAGACATCAGTACGAGGTAGTTTCTGGAGTACAAGGTAGTTTCTGGTTTTGCTTCTAAGTAGGTAGGCTTAAGTAAATATAAGATCCTAAAACCCTGCGCCGCCCGCGCAGGGGGCGGCGCAGGGTTTTAGAATTTGGTTCTTATTTAGGTTGAACTACTTATAGCGATCGCCATACAGGCTAGGACGAACTCTTTTTTGATGGCGTGCTCAGTGGCTGCAAAAAAAGAGCTTATTTTAATTTGAGCGGTTGGACGCTACATCATTTACTGTTTCTATTGGGTTCCCTTTATTTTCTATCTATTTCTCTTAATCGATGCAGGTCAATCTAGACCAAAACTAGACCTTAGGGATGTGCTGACTAATAATCTACCAGGCAACCAGGTTTCGGCTACGCTCAACCTTCAGCCGTCGCGGGTTGAGCGCAGTCGAAACCCAAACTATTGGTACTTTATTTTCACGCAAGCCCCTTAAGGACTTGTACTACCCGTGCGGCAGACAGCGCAAGCCTTTAAGGGCTTAGTGTTAATGCTCACCTTGTCTCTGCGTCTCTAAACTATTGTCAACTATTTCAGGATCGTCGGTTTCGGGTGCTGAACTGCCAGCATTAGGTTCAGCATCCTTGCTACCAGGGGTCGGCGTAACTCGATAGAGAAAGCGAAGCATGGTCTGTTGAGGGTCCCATCGAGCAAGCTGTTCACGGACTTCTGCTTCCGTGGGAGCTTTGGCTTGCATCAAAAACGGCAAGAGTTTAAAGGTGGGTGTGTAGACAAAAAAGTAACCTCCGTGCACATCAATTCTGCCAATTAGGTACAAAAAACTGTTGATGATATCAATTGGGATCGCCGTCAGTGGATTGAGTTCAAGGGCAACGCCATTTAGCCCCACCATTTTCGAACAGTCAAGGTAACTAAAATTTTCAAATAGATCAAAGGCAGAGGTAGGACGAACGGCAGCGCGGGCAATTATGGCTCCGCGAATTTGCAACCCCTGTAGTCGTTCTCGTCGTCTGCGTCGCCGCCGGGGGGTAGGGGTAACAGCAGGGTCAGGCGGCAAAAAAATATTTCCCAGTCGCAGGCCAGACATTTCGATACTGGGTTCGGTAAACCAGTTACCCAAGGTAGAAAGGTAGCGCAGCACAATGTCGCGATCGCTTGACATTAAATAAATCTGTTCGCAGCGTCGAATCGCCGAGCGTACATAGTTATTCCGCCCTTCTCTCAGTAGCTCTAGAGGAATATCGGGCGATGCCAAAATGATTTTGCCCAACCGTAAGCAATCTCCCAAGCCACCGTCTTCATAGCTATCTAGGTCATCTTTGCCAAAACGGTCAGAGAGCACCCGCAGCATGTTGACAACCACCAGCCCGCCCATGCTGTGTCCGATCAAGTTCACCTGTTTGCGGTGTTTGGCCAGCCATTGACGATCGGCCTCTGGGTTGAGCAACGGTTTGGGTGGGGGCATTTCTGCCAGGTTTATCTGCTTCAGATGCTGGTCTAGTCGCCAAAAAAACTCTGCCAAGTCGGGCGCGCCATAGTGAACGGCACGGTAGCGATCGCGCAGATACACCACCCCCCGCAGCAGCATCAACAGCGATAGCCATAGAAAAAATACCCCAGCGGCGATCGCCAAATCCCACTGCCACCCTGCTGGTTCCACAATCCGCAGTCGTTCAAACACCCGCGTTAGCGCAATCAGCACGCCGCTTGGAATAAAACTTAAGACCAATACGCTGATCAGAAACTTGAACAACACTTCCAGGTTACTCAACGAGTCACGCGTTAGACTCGCGTTAAACAGCGGCATTTCGCTAGGCCAGTGGTAGCCAATGTAAAGATGCTTGTCTGCCAGGGTATCAAACGCTTGGGCATTGGGTTTGGGATCGGCAAACAGCACATTGGCTTCTTGCGCCAAAAATTTAAAGAACCCCAGCGCTGGGTTAGCATAGCCATGTGTTCGCAGCGTCAGCGATTGAATGCCGCGATCGTGGATGATATGAGCCAGTTCTTCTACATTAAATAGAGGACGAAATTTGTGGGAAGGGGGCAGTGTTCGTTCTACCGAAAGAGAAACCGACGCTGTACTAAGTACCAAAAATGTATTGCGAGAGCAGCGATCGCCCCCCTCCCGTTCTCTGGCTGTGTCGCCTTTACCGAGGTAGCGATACACCTCAAAGTTGCGACTAATGGCTTTGGTAAATTCCCCAGCTTGCCAAGAATTTAACGTTTTGATCACAAACGCAGGGTCAACCGCTTCAAAAAAGCCTGGATACATCGCCTGACCCTGCACTACGTCAAACGCCTGCCCATAGGTCAAAATTTCTTCAACTAGAGCCTTGGCAATGGCATCAACGGTTCGGTAAGCCGTGTAAATGGCCGGGTCTGCGCCGTACGTTGGAGCGTACGCCATTTGCACGATGCGGGCTTTAGTCCACCAGTCTGAAAACGGCGCAGCATTGGCCGCAATGCCGTTTAGCCAGCCCTGGTCATTTTGAGCCGTTGCTTGTCCATCATCCGATTCATCCCAGGTGTAGGGAAGGGGACAGGTCAGCTCTATTTTGGTATTCATTGAAACCTACTCTCACAATGCACCACCTAAAGTATCTAGGACTTAGGCACCTCACACGAAAAACTAAGAAAGTTGAATGATGTTGCAGGCGCGGAGCGCCTGCAACATCATTCAACTGCGTAAGTTTTAGCATCTAGACACTCAGATTTTATTTTGTAATTCTAAGCTTCTGGTGTAAGGGAACTGCGTTGAAATAAGATATCGGCTCAAGCAGAAGGCTTATCATGGATTCCCGCCTGCGCGGGAATGACACCGGGATGATTTTTGTTTGCTAATCCCTAAATGCTTTCTTGCGAGCGTAAATTGTTTCTTGGCGAAGCGAGAAGTTCAGGCAAGCGGTCTACTAGGTGATGGACTAGATGACGAATTAGGTGAAGAATTAGGTGAAGAATCTTGTAAGCTCTGCTGCAAGGCCAAAAAAGCAACCTGGGCAGCGGCCTGTTCTGCTGCTTTTTTAGATCGGCCTTTACCACATCCCCACAGACGCTCTTGCACCCAAACCTCGGCCACAAAACGTTCGGGATCGCCGTATAGCTGCCCCGTTTCGGTAATTTTGTACTCCGGGAGCATTTGGTAATAGGCTTGGGTTAAGCCTTGAAGTGCGCCTTTGTAGTTTTCGAGCGTGGGGTCTTGGCGGATGCGCTCGGCGTGCTCTTTGAGGTGTAAATCTAACCAAGGATGCACCAGTTCCAAGGTGTAAGTGCTCAGATACAGGGCAGCTAAAAGAGCCTCTAGCGCCGCTGCCAACCGCGTTTCTCGGCCTAAATGGTCGGCCTGGGTGCTACCCGAAACTAGCAGGTAACGGTCTAACCCATAGCGATCGCTAATTTCCGCTAAGAGGCGATCGCTCACCAGCGCCCCCCGCATAGCCGACAGTTCTCCTTCGTCTGACTCAAGATAGGTGGCATACAGAAACTCTGCCGCCGCCAGCTTCACCACTGCATCGCCCACAAATTCCAGCCGTTCATAATTCGCCGACGCTGATGCTGTGGAATGCGTCAGCGCTAAATCCAGCAAATCCCATCGTACTGGTGCTGCCTCTGGCAATCCCAGCTTCTGCACCAATGTGCGGAGCTGCTTTTCACGATAGGGGGTGCTAAACAACATCCATCATCCTTAAATTTCTTAGGTAGGACTTACGCAAATCATTCAACTTTCTTGGGTTTTAAGTATCAGGTGCGTAAGTCCTATTAGATAGTCTTCAACAGACTTCCTGCATGAATGCCTTTCTGGGGGCATGCATCGTTTCCCGGCGAAGCCGGGAAACGATGCATACAGGAGGCCTATTCTTAAAATTAGGTGGGAAGAGGCGGACATAAGCCGGGTTCTGTTCTCTGCATGGCAAGCCAGCAGAGGGTGGTTATCTATCTGGGATGTCTGTCACCAGACACCTCAAGCGGATTGGCAGAAGCGGGTTGCCCCACTTCTCGGAGCTGGTAAAAGACCAACCGTTGCCCCTTCGACCTTGCTCCCAGCCGGGGTTTACCGAGCCAGCGCCTCTCAACGCTGCTGGTGCGCTCTTACCGCACCTTTGCACCCTTACCTGTTGTGTCCTAGCGGGCATTTAGTGCCCACTAGGACACAACAGGCGGTATTTTTCTGTGGCACTATCCTCACGCTCGCGCGCACTAGGCGTTACCTAGCAAGCTTGGTCTTTCGGGAGCCCGGACTTTCCTCAGACCTGATGATCTGCAACCTCCTGCGCCTCCTCTTCCCATCTTCCAAGTCTAGTAGACTTCCTGCCTGAATTCCTGTTTGAGAGCACGAATCGTGAGGTGATGGTAAGTAGCTCGACCCAAATAAAAACAAGCTTCTAAAAGTCTGTGCCGTCCGCTGCGCGGGCGGCACAGACTTTTAGGATTTTATGTTTAATTACGTCCATCTACTTAGAAGCCTTGGCCTATTTTCTTTTCCAGGGCATGTCTCGATCCCAGGGAACTCGTCGAACAATGAACCTACACAGTAGAGCTTTAGTAGCCATGTCTGAATCTGTTTCGTTGCCTGTATCGATTAGGCGGATCAGGAGACGTAACGAAAATTCCAGTTTGCCATCGGGGGCTAATCCTCTGGCTGCTGACAAATCTACAATCGGGGCGGCTACTTGCAACGTGCCTTCGGGAGTGCGCTTCAGCATGTCTTCGGCCACGATCCGCTCTCTGAGCGCTTGGCCAGGAGCGATGACGCTGAATACCTGCGATCGCGACAAATCCATAATCATGCTGGGATTGAGGCGAATTACCCGGCGCGATCGCCCCTTAAAATCGGTTAACGTACTGCGATCCCAATCGACGTAGAGCGGGATGGGTGAGTTATTGGTCAGAATCAGAGCCAGGTCGTTGATCTTGTTGAACTGATACTGACCTTGCAGCGGCACCGCCAAAGCGATCGCACCGGGCTGGCCGTTGATGGTCAATTGCTCCTTGAGGGCACTTTGATCGAGTTGCACCGTTGCCCAATCTTCCATATTGCTCATCGCCCGGTACCCCACGTATACCAGGGTAATCAGGTAGATTACGACAATTAATAGGTCAAACGGGGTCATGGGCGGTAGGGCAATGTAGACATCTTGAGTGCATCGGCTCTCGATTTCAGGTCAGAACCGATTCACGCTCTCGAAAAAGCATTTATGCAAGCAGTCTAATATAAGCTGGAAGCGACTATAAGCTGGAAGCGATTATAAGCTGGAAGCGATCGCGAAACACGTGGGCAAGTGCAATGTCCAGACGAAATTGCAGCAAGTGGCAACTATCTGAGAAACCACTTCCGCCAAATACATCTCAGCAGGTTCGGAACCGCTCACCACTTATATTGGTGTTTCCTTTCGATGCTCTAAGAAAACCTAATCCTTCAGACTTCCCAGGCTCCCAAAACAAGGAAAAAAGGGGGTACCATGATAGGTAATTTAATGTAACCATTCGTCCTTCTTACCCAGCAGCGAGTGTCATAGTGTTTGTTTTAAGCGGCTACGAGTATCTCCTAGGATTCTTACTCATCTGCGCCTTTGTTCCCATCCTTGCCCTGGTGATATCTCAGGTGCTTCGTCCCAAGCGGTACAGCCCTGAACGGCGAACTACTTACGAATCGGGAATGGAACCCATTGGTGGAGCCTGGATTCAGTTCAACATCCGATATTATATGTTCTCGCTGGTGTTCGTGATCTTTGACGTAGAGACAGTGTTTCTCTATCCTTGGGCAGTCGCGTTTAACCAGCTAGGGCTACTGGCATTCATAGAGGCGTTAGTGTTCATCGCCATTCTGGTAATTGGTTTGGTCTACGCATGGCGGAAAGGAGCATTGGAATGGTCATGAATCCTGGAACTGAAACCAGTAATCTCAAAGAAACTATTTTTAACCCGATTGGACAGCCGCAGATCACTAAAGATTTGTCAGAGAACGTAATTCTCACGACGGTTGATGATTTGCATAATTGGGCACGTCTCTCTAGCCTGTGGCCGCTGCTGTATGGCACAGCCTGCTGTTTTATTGAGTTTGCAGCGCTGATTGGCTCCCGATTTGACTTTGACCGCTTTGGCTTATTGCCCCGTTCTAGCCCCCGTCAGGCAGATCTGATTATTACAGCCGGCACCGTTACGATGAAGATGGCTCCGGCATTGGTGCGGCTCTACGAGCAAATGCCTGATCCCAAATATGTAATCGCTATGGGCGCTTGCACAATTACGGGCGGCATGTTTAGCGTGGACTCGCCCACAGCAGTTCGCGGAGTAGACAAGCTGATCCCGGTGGATGTATACATACCCGGTTGCCCACCCCGCCCTGAAGCCATTATCGATGCCATCATCAAACTGCGTAAGAAAATTTCCAGTGAGTCTCTGGCAGAGCGAGGACAGGTGGCTCAAACTCATCGTTTTTACACGGTGTCTCACAAAATGAAAGAGACTCCGGATATCCTTACGGGTAGCTACATGCGGTCGTCTAGCCGTCAAGCACCTCCTAAGGAACTGACGGAAGCATTTGGTATGCCGATGACTCCGGCATTGCAGCAAGTTGAACCGGAGGTGAGCGAGCGTGGCTGAAGCGTCTAAGGAAACGACACAGAGCGAAACGACACAGATCGTAGAAGCAGGCAAAACCTCTAAGTGGCTCACTGAGAATGGCTTTGAGCACGAAGCAATGGAACCAGATCGGGTAGGAGTAGAGGTGCTCAAGGTCGATCGGGAGTTTTTGATTCCGTTTGCGACAGCCCTATACGCCTATGGATTTAACTGTTTGCAGTGTCAATTTGCCTATGACACGAGTCCTGGTGGTGATTTAGTTAGCGGCTATCGTCTGATCAAATTGGCAGACAATGCCGATCGCCCAGATGAAGTATGCGTTAAAGTATTTTTGCCCAGAGAAGATCCAAAGGTGCCATCGGTGTATTGGATCTGGAAGGCGGCTGACTGGCAAGAGCGCGAAAGTTATGACATGTATGGAATTATCTACGAAGGGCATCCAAATCTGAAGCGGATCTTGATGCCAGAAGACTGGGTTGGCTATCCGTTACGGAAGGACTATATTTCGCCTGACTTCTTCGAACTGCAAGACGCTTACTAGGGCTTGCTGAAGGTAGGTTGATGGTTTGGCTGCATGGAATGTACCTGTGGCGATCGCCACTCGACCAAATATAGTGGTAGCCATGATCAATAGGATGCCAGCGTCATTCCCGCCTGCGCGGGAATGACGCTGGCATGTCCTAAGCTTTATGACTATGGCTATACCAGAAATTAAGACAAGAATGGGCGAGGATTTTGTCCCCGCCCATTCTTGTCTTAACCGAAAAACCAAGACAATTTATTCCCACATGAGCCTTCGCTCTAGAATTAGTCTGTAATGCTTTTATTAGGGCTGCCATGTCTGTTACGTCTGCTGCTCCATTTTCGCCCCAAGAAATCGCTGCCGAAGGTCTAAAGCCAGAGGAGTATGAAGACATTGTTCGCCGTTTAGGACGACATCCCAACCGTGCAGAACTGGGTATGTTTGGGGTGATGTGGTCAGAGCACTGCTGCTACAAAAATTCTCGACCGTTGTTGAAGCAATTTCCGACTACGGGCGATCGGGTTTTGGTGGGGCCGGGTGAAAATGCAGGCGTTGTAGATTTGGGCGATGGGCTGCGGCTGGCATTCAAAATCGAATCGCACAATCACCCTTCTGCGGTAGAACCGTTTCAAGGGGCAGCCACAGGCGTAGGCGGCATCTTGCGCGACATTTTTACCATGGGGGCACGTCCGATCGCTATCCTCAATTCGCTGCGCTTTGGGGATTTGAGTGATGCCCGAACGCGGCGGTTGTTTAGCGGTGTGGTATCTGGCATTGCCCACTACGGCAACTGTGTCGGGGTGCCTACGGTTGGGGGCGAGGTCTATTTTGATCCCGCTTATTCTGGCAATCCCCTGGTCAACGCAATGGCGTTGGGCTTGATGGAAACCACGGATATCGTTAAATCTGGCGCGGCTGGAATCGGTAATCCTGTGCTGTATGTGGGGTCTACGACTGGACGCGATGGCATGGGCGGAGCTAGTTTTGCCAGCGCCGAGCTGAGTAGCGCCTCGATTGACGATCGCCCTGCGGTTCAAGTTGGCGATCCATTTCTAGAAAAATCTTTGATCGAAGCGTGCTTGGAAGCGTTCAAAACCGGAGCGGTTGTCGCTGCCCAAGACATGGGAGCGGCTGGGATCACCTGCTCAACTGCCGAGATGGCGGCCAAGGGTAACGTGGGCATTGAGCTAGACCTAGATAAAATTCCCGTGCGCGAAACGGGGATGGTGCCCTATGAGTATCTACTATCTGAGTCGCAAGAGCGGATGCTATTTGTGGCGATCGCCGGACGCGAACAAGAGCTAATCGACATTTTCCACCGCTGGGGGCTACACGCTGTCGTCGCCGGAACCGTGATCGCAGACCCAATCGTTCGCATTCTGTTTCAAGGCGCGATCGCTGCCGAAATTCCTGCTAACGCCCTAGCGGACAATACCCCGATCTACCATCACGCGCTGCTAACAGAACCGCCTGAATATGCCCGTAACGCCTGGGCTTGGAGCGACGCTGCGTTACCTGCCAGTCCGATTGAAGGGATTACAGTGGGCGATCGCCACCTCTCTTGGACTGATGTGCTGCTCACCCTGCTCGATACGCCCAGCATCGCCTCTAAGCGCTGGGTCTACCGCCAATACGACCACCAAGTTCAAAACAATACCCTCCTCCTTCCTGGCGATGCCGATGCCACCATCATTCGACTTCGCCCCCAAGTCGAAACACCAACTCCTGATTCTATCTCAGGCTCTGCAAAGGGCAAATCCGAATCTCTTTCGTCCTCTCAAACTGCCTTTAATTCCGGTGTGGCTGCCACAGTCGATTGCAACGCCCGCTATGTTTACTTACATCCCTACGAAGGGGCAAGAATGGCCGTCGCAGAAGCTGCCCGCAATCTGAGCTGTGTAGGCGCAGACCCGCTAGCCGTCACCGACAACCTCAACTTTGGTAGCCCTGAAAACCCGGTTGGCTATTGGCAATTAGCAGAAGCGTGTCGCGGCCTAGCCGATGCCTGCCGTGAGTTAAATACTCCCGTAACGGGCGGCAACGTGTCGCTTTACAACGAAACCTTGGACGCAGAGGGCAAGCCCACCCCAATCTACCCGACTCCTGTTGTGGGCATGGTGGGTCTAGTCCCTGATCTCAGTAAAACCGTGGGGCAAGGCTGGCAGGCCGAAGGCGATGTAATCTACCTGCTGGGACACCTGCAAACAGGGCTGACTCTGGGCGCGTCCGAATATTTGGCCGTGGTTCACAACACCGTGGCTGGAACGCCACCCTTGGTCAATTTTGAGTTAGAACGGCACGTACAGACCGCTTGCCGCGACGGAATTCGCCGGGGCTGGGTGCGCTCTGCTCACGACTGTGCCGAAGGAGGGCTAGCAGTAGCCTTGGCCGAATGCTGTATTAGCGGCAGACGAGGAGCAGATGTCACGCTGGGAATAGAGACTCTGGACAACGAAGTCCAGCCGATTAGTGGCACCCCTCAAGCAGAAACCTGCCGCCTTGACACACTCTTATTTGGCGAAGGTGGTGCTCGCATTCTCGTTTCGATAGCGCCAGCTCAGGTCGATGCGTGGGAAGCCTATCTGACGCAGCAGTTAGGGAGTGCTTGGCAGCAACTAGGACGGGTGGGATCGGATATCACACCACTGTCTCTTGCAAATGCCAGTGGTTTCTCAATTATTAGCGCTAGCATAACGGATATGGGCGATCGCTGGGCAACTGCTATTGAACGGCGTTTGGCGCTTTAGGTTTGAGCGCTGTTGATGACACAGCACGTCCGTAGAGTATGGCGCACAACGTCAGTCAGATGGCTGTAATTTTCAGGTTTCGCGTCACGTGACCCGTATTCATGTGGGAATATTAAGAAGCGATTAAAAACTCAATAACAATGTGGGCTGAAGTAAATATAAAATCCTAAAACCCTGCGCCGTCCGCGCAGCGGACGGCGCAGGGTTTTAGGATTTTATATTTAGGTTGAACTACTTAACAATGTGGCGATCGCTTAATGGCTTGTAGTCCTATCCAACGCCTCAACGCATGAGTGATTGGTGAAGCGCCTTGCCCGGAGGGTGGGGCGTTTCACCAGTTATTTGGGATTTCTATAAGTTTGTTTAGGGGTTTCAGTCCTTTGACGACGGTAGAGGTTCTGCCGCTGCCATATCTGCTTTATCCACCTATCTGCTTTTTCCCCTTATCTGTTTTTTTAAGTTGCCTGCTTACTTACCAGACCCGGAGCTGAATCACCCATGATGCCTGAGATACCTGATTTTGCAGATTGTTCTTCCCCTGACAATCGGTGCTCTGGTCAAGTCGAGTGCGAGCCAGATGCATCTCGTCCTGATAAACCCGAAGAGGCCTGTGGCGTATTTGGCGTATACTCGCCTGGTGAAGACGTGGCGAAGCTGACCTACTTTGGGCTGTACGCCTTGCAGCATCGAGGACAGGAGTCGGCTGGGATCGCCACCTTTGAGGGAGCATCGCTCGGCAACGCTAGTCAGTATCTCAATGCTGCGCCAGCCGACAATCTCCAGGTTCACCTGCACAAAGATATGGGGCTGGTATCTCAGGTCTTTAGTGAGCAGATTTTGCAGAACTTAGTGGGAGATTTAGCAGTAGGCCATACTCGCTACTCCACGACGGGGTCTAGTCGGGTCGTGAATGCTCAACCTGCCGTAGTACCAACACGGCTAGGGTCGCTGGCACTAGCCCACAACGGCAACTTGGTGAATGCCTCAGAATTGCGCGAGGAGTTGCTGGCGTTTAACGTCAATTTAGAACTGTTGACCACTACCGACTCAGAACTAATTGCGCTGGCGATCGCCGAAGCTGTGAATGGGGGGCAGGGATGGTTAGAGGCTGCCACTGTTGCATTTCAGCGCTGCAAAGGTGCTTTTAGTTTGGCGATCGGTACCCCCGCTGGGCTACTGGCTACCCGCGACCCCAATGGCATTCGCCCCTTGGTCATTGGGGTTTTGTCTAACGAAGACACCCACGGCATTCCCCGCTATGTGATTGCATCAGAAACCTGCGGGTTAGACATTATTGGGGCGGATTACGTAAGGGATGTAGCCCCTGGAGAACTGGTGTGGATTACCGAGCAGGGGCTAGAGTCGTTCCGCTGGGCGGCACCCGAAACGCGCAAACTCTGCATCTTTGAAATGATTTACTTCGCTCGACCCGATAGCATTATGCATGAGGAGAGCTTATACAGTTACCGATTGCGGCTTGGTCGCCAGCTAGCGCTGGAAAATTCGGCTGAGGTCGATCTGGTGATGGGTGTACCCGATTCGGGCATTCCAGCGGCCATTGGCTACTCGCAAGCATCGGGAATTCTCTATGCTGAGGGATTGATCAAAAATCGCTATGTTGGGCGCACCTTTATTCAACCCACTCAAAGTATGCGCGAATCTGGCATTCGCATGAAGCTCAACCCCTTGCGGGACGTGCTCGCTGGCAAACGGGTGCTGGTGGTAGACGACTCAATTGTGCGGGGTACCACCAGTCGCAAACTGGTAAAAGCGCTGCGTGACGCTGGAGCGATCGAGGTTCACATGCGGATTTCGTCACCCCCTGTAACTCACCCCTGTTTCTATGGCATTGATACTGACAACCAAGGCCAGTTAATTGGAGCCACCAAGACAGTGCAGGAAATTGGTGAGCAAATTGGGGTAGATTCGCTGGCATACCTCAGTTGGGACGGGATGTTAGAAGCTACTAAGGTTGATACCAATACCTTTTGCTCAGCCTGTTTCACGGGAAATTACCCGGTTCCCGTGCCTGAACTGGTTAGACGGTCTAAGCTGCTGCTCGAAAAGCAGATGTCGGCGGTAGCGCCAGTTTAGGTGTCGTGTAAGGGGTTCTAGAGGCGGTTCGCGAACCGCCTCCACCGCACGCCCCCACAATTCACCCGTTCCCATTACCTAACGCCATTGTTTATGTCGCTACCGACCGTCATTTTGCCTGGATATCTGGCGAATGCTGCCCCCTATCGTGAGATGGAAGTGGCGCTGGGGGCGTTGGGGGTGCCAGCCGTGACAGTAGCGTTGCAGCGCCGAGATTGGTTGCCGACAATTGGTGGTCGATCCATGCGGCCAATCTTAGCGGCATTAGATCAAACCGTTAAGCAAGTTATGGAGCAAACGGGGAGCGATCGCATCAACCTGGTCGGCCATTCCGCCGGAGGATGGATTTCGCGGATTTATCTCGGCGAAATTCCCTACGCGGTGCATCTCGGCGATCGCGACCAACTCTGTCTCTGGAAAGCCCACCCCAACGTTGCAACCCTGGTTACGCTAGGCACCCCTCACGTTAGCCAAGAGCGCTGGACTAAACGCAACCTGAACTTTGTCAAAGATAACTATCCCGGCGCGTTTTATCCTCAAGTGCGCTATGTGTGTGTTGCGGGTAAGGCTATCTATGGCGATCGCCGTCTGGGTAGCTGGTTTGCCTACAGCAGCTACGAAATCACCTGCGGTACAGGGCAGTGTTGGGGAGATGGCATTACTCCTATTGCCGCTGCCCATCTCGACAATGCCGAAAACCTAACTCTAGAAGACGTACTGCACTCGCCTCGACCCGGCAAGCGCTGGTATGGTTCAGACGAGGTGGTTAAAACCTGGGCTAATTATTTGACCTAGAGGGTTCAATACTGATTAATTCGCTTAAGTAGTTCAACCTAAATATAAGATTCTAAAACCCTGCGCCGCCCGCTGTGCGGGCGGCGCAGGGTTTTAGAATCTTATATTTAGGTAGCCATGATCAATAGGACGCCTCCCTGTCATTCCCGCGCAGGCGGGAATCCATCTGCTCGATAGGTGCGGGGGTGGATTCCCGCCGGCGCGGGAATGACGCTGGCATGTTCGAAGCTTTATACCTATGGCTATATATTTAATTAAGCCCACCTACTTAACTAGATGGGCTTAATTAAACATAAAATCCTAAAAGTCTGTGCCGCCCGC